>JAIOQA010000306.1 GCA_021413675.1 Deltaproteobacteria bacterium | reverse complement strand
CACCCAAGCCGATCATCCGTCCGGTCAACATCGCCTCGGCGATGGCACCCAGCCACCTGCGCCACAAAAAACCGTGGTCGACTCGATCTTCGCGTCGGTGAAGCGGAGCAGCTCGTCGGCGGCCGCGACGCGCGCCCGGCGCAGCTCGTCGGAGAACGAGGTGCCCAGGCGGTGGAGCTCGCGCTGCAGCGTGCGCGCGGACAGGCCCAGCGCCGCGGCGCAGCTCTCGACGGTCGCCTCGACGAGGCGGGGCGCGAGCACCAGGCGCAGCCGGCCGAGCAGCGCGGCGTGCCCGCGCACCGCCTCGGCGTGGGCGCTGGCCGCGGCGTGGGCCGCGGCGGCGAGCGGGTGATCGAGGAACGCGAGCGCGGCCTCGAGCTCGGTCGCGACGCGGCACGGGTGGCTCGGCGCGAGCGTGGCGAGCGCGCCGGTGAACAGGATGCCGGCGAGGCCATCGGGCACCAGCACGGCCTGGCGCCGGGTCCGCGGCGACCACTCCGCCATGCGCTCGCGCGCGTGCCGCGTGAACTCGAGCAGCGCCTCGCCATCGACGCGCTCGACCGCGCGGCAGTCGAACAACGCGCAGCGCTCGCGCGCGACCGCGGGGTGCTCGACGAACGCCATCGCCGCCAGCAGCGCGCGGCCGTCGCGCTCGTCGGGCGCGCCCCACAGGATCGTCCCCGACAGATCCGGCGCGGCGCACCAGAGCGCGAAGGTCGAGCCGATCAGGCAGCGGCCGATCGGATCGGCGCAGAGCTCCTCGGCGCCCGAGGCGAGCGCGAGGCCAGGGCGGGGCGCGAGGCCCGGCGCCGGCCGGGTCCGCTGGTCCAGGGCTGGTCCACCCCCGCGCGGGGTCGCGGCCGCCGCGTCAGCGGGCGAGTCGAGGCGGCTCCCGACGAGCCCCGGGTCGAGATGCGCGTGCGCCTGCCGATGATCCATGCCCTGGGTTCAGCAAGCGCGATGCCGGGGGCCACGCCAGCGGATCCGCGCGGTTGCGGCGGGGCCCCCTGGACCAGAACGAGGGCCTGGTCCACCCGGGGCCGGACCGCGCGTGTTACGGGACGATGCCGTCGACGTTCAGCCCGGTCAGGCTCGGCGCGTGGCCGGGAACGATCACGAAGTACGTGGTCGCGACCCCGCGGATCACGACGCGCGGCACCGGGTAGGGCTGGCCATCGATCGTGCCGAGCACGCGGCCGTAGGCGTCGCGGACCTCGCGGCGCGGGGTGTACTGCGCGATGCCGACGATCTCGCACAGGTAGTGCGCGTCGCGCGGGTAGTGCTGGGTGGTCGTGCCGACGCCGCTGATCGCGTGGCGCGCCACGACCGCGGTCGCCATGGCCTCGTACAGATCATCGAGGCGCTTCATGTCGGCGAGCAGCTGATCGCGCAGCGCCGGATCGTAGTCGAACTGATAGATGTCACCGTGGAGCTCGTCGGGGGCGTCGTAGAGCAGGCGCCCGAGGTGGCGCGCGTGGCCGGCGATCCACTTGCCGGTGTACGCCACGATGTCCTGCACGATCGTGCCGCCGAGCGCGACGATCGGCGCCTTCGCGGCGGCCCAGGCGTCGAAGGTCGGGCGCAGCGCGTCGGCGGCCTCGGTCGCGCGCGCGCGGATCAGCTCGCCGCGGGTCTCGATCTCGTGCTGCGCGCGCTGCCGGGTGTCGGCGGTGCCGGCGATCGCCGCCGCGATCTGCGCGTTCTCGGCGGCGTCGGGCAGGGTGTCGCGCAGCGCCGCGGCGAAGCGCTGCGCGCCGCTGCCGTCGTTGGCGATCGCGCAGCGGGTCGCCTCGCGCAGGCAGATCGCGCGCAGCCCGTCGCCGGCCTCGGCGCGCAGCTCCTCGGCCTGGGCGCGGAGCTCGTCGGCCTCGTCGTGATCGCCGGGCAGGATCGCGATCGCCTCGGCGACCGCGGCGTCGACCCGGGCGAGCTTCGCGAGCGCCTCGGGCCAGCTGCCGATCGCGTCGTACGCGTCGCCCGTGGTCGCGCGCGCGCGATCGCGGCGCGCGTCGTCGAGGATGTCGCGGGCGCGGCCGATCACGCCGGCGTACGCGAAGGTCTGGCCGAGCCGCGCCTTCCACGCCTGCGCGCGCTTGACCAGCGCCGGCACGGCCTGCTCGACGACGGTGATCGCCGGGTGCGCGCGATCGAGCCGGCGGAGCTCGTCGGCGATGTCCTCGGCGCCGCGCACCGTGCGGATCATCGTGCTCGCCGCGCTGTCGATGTCGCGATCGGCGCCGTAGCCCGCGACGCCGGTGGCCGGATCGACCGCCGCCTCGAACTTCTCCTGGTGCTCGAGGTGGTCGCTGCGGTAGCTGGCGAAGGCGCGGTCGAGGCGGCCGAGCACCGCGGCGATCTTGGTGTCGGTCGCCAGATCGAACGCGAACTCCGGGACCTGCTCGGCGTCGGCGACCGCGCGCGCGACCTCGGCGCCGAGCTCGGGCTCGATGCGGGCCAGCGCGGCGCGGGCGCGCGCGTCGAGGAGCTGCGCGCGCTGCTGCCCGAGGAACGGGGCGAGCATGCCGAGGCGCGCGGCGAGGCGCGGGGCGTGGACGCGGACGCGGTCGGCGGAGCGCAGGGCGAGGGCGCGCTCGACCCGCTCGGTCAGCGGCTTGACGAACACCTCGGCTACCTGGATCTCGCGCAGCACCAGCTTGTCGCCGAGCTCCTCCTCGGAGCGGCGGAACGCGCGCGCGCACTTCGCGAGGAAGGCCTGGGCGTCGGGATCATCGGCCCAGTCGCGCGCGAGCGGCGCCAGCGCGTCGCGCAGCGCCTGGCGCCATTGCAGCACGCGCTCCTCGTCGAGCGCGTCGGTGTCGCGCTCGAGGAGCTCGAGGGAGTGGGTCGCGCGCGCGATCAGCGGGCGGACCCGCAGCCTGGCGAGCAGTGGCCGTAGCTCGGTCGCGACCCGCTGCTCGACCGCGCGGTAGCGCGTGAGCAGCCGGTCGACCTCGCGCAGCCCGGCGAAGCGCGGCTCCAGGAACGCGCCGATCAGCTTCTTGACCGCGTCCCACGCCAGCACGACCCGCTCGGGATCGCGGCTGAAGTTCCACTCCGTCGAGTCGAGGGCCGCGCCGATCGCGATCGTGCCCAGCTCGACGTCGGCCTGGACGCGGAACAGCGCGCACGCCTCGTCGAGCAGCCGCAGCGCGGCGACCTGCGCGTCGATGCTCGCGCACCAGGCAAGGACCTCGGCGAGCTTGGCGCGGCCGCGCTCGCCGGTGAGCTGGGCGCGCGCGGCGTCGGCGCGGGATCGGACCTGGTCCGCCCACGCGACGAGCTTGTCGGCGGTGGCGCCGGGCGCGAGCTCCTTGGGGTTGTGCTTGTCGCGGGCCTCCTCGAACTGGTTGGCGTCGCGCGCGGCCGCGCGCTGCGCGCTCTCGATCGACTGCGTGAACGCATCGATCACCAGCAGCTCGGCCCTGTCGGTGACCTCGGCGAGGCGCCGCTCCAGCGCCGCGAGGTTCGGGTGCGCGGGATCGAGCTGCGCGAGCGCGGCGATCGCGGCGGCGGCCGCCGCCTGCTTCGGGGCGTGGCGCGCGGCGTCGAACGAGCGCTCGTTCATGACCTCGCGCTCGGCCTGGCGGAGGCTGTCCTCGGCGGTGGCCGCGGGCTGGCCATCGGCGGCGGGCGCGGGGGAGGGGGCGGCGACGGCGACGGGCGCGGCGACGGCGACGGGCGCGGCCACGGCGGCGGGCGCGGCCACAGGGATGGCCGCGGGTGCTGGTGCGACCGCGGGGACCGGCGCGGGTGCCGGCGTCGGCGCCGCGCCGTGCAGCACGCCGCGCAGCGCCGCGATCTCCGCCGTGACCGGCGCGATGTGCGTGACGTGGCGCGGCGCGACCTTCGCGAGGAACTCCTCCGCGCCGCGCAGCGTGACCTCGATATCGGCCACGCTCTGGCGCATCTCGAGCTGCGAGCTCGCCTGGCGCAGCTTGCCCTTCGCCGCCGACAGGAAGCGCTGGTCGTCGGGCATCAGCATCGTCGACAGCTCGGCGCGGATCGCCTGGAGGTCGACGAGCAGCGAGGCCTTCTCGGCATCGGGGACCTCGCGCAGGAAGCCGAGCGCGGCGTCCAGCGTCGGCTCCACGTCATCGAGGCGATTCGACTCCATCTGCATCCGGGCCTGCATCACCCGGCTCTTGGCGGCGGACAGCGACATGCGATTCCACTCCCTTGATCGCGCGGTGGCCGCGCGCCTCGCAGATGTGGCATGTCGCGCGCGCGCCGAAATCGCGCGCCCGGCGATTGGCGCGATCGCAGCGCGGCCTGTCGCGATCAGGGCTGCGGCCGCGTCTCCCAGGTGAGCTTCACGCGCACGGCCCCCCCATGATCGTCCAGCCAGAGGTCGACCGGGGCGCCGCTGAAGGCTAGCGCCGACAAATCGTTCACCGTCGCGTGCAGCCGGGTCTGCGTGGCCGTGTCGTCGAGCACCGCGTCGTCGACCTCCAGCTCGACGACCGGTCGACCGGCGTCGCGGCGCACGACCAACGACGCTGGGTGATCGGCCGTTCGCACGTTCGCCTGCCGCAGCACGACCCCGACCGCGCGCGCCTCCGCCTCGGTCGCGGGGGGCCGGAATTCGATCGGTTGGCCCAGGCCGTCATCGACTTTCTGCGGTCGCCCCTCCCAGGCGAGCGTGACACGCGCGGTCCCCTGCGGGTCGAGCATCGCCACGTCGACCGGAGCATCGTCGAACGCGCGGTGGGACAGCTCGACGGCGAGGTTCCGGTACGCTTGCCGTATCTCGGGATGGCTCGCGGGGCCCGCGGGCATCGTGAAGCCGACGACGACGCGACCGTGGTCGCGGCGAACGACGACGGTCAACGGCCGCTTCGGGCTGAGCATGCCGATCGCCTGCAAGGCATCGCCGACCGCCTGTGCCTCGCGCTCTGTGACTCCATCGGCGTAGAGGAACTCGCTTCCTCCGATCTCGATCCGCGCAGGAGCGGTCGCGCTGAGGTAGGCATAGCCGGTGGCGTACGCGACCCCCACGCCCAGCGCGAGCCCGACTCCGGTGGCCGCGATCACGCTGGAGATCGGCGCGCGCCGTCCGCTGTTGCCAAGGTGCTTCGCGTACGCCTTGCCCTGCAGGACTCGCGCGAGCTGCCCCATGGCAAGGACCGGAAGGATCGCGATCCTGCCTGCCAGGCGCGGGATGCTCGTGCTGACGGCCAGCGCGAGCATGACCAGCAGCGCCGTGGCGGCCGTACCGACGACCAGCGATACGGCGGCGCGCCCCGGGTGGCCGCAGCGACGCTCGTTGGTCGCGAAGAGCCACGCCCCCGCGAGCGGGGTGCCGAAGAAGGTCGCGGCGGCGACCTGCCCGGGCGAATACAGCGGCGCGGCGGGCGGTGCGGACGCGCTCGCGAGCGATGGCGCGTCGGCGCGGAGGCGCGCGGTCGGGACGGGGTCGTCGGCCATGTCGGCGGAGTATCACGACGGCCGGCGCGGTCCGCTGGCAGACCTCGGCGCGAGCGTGAGGCGCCGCCGCAAGATGAAGGGCTTGACGCCGAGATATCCGGAGAATATCTTGCGCATATGTCGAAGAAGAGCCCGCCCGAGACCGCGCTCTACGTCCGCCTGCCGGCGTCCGCCGGCGACAAGCTCGATCGCGCCTCCGACGCGCTCGGCATCCCCAAGAAAGATCTGATCGCCGGCCTGGTCACGCGCTACGTCGATCCCGACAGCCTGCGCGGCCTGTCGGCGCTCGGCGCGCTCTCGCACCCGCGGGCCACGGGCGCCGAGATGGCCGCCGCGGGGCCGTCGCTGGGGGCGTACTCGTTCCAGGCCTACGACCCGCCCGAGGTGATGAGCGCGGAGCAGGCCGCGCAGCTCCTCCAGATCGAGGAGGCGCTGGTGATCGAGCTGGCCGAGGCCGGCACGCTGCCGGGGCGCAAGCTCGGCGCGGTCTGGCGGTTCGCGCGCGCGGCGCTGGTCGCGTGGCTGTCGGCGCCCGAGGTGCGGCGATGAGATATCCCGGTGATATGAGGCCGTCGATGCGGATGGTGCCCACGGTCGTCGAGGAGACCCACCGCGGCGAGCGCGGCTGGGACATCTACTCGCGGCTCTTGCGCGATCGCATCGTGTTCCTGGGCAGCGAGATCGACGACGAGATCGCCAACGTCATCATCGCCCAGCTCCTGTTCCTCGACTCCGAGGATCCGGACAAGGACATCATGATGTACATCAACTCGCCGGGCGGCGTGGTCACCGCCGGGCTCGCGCTCTACGACACGATCCAGCTCCTGCACTGCGACGTCGCCACGTACTGCATGGGCCAGGCGGCGTCGATGGCGAGCTTCCTGCTCGCCACCGGCGCCAAGGGCAAGCGCTTCGCGCTGCCGCACGCGCGCGTGATGATCCACCAGCCGCTCGCCGGGTTCCGCGGCCAGGCGACCGACATCGAGATCCACGCGCGCGAGATCCTGCGCGCGCGCGACACGATCAACGAGCTCTACGCCAAGCACACCGGCCAGGCCGTCGAGGCGATCAAGCGCGACACCGAGCGCGACAACTTCATGTCCGCCGAGGAGGCGGTCGCCTACGGCCTGATCGACGCGGTGCTCGTGCGCTGATCACGCCGCCGACTGACGGTGCGCTGCGACACGGCCGCACCTCGGTTGCGAGTCAACGTGTCACGCCCGTGCGCTGCCTCGAGGTCTCAGCAGGTCATGCGCGGACAAGAGGTAGCCGCGGCGCGCGCTCGGCGGCCGGCGCGACCCGCGCTACCGGTAGACATGGTCGCATCGCGTGTCGCGCTCGTCGGATCCTCGCTCGCGCTCGTCGCCGGTTGCGTCGGTCCGGCGCCCGCCACCGACGAGCAGGCCAGCGCGATCGTCAACGGCATCACCGATTCGAACCATCGCTACGTGGTCGGCGTGGGCGGCGCGACCCGCGCGTTCTGCACCGGCACGGTGATCTCCCGGCGCACGGTGCTGACCGCCGGCCACTGCATCGGCGGCGTGCGCAACATCTTCATCGGCACGTCGATCAACGGCGGCGCCGGGACCAAGATCCCGGTGGTCGAGGAGATCCAGCACCCGATGTACCGCGACCTGCCCAACCAGAACGCCACGTTCGATCTGGGCATCCTGCACCTCGGCGCCGACGCGCCGGTCCAGCCCGCGCCGCTGTTCCGCGACACGATGGCCAACACGCCGCGCTTCATCGGCCCGTCGCTGGTGTTCTCCGGCTTCGGCGCGACCTCGGGCTCCGGCGCCGGCTTCGGCACCAAGCGCGTGACCACGTTCCCGATCCACGTCGTCGGGCCGGCGGTGGTCGGCAACTCGTATCCGGCGCCCGACAACCTGCCCGCCGAGCTGTTCTACTACCTCGACACCGAGACGATGAACCGCAACACGTGCAACGGCGACTCCGGCGGGCCGGCGTTCTTCATCGAGCACGGCGTCGAGTGGCTGATCGGCGTGACCTCGTCGGGCGATGCCAGCTGCGCGCTCGATGGTGCCGATCAGCGCTCGGATCAGCCGTACATCGACGACTTCATCCAGCCGCACATCGACGAGTTCGAGCCCGGCGATCCCTGTCGCTCGAATGGCGTGTGCGACGAGACCTGCAACCACGATGGCCAGGTCGGCGATCCCGACTGCGCCGCAGCGCACTGCGCCGCCGATGGCATGTGTGCCGAGGCCTGCACCGCGCCGCTCGACCCCGACTGCGCCGCGATCGCCGCCAACAACTGCGGTGACAACGGCGTCTGCGATCCGACCTGCGCGAGCGATCCCGATTGCGCGCGGCAGTGCGGCGCCGAGGGCAACTGCATCCCGGGCTGCGGTGATCCCGATTGCGCCGGCGAGCCGGTCACGCCCGACGCCGCCCCCGCCACGCCGGATGCCGCACCCGCGATCGAGCCCGACGCAGGCGGCGCGGGCCTCGATGACAGCGCCGACGACGGCTGCGGTTGCCGCGCGGGCGCCCGGCCCGAGCGCGCCGCGGCGCCGCTGCTTGTCCTCGGGCTCGCCGCGCTCCGGCGTCGCCGGCGCCGCTGATCAGAACGTGAACGTCGCGCTCGTCATCACCTGATCGCCGCGCAGGAGCGTCGAGCCCGCGCCGCTGATCACGCGCGTGTGCCAGCGCGTGACCTCGAGCCCGACCGCGTAGCCGCCGACCAGATAGCGCATCATCCCCGAGGCCACGCGGTTGTCGATGCGCGTGAGCCCCGCGGCGCGCGCCTCGGACGCGCGCGGCCGGGCGATACCCGCCAGCGCGAAGGCGGAGAGCTGCGGCGTGATCGCGTACTCCGCCTGCGTCCACGCGCCCCACTCGTGGACGTCGCCGCTCGCCGCGCCCTGGAACTGCAGCAGCGTGCCGCACAGCGGCGCGAGGTTCTTGCCGACGTAGCCCGAGGCGGCGACCGTGATCGGCGCGAGCTTCAGCTTGATGCCCGCGTTCGCCGCGACGACATCGAGATCGACCTGCGCGCCCGCGCCCGCACCGGTGCCGGTGCGATCGACGCGATGGAAGTGAGCGGCGCCGAACGCCTCGAGCCGCGGGCTCACGAACTTGATGCGCGCCTCGAGCTGCGGCAGCCCCGACGCCTCGCCGAGGCCCATGCCGAAGCTGTCCTGGGAGACGAACGGCTTGGCGTCGAACGCCGCGTTGTTCGGGTTCTGCCACGCCGGCCGCGCGATCATCGCCGCGACCTCGATCGCCGTCTTCGGCGCTGCCAGCGCGATCGTGTGGGTCGCGAACACGCCTGGGAAGCGCCAGCCGATCGTCCCGGCCGAATAGGTGAGCGGATAGGCCGCGTGTCCGACCGTCGCCGGCACCATCGCCAGCACCAGCGACGCCGCCTGGCCGACCTGCACCGTCGAGTGCGCCCAGCCCAGCTCCGCGTACGCCACGCGCAACCGCGGCAGCACCGAGGCGTCGCCGAACGCGCCCGCGCCGTTGCCGCCGAACAGATCGAGCTCGACCACGGCCTTCGGTGTCGCGCCCGCCATCACCGGCGGGCCCGCGACCGAGATGTTGATCCGGCTCTGGCGCACGTCGCCGCCCAGCGACCAGCGATCGCTCGTCGGCGCGCCGGTCACGAACCACGCGCCGCCGCCGTTGAACGGCCCGATCGCCGCATCTTGCAGGTACAAGGACCCGCCCACGAAGCCGTGGACCTCGAGCCGCATCGCCGGCGGCGCGGGCGGTGCCGCCGGCGGCACGGGCGGAGGCGCTGCCGCCGGTTGCGCCCGGGCGATCGACTCGAGCAGAAGCAGGACGATCGGGCCGAGCAGGGCACGCATGGATACCGATCAAGTCGACCGCATCCCGGTTCGCGGGAGCCGCGTCGTTCCTGCGCGTCCGGCTGGTTCCGAGGAGTTGCGACGATGGGCGCGAGGCGCGACGACACGCCGCACGGGAACGCGGATGCGCATCTCGGCGGCGGTGTCGTCGCGAGCAACGCAACCGATTGCGCATGTCCCCGATAGCGTGGTTCATGCGCTCCGGAATGCGGTCCGTCTCCGTCTCCATCTCTATCGCCGTCGGCTTCCTCGCGTGCGGCCAGCCCTCGACCCCGCCGGTCGCGCGACTCAGCTCCCCGGTCACGCCTGCGCTCGTCGTGCCAGACGCTCGACCGCCGGACGATCCGTACCGCGTCGCGCTCAACCTCGACTTCGAGCAGGTCGCGGACGGCTGGGCGACCGGCTGGGCGGACGCCAACGGGGGCACGACCGGTGTCGCGGTCGCGCTCGATCACGACGCCCACGGCGGCGCGACGAGCCTCCGGGTGCATGACCCAGCGGGCACCTTCGCAGGGGCGGGGCGCGGGCTCGACGCGATCGCGCTGCGCGGCAAGCGGGTGCGCCTGCACGCCTGGATCAAGACCGACGGCGTCACGGCGCCGGGATGGGCGGGGCTGTGGCTGCGCGTCGACGGCGGGGCGACGCACGTCTTCGACAACATGGTAGGCCGCGGCCTGACGGGGACCGAGGCCTGGCGCGAGGCCAGCGTGTCCGTCGACGTCCCGGCGGACGGCGTCGGCCTGGTCCTGGGGCCACTGGTGGTGGGCGGCGGCACGGCGTGGTTCGATGACCTGCGGCTCGAGGTGACCGACGTACCGCCGCCCCGGCCGGTCGAGCTCGGCGGCGTCGTGATCGATCCCGCCGGCGCGCCGGTCGCCGGGGCGGTCGTCGCGCTGACCCCGGCGAGCGGCAGGGTCGCGCAGATCACCACCACGGGCTCCAGCGGTCGCTTCGCGTTCCACGCGGTCAGCGGCGTGTGGAGCCTGTCCGCGCAGCACGCCACCGGTGACGGCGCCTTCGTCGATCCGCGGGAGCTCACCGAGGACAACAGCGAGCTCCGCCTCGCGCTGGAAGCCAGCGGCGGTGTGCGCGTGCGCGGCCGCGTGATCGCGGCGGCGCCGTTGCCACCCGGGACCTACGCACAGGTCGGGCCCATCAGCGGTCACGGTGGCGACGTGTTCGCGATCCCCATTGGCGCGGATGGGCAGTTCACCGCGCGGCTGCCCCGCGGTGACCAGTACTCGGCGAGCATCATCGGCGCGGATCTGCGCGGCGACGCCGTGGGCACCCGGATCGGCGACGAGGTCGCGATCGAGCTACGGATCACGCAGCTCGGTCCGCCGCCGGCGGTGGTGACCGCATGGGTCGCGGCGAACGCCGCGCGGCTCGATTCCGCGGAAGCCGGTCACGGCCAGGCCGATCTGGCGCCGATCGGCGCGATGGTGGGCAAGGCGCACCTAGTCGGCCTCGGCGAGGCGACTCACGGCACGCGCGAGTTCTTCCAGCTCAAGCACCGCATCCTCGAGTACCTGGTCGCCCGACATGGCTTCTCGGTATTCGCGATCGAGGCCAATCTGCCCGAGTGCCGCGCGATCAACGACTACGTGCTGCGCGGCAAGGGCGATCCGAAGGCCGCGCTCGATGGCATCTACTTCTGGACCTGGAACACCGAGGAGGTCCTCGCGATGATCGAGTGGATGCGCGCGTGGAATGCCGATCCGAAGCACGTGCGGAAGGTCCAGTTCGCCGGCTTCGACATGCAGACTACCAAGGTCGCCTACGCGAACGTCCGCGCGTTCCTGACCCGGGTCGCGCCAGCGGACGTCGACGCCCTGGTGACGCCGCTCGCAGTGCTCGGGGGCGAGCGCGAGGACGCGTGGTCGGCCGTGCCCGCTGCCGACCGCACCGCGATCGTGGCCCGGCTCGCCGAGCTCGCCCGGCGCTTCGATCGCTCGGCGGCGGCGTGGTCGCGCGCCGCTGGCAAGGACGCCTTCCTCGACGCCCGCCAGGATCTGCGCGTGCTCGACCAGGCCGTCACGATGATGCAGTCGGGCTCGAGCGACGACGCGCGCGATCGCGCCATGGCCGAGAACATCGACGCGCTGCTGCGCCGCCAGCCCACTGGCACCCGGGTCGTGCTGTGGGCGCACAACGCCCACGTGTCGATCACCTCCGATGGCGTCCACAGCATGGGCAGTCGTCTGCGTCAGACCCACGGCAAGGACTACACCGTGTTCGGCTTCGCGTTCGGGCAGGGCTCGTTCCAGGCCATCGACGTCACCAGCGGCACTTCCGCCGGCCTCCAGGAGCAGACGCTCGGGCCGCCCCCGGCCTCCGACGTGAGCGCCCCCTTCGCCGCGACCGGCCTGCCGATGCTCGCGATCGATCTGCGCCGCGCCCCGAAGGGCCCGGTGGCCGACTGGCTCGCGGCGCCGCGGCCGATGCGCGAGACCGGCGCCGTCTTCGCGAGCGAGGCCACCATGAGCCAGATGGAGGCCATCGCGCAGCGCTTCGACGCGCTCATCTACGTCGATCACACGACGCGCGCACGGCCGAACCCGGGCGGATTGCGCCCAGCGCCGAAGCACGACGCCGGAGCCACCGACCGCTGACCGCGGTCTCGCCTTGAGCGACACCGCGCGTGATCGCACGATGCCGCTCGTTGCGGCGCGGCGTGGATTGCCCGCAGCTCCCCCGTGTGGTGACTCTCGCCGACGGAGGAGCCGATGGAATATCCGTACTGGGTCGACGGGATCGCGTTCACGATCAACCAGCCGCTGCTGTCCATCCGGGCCCTCCGCGACCAGCTGAGGCTCGGCGACGACGAGCGCCTGTACCTCGAGCATCGAGAGTACGCGGCGGTCGATGACGACAGCACGCTGACCCTGTCGCCAGTCGGCACCCCTGGCACTGCGCTCTCCGCGTCGTTCGTCAGCGCCCCGCGCGCGGTCGCGACCGCCACGACGGTGCCCCTCGCATGGCTCTCGTTCGGCCTGCGGCCTGGCCAGCGGGTCGCAACGTCGCGGGGCGACGCCGTGGTGCGGCGCCCCGGCGGCGGGACGCTGCGCTCACCCGACGGCCGCATCGTGGTCTGCGACCCGTACCTGTGCGCGGGCGCCCCGGCGCCTGTCGGGGCGTTGCACGTGCGCCCGCCGGGGGAAGCCACGACGACGCGCGCGGCCCGTCGCGAGGCGACGGCGATGCAGTTCCGCACCACCGTGTGCACGCTGCGCTTCGCCGCGCCCGAGCTCGGCGAGCGGAACACGGGCGCCATCGTGCACGCGCACGACGTGAGCGCGCGCGACGCGGTCGCGGGTGTCACTCGCTGGGAGCCCGCCTTGTCGGCCGCGGGCGACCCCTTTGCCTACGGCGTCGACCACGGGGTCGCGTGCTTCATCGGTGGCGAGACGCAGACGAAGATCGCGACGAGTGAACGCCACCACCGGACGATCGAGCGCGACCTGTCCGTGCGCGACCATCACCACGGGGTGATCGATTTCAAGGGCGGTGCCACGCTGGAGTGGTTCGACAGCGGCCTGGGTGACGGCCACTACGCCGTCTGGTGGGGCCTCGACGACGCGGGGCTGCGCCGTTGCCTCGCGACCGACTTCGCGGTCTTCGGCTCGTCCTGACGACCCAGCGCCGCGGCAGGATCTCGAACGCGTGCGCGGGTGTCACGGAGGCCTCACGGGGCGCGCGCGATCCGCCGCAGCGGCCCCGTCGTAGAGGCCGCATGCGCAAGTCAACGCTCCGTCTCCGACGCGAAGTCATCCGCACCCTGTCGAGCGCCTCGCTCGGTGCGATCGCCGGCGGCTACAGCCTCGGCTGTCCCGAGACCAAGTTCCTGTGCCCGACCAACCTCATCACCGTGTGCCAGTGCGGCAGCGATCCCTGCGGCGGCGGCGGCGGCGACAGCGCCGTCTGCCCCGACAGCATGGCGCCCAATCTCTGCGTCACGCGGTAGCCACGAAGCTCATCGCGGGATCGCCGAGGGTGATCAGCTGCCGCGCGCCTCCGCCGACGTGCGGCGCGCCGCCATCGCAGCGTGGGAGCTTGCCGCCCTCCCGAGAAGGCCCGCTGCCGCTTCGTCAGCGAAGCCAGCCGTCGGAGGCACCCGTGCGATAGCCGCCAGCCGGTGAGCGATCGTTCCGACGCGCCCCGTCGCAGCTGAGAGATTTTCCGCGTGTTACGCGCGACGGGCGCACGACGACGTTCCGGCATAGGGTGCCGTACCCATGAGAAGTACCTTCGTCGTCGGCGCGGTCGCGATCGCGTCCCTTTTCGGCTCGGCCTGTGGAGACAACAACGCTCCGCCGGACGGGACCTACAGCATCGGCGGGTCCATCTCCGGGCTCGCGGCCGATGGCCTGATCGTCCAGGACAACGGTGGCGACGACCTCGCGGTCGCTTCCGGCTCGACGACCTTCGTCTTCGCGACGCCGGTCGGCGGTGGCTCGGCGTACGCCGTCACCGTGCGCGTCCAGCCAGCCGGTGAAGTCTGTAGCGTGACGGCGGGCAGCGGCACCGCCGTCGCTGACGTGCGGAGCGTCGCCATCGCGTGCGCGCCGCAGCAGGGCGGCGCGGGCCAGTGGACCTGGGAGGGCGGCAGTGACACGGCCCCGGACTACGGCCGGCCCGGCGTCTACGGCACGCTCGGCACCGCCGCTGCCGGCAACATCCCTGGCGGCCGTCATCAGTCGGCGAGCTGGCGCGACGCCGCGGGCAACCTCTGGCTGTTCGGCGGCTTCGGCGTCGACTCCGCGGGCGCGAGTGGCCAGCTCGACGATCTCTGGAAGTTCGATCCGGCCGCGCGCGCGTGGACCTGGATCAGCGGGAGCAAGGTCGCGCCCGCCAGCACGACCGGCGGCGCGGGTGGCTCCGCCGGTGTCTACGGCACGCTCGGAACGCCCGCGGCCACCAACGTCCCCGGCGGTCGCGAGCAAGTGAGCGCCTGGGTCGACGCGTCGGGCGCGGTCTGGATCTTCGGCGGCGAGGGGATCGACGGATTCGGCGTCACCGGCGAGCTCAACGACCTCTGGAGGTTCTCCGCGGGCACGTGGACGTGGATGGGCGGCAGCGACTCCGTCGGTTCGCCGCTGGTGTTTGGCGGACCGGCCGGCGTCTACGGCACGCTCGGAACGCCCGCGGCCACCAACGTCCCCGGCGGCCGCTACGGCGCCGTCAACTGGATGGACGCGGACGGCAACCTGTGGCTCTTCGGCGGCAGCGGCATCGACGCCTCGGGCTTTGCCGGGTCGCTCGACTACCTCAACGACCTCTGGAAGTACACGCCCGGCACCGGCACGTGGACGTGGATGGCAGGCCCGAGCACCGTTCCCGCCGGTCCCCCGCACGGCGCCGCGGGCATCTACGGCACGCTCGGAACGCCCGCGTCGACCAACTATCCCGGCGGCCGCGACGCCGCGATGAGCTGGCGCGACGCCGCCGGCAACGTCTGGATCTTCGGCGGAATCGGCATCGACTCGACCGGCACCTTCGGCTTCCTCAACGACCTGTGGAAGTACACGCCGACCACGGGCACGTGGACGTGGGTCAGTGGCAGCAACACCGTGGGCCAGGAGAACGGCGGCGCCTCCGGCGTCTACGGCACGCTCGGTACGCCCGGCGCCGCGAACGTGCCCGGTGGACGCTTCAGCAGCGCGGCCTGGATCGACGGCACCGGAACCTTCTGGCTCCTCGGCGGCCAGGGCTACGACTCCGCCGGAGGCCTCGGCGTCCTCAACGACCTCTGGAAGTTCGATCCGACCGCAGGCACGTGGACGTGGATGAGCGGCAGCAACACCATCGGTGCGAGCGGTGGCCAGCCCGGCGTCTACGGCGCGCTCGGCGTGCCGTCCGACGGCAACGTCCCGGGCAGTCGCTTCGGCGTCCCGACCTGGACCGACGCCTCCGGCAAGCTCTGGCTCTTCGGTGGCCTCGGCAACGACTCCGCCGGCGATCAGGGCTACCTCGACGACCTCTGGAGTTATCAGCCCTGACGAGACCGACTCCACACACGCGCGCGCGATCAGATGACGACGTCTGATCCGTCCGCGCGCGATGCGATGCGCTCGGTTACGTCCGCGAGGTCGAGTCGTACGTCGACCAGCTCGCGCGCGTGAAGGGCGACGACTCCGATGCCGGCCGCATCGTGAGCAACTACCCCGGCTACATCCGCGACTTTCGCACCGCTGCTGACGAGCTCAAGAAGCTGAAGGACAAGCAGCGCGACGCCGACGCGACGATCAAGACGTGTCAGGCCTTCGACCAGGAGATGGTCGCGAAGGCAAACGCCACCAAGGACGATCCGCGCGGCGCCGAGGACCTGTCCGACTTCGCGAAGTCGGTCGGCCGCAAGGGTGAGGACCTCATGAAGGAAGCCGAGCGCAAGCTCGCCGAGGTCGACCGCCACCGCGACGAGGTCAAGCGCTTCTCCGCGAGCGACAACAAGTGGTCCTCGGTGCGGAGCAACATGCACTACAGCGCGGACGCGATGGCGCGCGCGCATCGAGACGACTACGACAAGGCGCGCAGCGCCTGCGAAGAGGTCCTCAAGCGCGAGCGCCACAAGCAAGTCGAGGCCGTGCTCGGCAAGCTCGCCAACTCGCGCCAGGGCCGCACCGAGCTGCGCAAGAAGATCGACGAGCTGCTGGCGACCCTCGCGGATCGGGTCAAGGACGTGCAGTCGCAGAGCGGGACCGGCTACGTCAACGGGGCATCGAGATCACGACCGCGCTCGAGTCGCACCTCGAGCGCCTCAAGAGCGCCGCCGGTGACGACGAGGACAGCCGCCGTATCGCGGCCGCCTGGCCGCAGTGGGTTCGCGACCTGCGGACCGCGCTCGAGTCGCTGAAGGAGATGAAGACCGCCCAGAACCGCGCCGACGAAGGCGCGAGCAAGTGCGAGAACCTGGAGAAAGCGCTCCAGGAAAAGGTGCGTGCCTACGTCGGTTCCCCCGAACTGCACGAGAAGGCGATCACCGACCTGCCCGAAGAGGCCGACCGCATGGGGACCCCGGTCCGTGATGGTGTCGCGCGAGCCCGCGAAGTCGACTCGTCGATGAACGACTGGCTCGGGCGGGTCAAGAACTTCAGCCAGAGCGAAGGTCCGTGGGCCGCGGTGACCTCGAACCTTCGCGACTCCGCCGACCGGGTGTCCAGCTACTGGAAGGACAAGTTCGGCGCCATGACACGAGCCTGCGAGCGCCTCGTGCTCGGCCGCGATCACCCCGACGTGAAGCGCGCCGTCGACGAGATGAGCCGCGACACGAAGGCGGCAGGCGAGACCTATCGCGAGCTGCGCGACGAATTCATCCGCTGGAAGGCCGAGGTCGATCAGCTGCGCGCCTGGAGCGACGAGGACGTCGAGGGGATCCGCCAGGAGTTCTGCAACGCGCCCGACGCCGACGAGCTGACCAAGGTCACCGAGGTGGCGAACCGCTGGGCGAGCCAGATCAATGGCCTGTATGGCAGCATCAACGGCTCCGGAGACCGCATCAAGCGGGCCGCCGACGACCTCATTGCCAAGAAGGGGGCGCTCAAGGCGGCTCCGAAGGTCAAGGATGCGGTCGACAAGATCCTTGTGAGCATCGCCAAGCTCAAGGACTACCAGCTCCTTGGCAGCAACAACCCGCTCTTCAAGGCCCAGGCCGACTACGGCGTCACGAAGCACGCCGACATGCAGAGGAGCTGTGAGGCGAGCGAGATCCGAATCAGTGGGGACTACTGTGACAACCCGAAGCCCAATCGGACGGACTGCCGACTGGACTGCGTGAAGCGCTGTGACATCGTCGAGATCAGCCGAGAGGGGCTCGTGCGCTGGGCGAGCAGCAGGCGGACGCCTACGTGAAGGCGCTCCGCAAGATGTATCGCCTGACGGGCTCTTCGATGTTCCAGGGCGAATTCGCTCGCTTCGAGCAGTGTCTGTCCTCTGACAAGCAGACGCTGGAGCTCGAGGCCACGGTGGACCCCTACGACTTCTGCCCCGCCAAGACGGACCTGGCGCCGACCATCGAGAAGGTTGACGTCACCATTCCAAGCGACGCGGAGTGACCGCATGACCGAGTCTGCTCGAGCTAAGTGGCTCGCCTCAGGTGGCGCTCGCAAGAAGCCGCAGAAGCCCCAACCTGGGGTGGCCGTGGGGATCGCGCTGCATCTGAACAGGTCGATCTGCGACGACCCGGTCCTCGTCGAGACATGCGCTGCGGCGTTTCTCTCGTCGGCATGGCCCAAGGCCCTTCGGTACCTGTGGACTCAGTCAAGCGTGAGAGCGCCTGGTCAGCTTCGCGTGAGTGAGCGGGGCGCAGTCCTTCGCGGGCTTCTCGCCCATTCCGGTGTGGAACAAGTGACGCTCGCGACGACCCGGGAGCCCGAGGTTGGATACGCGACGCTGTCCGCCGAGACACGGCCGCGGCTTGGATACGCGTACACGCGAGTCTACGGACGCCAGGCGCTGGACCTTGACCGTGCGGCCGAGGGGGACGCATGGGTGGCAGCGATGCTAGAGGTCGCCCGCGCCCTTGGCGCGCAGTCCGGCGTCGTTCCGGTCATGCCCGACCTCTCTGCGTCGACCGAGACGTCCGGTATCATGGTCAGCCTCGAAGGCGTCTCGCCGCAGCACCCCGACCCCAGCCAGTTCTACCGGATGCGCAAGGTCGACCGCGACCTCGGGACGAAGTACGCCCGGTTTCCGCGCTGGGGGACCCTGTACTCCGCCGCGCACGTCGAGGCGCTAGGCGGCGTGAAGCGGATCGAACAAGCCGTTCGCCCTGCGCGTGTCGAGACCGTCGGCACCGCGACCTACTTCCAGCTCACCGAGTCGGTCGCCATGGCGACCAGCGACGAGGCCCTCGCGAAGCAGGCGGCGTTCACCAAGCTCGCCGTGCCGATCTTGCCGCCCGAGCTACCGGGTTGATCGCCTCTGAATCAGTCCGCGGGCCCTGTGGCTCGCCTCCGCCGCGGACCGACCCGAAAAGCACTTCGGCGACCTTTGCAGGTCGCCGAAGTTCCTCGTGCGAAAGGGGGGACTCGAACCCCCACGGTTTTACCCGCTGGAACCTGAATCCAGTGCGTCTACCAATTCCGCCACTTTCGCGAGTGGTTGAGCATTCTAGTCAGGACGCGTCTGGAGTCAATGCGAGGTCGCGGGTTTCGCACGCGCGTCGATGCGTGGCGCCCGGGCACGGTGCATCGCCGTCGCCACACCGCGCGCGACGGAAGTCGCGTGATCGCTGGCCGCCGTCGTCGGCATGCGGGATGCTTCATGGTGCAGACCTGACTTAGGAGGCCTGATGCTGAAGAACCATCGAACCGCGCTCTGGCTGGCTGGACTGGTGCTGGGTGCCACGCTCGGCACGGGGTGTATCGCGACCGCGTCGTTCCGCACGCCGGGCGTCGTCATCTACGACGCGCCGGAGCCGCCGCCGCCGCGCTACGAGAACCCGGGCTACCGCTCGGGCTTCATCTGGATCGAGGGCCGCTACTACTGGCGCGGCGGGCGCTGGGACTGGGGCGGCGGGCACTGGGAGCGCGAGCGTGCGGGCTACGCGTGGGCGCCGGGGCGCTGGGAGCGCCGGGGCAACGGCCACGTCTGGGTCGAGGGCACCTGGCGCGCGGGCGGCGGGGGCCGCGACCATCGCCAGGAGCGGCGCGAGGAGCGGCGCGAAGAGCGCCGCGAGACCCCGCGCGACCACCGTCACTAGCGCCCTGCGCTACAGCGGGCACGCGACGTCGGCGCGGCGAACGTCGACGTCGTAGTGGATCGTCACGGGCGCGGCCTGGGTGAGGCGGCGCGCGAAGAGGCTGCCGTAGAGCTCGGTCGTGCCCGACAGCTCGACGCCGGCGCGCGGCGCGTAGATGTTCGCGGCGATCGCGTCGTTGCCGCTGAGCTGGATCGTGCCGTCGCCGCCGATGTAGAGGCGCGTGCGCGACGGGTGATCGGCGCGGCCGGCGACGATCGGCTGATCGCTCGACAGGATGCCGCCGATCATGAAGTCGAGCTCGGCGTCGTCGGTCGCGAGCTCGATCGTCAGCGGCGCGTGCATCGCGACGTCGCCGTCGACCAGCAGCGCGACGCGGCCGGTGATGCGGAGCGTGAGCGCGCCGCCGCCGCGGATCGCGGTCAGCGAGTAGATGCCGCACGGCAGATCGAGGGCGGCGTCGCCGGCGTAGTCGACGAGGCGATCGCGCGCGAGGCCGAGCCGGGCGTTCTGGTTGTCGGCGCGCTGGCTGGTGATGAACGCGTCGATGTCGACGAGATCGGTCGGGCCGCAGGCGCACGGGGGATCGACCGCGACCGGCGCGCGCACGGTCGCGCCGGCGGTGATCGCGCCGGTGAGGGTCGCGGTGTCGGGCACGGTCAGCGTGCCGGCGACGGTGAGCGAGGCGAGGTTGATGTTGCCGGCGACGTGGGCGTCGCCGCCGGCGGTGATCGCGACGCCGGTGCCGAGCGGGCCGCCGACGGCGAGGTCGCCGCGGACATCGATCGCCGCGAGCGCGCCGATGCCGCCGGCGCCGGCGACCGCGAGGTCGCCGCCGATCGTGAGCACGTCGGACGACATGAGCAGGCCGTCGGTGCCGACCGGCGCGCTGGTGCCGCCGGCGGTGTACGGCGCGACCGCGCTGTCGAACGAGTCGGTCGTGAGGCGCGTCGAGGTGACGTAGTCCTCGCAGGTGCACAGCGCGCGCACGAACGTCCGGACCGCGACGGTGCCAGTGCAGACGTTGTCGGGCGCGCCGTCGGCGTCGCCGACGGTGATGCCGTCGCCGACCAGCACCGGCGGACCGGAGCCCTGGCAATACGGCGCGACGCCGCCATCGCCGACGCGATCGGCGGCGACGATGTCAGTGTGCTGGCAGGCGGCCAGCGCCACACACGCGAGGATCGCGCGGCGTGGATTCATGGCAGGGCGGCGCGCCTCTTGCGCGCGACCGAGGCCAGCGGCGAGCCGGCGTGGTGGGCGAGGAAGTCGTCGAGCGCCGCGGCCTCGGCGGCGCGATCGCCCTGGGCGCGGGCGGCCTCGGCCAGGCCCCAGCGGGCATCCTCGGCCAGCGCGCCGCGCGGCGACATCGCCAGCGCGGACCGGAAGCGTTTCGCGGCGCCCGCCGCGTCGCCGAGGTGCTCGAGGTGGAGCGCGGCGGAGGCGACGAGCGCGGTCTGGGCCGCGAGCGTGCGCGGCGCGGACGCGACCACCTCGGCGTAGCGCGCGTCGGCGTCCTTCCAGGCGTGCGCGGCGCGGGCGCGGTTGGCCTCTGCGAGGAGATCCTCGGGCTTCGCGGTCGGCGCGGGCTCGTGGTGTGTGACGTGCGGCGCGGGCTCGGTGACCGGCGGCATCGCGATCTCGTCGGGCGGGGCAGGGGGCTCGATGACCGGCGCGGGGACGGGGACCGGAGGCGCGGGGATCGGCGCGGGACTCACGGGCGCCGGCGCGACCACGGGGGCGACATCGATGCGCGGCGCGATCTGCGGCGCGGGCCGCGTGGCCCACCAGGCGATCGCGATCGCCGCGATGCCGGCCGCGAGGCCGCCGCCGATCAGCGCGAGCTTGGCGCCGCCAGCCGCGGCCTTGGCCGTCGTCGCGGTCGCGCTCGTCGCCGCGCCGGTCGCCGCCGGCGCGAAGCCCGCGCCGATCAGCGCCGCGGCGATGATCGCGCCCGCGTGGGCGTCGTCGATCGGCCGCGCCGGTCCCGCGCCGTCGTCGAGGCGGAAGCGGGATTCGAGGTCTCGATCAAGTTCCTGGCGCATCGCGTCCTCCCAGCGCTTCGCGCAGATTGGCCTTGCCCAGCCGCAGTCGGCTACGGACGGTTTCGAATGGCGCGGACACGGCGTCCGCGATCTCGGGCACGGTCATTCCCATCGCGAAGTGCAGCACCAGCGCCTCGCGCTGGTCCTCCGGTAAGCGGTCCAGGGCGAGGGCGAGCTCGCGGCGCTCGGCGTAGGCCTCGGTGCGCGCGTCGAGATCGATGGCCTCGTCCTCGGTTGGCTGGGTCTCGGCGCGCTGGCGCTTGAGCGACGCGAACGCGGTCCGCGCCACGATCCGATCGACCCACGACTCGAAGCGGCCATCACCGCGGAACGAGCCGAGGCCGCGCATCACCGCGATCAGCGCCTCCTGCGCGACGTCATCGACCCGCGCGTCGCCGCGCAGGAGGTAACGCACCAGGTTGCGGACGCGCGGCAAGATCTCGCGGCAGATGGCCTGCGCGGCCGCCCGGTCGCCGCCGGCAGCGGCGAGCACCCGTGGATCGGGGCCGGGTTGAGCGAGCGCAGCCATCATGTCCTCCCGATAGAGAGAGGCCCGTGACGATCCGGGTCATGACTTTGTTCGATCATGGTAACCCCGCGATCACACTCAGCCCGAACCACGGCTGAGCGACGCGGATCGCGCCCAGGGACTGCACCGTGCCGGCCCGCGAGATCGCCAGGGTCGGCGCGCCGAGCACCACATCGAGGCCCGCGCCGGCCTCGATGCCCAGCGGTAGATGTCGCGGTCGCCAGTGCCAGCGCAGCGCGGGCCCGCCGCCGAACGCGACGGTCGTGGCGCCAGGGGTGGCGGCGAGGCCGGTGTCGGTCGCGATCGTGGTGCGGCGATAGAGGATCGCGCCGGCGCTGAGCCCGATCGCGAAGCCGCCGGCGCGCCACTCGGCGACCAGCGCCGCGCCGGTCCGCGACAGCTCGAGATCGGCGTTCACGTCGTGGCGCGGGCGCGGTGGGCCGAACGCGATCGCCAGGCCACCGGCCCAGGCGCCGCGGTGCCACATGGTGCGCTCGGCCAGGGCGTGGGCGCCGCCGTCGGCGCCGCCGTCGAGGGCCAGCTGCCAGCCCAGCGCGACCTCGAGGCTGCCTTGCGGACGCATCGCCGGTACCACCACCGGCGGCGGCGGCGGGACCTCGACGCCGATCGATCCGCCGAGCGCGATCGCGCGCAGCGCACCGCGGGCCGCGACCGCGGCGGCCTCGGCCACCGTCGACGGCTCGGCCGGCGGGATCACGCGCACGAACAGCCGGTGATCGGCGGGCGTGGCGACCGCGACCGCGATGCCGCCATCGCGCGCGATGAACCAGACCACCGCGCGCGCCTGCTCCTTCTCGGCGAGTCGCGCCGCGGTCGCGAACTGCGCGTCGAGCGAGGGCTCGAGGCGGCCGGGCGCGTCGGTGATCGCGAGGTCGAGATCGGCGAGCTGGCCGCGCAGGCGCGCGACCGCCAGCGCAGTGTCGCCCGAGCCGGCGCGCACGACCACGGCCATCGGCTCGGCGACGGCGGGCGCCGCCACCAGCACGAGCGCGATCGTGAGCGCGCGGCTCATCGCACCTTGGTGTGCGCGCCGAGCCACGCGCGGATCGCGCCGATCGCGTCGGGATCGAGCACGCGCCCGGCGGCGTTGTAGTTCTCCGTCGAGGCGGCGAGGTCACTGCGGACCTCCGCGATCGTCCGGGGCTCGTGCTTGAGCACGTGATCGGCCTCGGGCGCCAGGTGGAAGGTCACGTCGCGGCCGCCGGTGCGCACCGCCTTCTCGAGGCGGCGGGCGTCGCGCTCGGGATCGACCTGGGTGTCCTTGCCGCCGTTGAAGATGAAGACCGGGATCGTCAGCTTCGCGGCCTCACCCGACGGGTCGTAGCCAAACAGCGCGCGCCCGAGCCTGGCGCCAGCGGGGTTCATCACCGACATCATCAGCTGGCGCACGCCCGGTACGGTGTTCACTTTCATCGGATCGACGTCCTTGCCCGCGAGGAAGTCGGCGAAGGCGGCGCGGATCGGCTCCATCATCTTGGCCGCGACCGCGGGATCCTTCATCGCCTCCTGGAACTGCTGGTCGAGCTGGCCGAGGACGATGTCGCCCATGCTGCGGCCCGCCGCGGACAGGTAGAGGATGCCGGCGAGGTCCTTGCCGGCGACCGCGGCGAGGCGCGTGGCGTGGATGCCGCCCTCGCTGTGCCCCGCGACGAACACGGCGTCGCCGCGGACATCGGCGCGGCCCCGCAGGAACGCCAGCGCTGCCACGTCCTCATCGCGGTAGGTGTCGATCGACAGCTCGGCGGGTGGCGGGCCGTGGTTGGTGCCGCTGAACGCCTTGTCGAAGCGCAGCACGACCGCGCCGGCGCGGGCCAGGTCCTCCGCGAGCAGCCGGCCGCTGCCGTTGGTCGACGTGATGAGCTTGGAGTTCCAGTCGCGGTCGGTCGGGCCGCTGCCGGCGAGGATGAGCACGCCCGGCCAGGTGCCGGCCTCCGCGGGCTTGACCAGCGTGCCGTGGACCGTGCGCGTACCGACGGTGAGCTCGATCTCGCCGCTGACGATCGGCAGGTTGGCGGCGGGATCGACCGCGCGCGGCGCGCCGCCGGTGACCGGCGGCGGCGGGGCAGCGTCGGGCAGGGCGGGGGCTCCGTCCGGGGAGGCGTCGGCGACCACCGGCGCGTCGCTCGCGACCGGGGGCGGTGTGGCCGAGCCGGGTGTCGCCTGGCTGCCGTGGTCTGCCGACTTGCCGCACCCCGTGATGAGCCCCACCGCCAGCACGATCCGCACCGCGTTCATGGCCCGACGATAACTCACCCGCCATGCGCCCCGCGCGCGCCGCGCAAACGCAAGTTTGACTCCCCGATCCGTTGCGATAGCCTGAGCTGGGACATGACCGCGTCGACCGAGAATCTCGATCGCACCCTCACCACGCTGGGGGCGTTCGGCGCGTGCATGGTCGCGATGTGGATCGCGCGCGGAGACAACGCCGGCCCGCTGGTCGCGCGCTTCGAGCCGCCGCCGATCGCCGACCTTGCCGACGTCGCCGACGACGGCGCGATCACCGCGGGCCCCGGCTTCGTCGGCCAGCCCGTCGAGGCCGAGGTCGACGAGCCGCCGCCGCTGCCGGCGCGCCCGAACTTCGGCGGCGGTGGCGCCGCGCCGGTCAACATCCCCAAGCCCAAGCAGGCGATCGAGGACACCTGCCTCGATGGCGCCGCGTGCACGCACCACGCGATGGACGGCTTCTACGCGCAGCTCGCCGCCACCGAGGCCGGCAAGGCGAAGGCCCCGGCGCGGGTCTCGTACTACGGCGACTCGGTCAGCGCGACCGATCAGCTGCCGGGCCGGGTGCGCGCGCGCCTGCAAGATGCGTTCGGCGACGGCGGCCCGGGCTTCGTCTTCGCCGCCAAGCCGCACCGCTTCAACCACAACCACACCGTCGATCAGACCGAGAAGGGCTGGGCCGCGTACGGCGTGTCGACGGTGTCGGTCAGCGACAGCCTCTACGGCGTCGGCGGCTCGACCGCCGAGGCGGTGGGCGACGGCTCGATCAAGATCAAGCCCAGGACCCCGTCGGGCAAGGTCTCGCACGTCGACGTCTACTACCTCGCGCAGCCGCACGGCGGCGGGGTCGAGCTGTCGGTCGACGGCCAGGTCCAGGCGACGATCGACACCGGCGCCGACGCCAAGCGCGCCGGGTTCCAGGCGATCGACGTCCCCGACGCCGCCCACAAGATCGAGCTCAAGGTCACCGGCGGGCGCGTGCGGCTGTTCGGCCTGACCCTCGAGCGGCCGACCGGCGTCGTCGTCGACAACATGGCGATCGTCAGCGCGACCGCCAAGAACGAGGGCCAGAACCTCGCCGACCACTGGAAGAACCAGCTGGCCCACCGCGGCGCCGATCTGATCATCGTCATGCTGGGCACCAACGAGGCCGAGTGGCTGTTCGGCGGCCAGAAGTCGATGGCCGAGTACCAGGGCGTGTTCGAGAAGCTGCTCGCGCCGATCCGCGCCGGCCGCCCCGGCGCCGCGTGCCTCGTGGTCGCGCCCCTCGATCAGGCCGAGATGAAGGACGAGAAGCTGGTCTCGCGGCCGGTGATGCCGCACATGGTGGAGACCCAGCGCCGGGCGGCGATCGCCCAGGGCTGCGCGTTCTACGACACGTACACCTGGCAGGGTGGCAAGGGCAGCGCCATCAAGTGGAACCGCCGGGGCCTCGTCGGCACCGACTTCCAGCACCTGTCGGAGAAGGGCTCGGCGATGGTCGCCGATGGCCTGGTCGACGCGCTGCTCGCCGGCTACGCGGAGTACAAGGCCCGATGAAAGATCTGCTCGCCATCGGTGTCGGCGCGGTCGGCGCGACCATCTTCTGGATGGGCACGAGCTGTCGCCCGACCGCGCCCGCGCGCGGCGAGCTGACCACGATCCACATCGCGCCGCCGCCGACGGTCGAGCCGCCGGTCGCGCTGGTGCCCGAGCCGCCGCCGCCGCCGACCGGCCCGCAGCTGCTCGAGGTGCCGCCGGGCGCGCTCGATCCGCTGTATGCCACGCTGGCGCTCGCCGAGGCTGGTGACCCCGCGGGCCGCGCCGATCTGCTGTTCTTCGGCGACTCGCACACCGCCGGCGATCTGCTGACCGGCTACCTGCGGCGCTCGCTCCAGGCCAAGTTCGGCGACGCGGGCCGCGGCTTCGTGCTCGCCGGTCACCCGCCGATCAAGTACTACACGCAGCGCGACATCACCTGCGCCTCGACCGGGCGCTGGACCGCGGAGCAGGGCGGCAAGCGCCACGCGTCGGAGCCGTTCGGCATGGCCGGCGTCCGCGTCCACAGCGACGACAAGAGCGCGGTCGCCTGGGTCGAGAGCTGCGCCGGGTGCAAGACCGGCGGCGAGGTCGATCGCTTCGACGTCTACTACCTGCGCACCAAGGGCTCGGGCGCCCTCGGCTACAAGGTCGACGATGGCGACTGGCACAAGGTCGCGACCAAGCTCGAGCCGCCGGTGGTGGCGAGCGCGACCGATGTCTCGGTCGGCGGGCCGGTCGGCGACGAGGTCGCGGCGACCCTGACCGTGCCGGTCGACCCCGGCCACCACAAGATCAGCCTGCGGCCCCAGGGCGGCGGGCCGGTCGAGCTGTTCGGCGTGGCGCTCGAGCGCAACCGGCCGGGCGTGCTGGTCGACTCGCTCGGCGTGGTCGGCCGCCGGCTCGCGCACCTGTTCCACTGGGACTGGTCGGTCATCGGCCCGCAGCTCGCGCAGCGCGACCCGGCGCTGGTCGTGATCCAGTACGGCACCAACGAGGCCGACGATCCGGACCTCGAGCTCGACACCCTCGCGCGCCAGTACGACGCCGTCATCGCCCGGGTCCGCGAGCACGCGCCGCGCGCCGCGATCCTCCTGCTCGGCCCGCCCGACATGGCGGTGCGCACCGGCGGCAAGGCCTGCGATCGCCGGCCGCCGCCCGCGCCCAGCGCCGACGGCACGCCCGGCGCCCTCGATCCCGACTGCCAGTGGCGGACGCCCGCCGTGCTGCCGCAGATCGTGGAGGTCGAGCGCCTTGCCGCGCGCCGCAACCGCGTCGCGTTCTTCGACACCTTCACCGCGCTCGGCGGTGCCGATCGGATGGATGAATTCTTCCATCAGGAGCCCAGCCTGGCGTATGGGGATCACGTGCATTTCACGGACAAGGGTTATCAGCGCTGGGGCCAGGCGCTCCTCGAGCAACTGCTCGCCGGCTACGACCAGTGGAAGCTGCGCGCGCCGTCGCCGCGCTGAACGCTCGCGTCATGCACCCTGACCCGACCGCGGGCGAGCGCGCGATTTCGGGGACGAGAACGTCCCCCGCGAAGCGTTAGCACCGCGACCTCGCGTCCTCCCCGCCCATGCTCTTCTCGAGCGGTGACTACCCGCTGTTCTTGCTCGCCGTGTTCGGGCTGTACGCCCTCGCGCGCGCGGGCCGCGGCGTGGGGCAATGGGCGCGCGGCGCGGCGATGCTGGTCTTCGCCGACGTCATCTACCTGCTGCTCACCAAGGATCTGACCACGCTGTGGGATCCGCTGGGCGGCGGGCTCCTGCACCTGCTGATCGACGCGGCGCCCGTCGACAACGCCCCGGCCACCGCGTGGCCGGCGTGGTGGCACTTCCTGGTCGGCACCGGCGTGCTCGCCGGCGCGGTCGTCGCCGGCGCGCGGTACGCCGATGCGATCGCCGGGCCGCGGGGCCAGCGGATCCTCGGCATCGTCCTGACCCTCGGGCTGGCCGCGATCGGCGCGGTGCTCTACGGCCTCGGCGATGGCGCCGCGATCGACGACCTCACCCGCGAGCTCGCGCACTACAGCCACCTCCTGTACCTGCTGGTGGTCGGCGTGGCGATCGGCGCGGCGCTGGCCCGGCCCGGCAACATCCTCGGCCGCGCGCTGGTGCTGTTCCTGGTCTCGGCGCTCTTCTATCACGCGTGGGCGGCGGCGATGCACGGCGCCTATCGCTACCTGCTGTGCCTGCTGCTCGGCACGATCACCCTCGACTACTACCTCGGGCTGGCGATCGAGCGGACCGAGCACCGCGGCAAGCGCAAGGCGCTGCTCATCGTCAGCCTGGTCTCGAACCTCGGGATCCTGTTCTTCTTCAAGTACAACGACTTCTTCATGATGGACGTCCTCGACGTCCGCGAGAAGCCGTGGAAGCTGATCCTGCCCGCGGGCATCTCGTTCCACACGTTCCAGTCGCTCTCGTACACGATCGACGTCTACCGGCGCGAGCTGCCCGCGACCAAGTCGATCATCCAGTTCGCGACCTTCGTGCTGTTCTTCCCGCAGCTGGTCGCCGGGCCGATCGTCCGCGCCGACGAGCTGTTGCCGCAGCTCGGCGACCCGCCGCCGCACGACACCCGCAAGGCCGCCGATGGGCTCTGGCGCATCGTCATCGGCCTGTTCAAGAAGATCGCGATCGCCGACGTCCTGGCCCGGATGATCGTCGACAACGTGTTCAAGCACCCGGATCGCTACACCTCGCTCGAGGTGACGGTCGGCGTGATCGCCTACGCGTTCCAGATCTTCTGCGACTTCTCGGCCTACTCGGACATCGCGATCGGCTCGGCGCAGCTGCTCGGCTTCGACATGCCGGAGAACTTCCGGACCCCGTACCGCAGCGCCAACCTGCAGGAGTTCTGGCGGCGCTGGCACATGAGCCTGTCGCGCTGGCTGCGCGACTACCTCTACATCCCGCTCGGCGGGTCGCGCGGCGGAGAGCTCGCGACCTACCGCAACCTGATCCTGACGATGCTGCTCGGCGGGCTGTGGCACGGCGCCAACTGGACGTTCATCGTCTGGGGCGGGCTTCACGGCGGCGGGCTCGCGGCGACGCGCGTGTTCCAGCGGCGGGTCGCGTCGCATCCGCACGCGAGCGGCCTGATGCTCGGCGGGTTCGCGGTGTTCGCGGTGCTCGGGCTGGCGCTCCACCTGACCGTGCTCCGCGACGTCGAGACGCCGTGGTTCCACCTCGGGTTCGCGTGGGCCTACGCGACGCCGCTCTGGGCGGCGGCGACCGCGTGGCTGTCGCGCGACGAGCGCGGCCCGAAGCTCGTCGGCAAGCGGATCGGCGCGGCGCCGATCGCGACCCTGGTCGGCTGCGGCTTCCTGATGCTGGCGCTGGCCGGCCTGCACGATGGCAAGACCGACCTGACGATGGAGATGATCGGCGCGGCGCTGGCCGCGGCCTGCGCCGCGGCGGTGCTCGAGGCCGGCCCCGATCGCGCGAGCGCGCTGCGCTGGCTGTCGTGGGCGGCGCAGCGCGCGGCCGCGGTGCTGCTGGTCTTCATCTATGTGTGCATCGCCTGGATCTTCTTCCGGGCCTCGGCCCGGCCGGTGGATGGCGTGACCGCGTTCGACAACGCGCTCGAGATCTTCGACCGCATCGGCGCGATCGCCGATCCCGGCGAGCTCGGCCACGCCAACGTCCTGCCGATGCTCGTGGTCGCGCTCACGGCGGCGTTCGCCTCGCACTGGGTACCCGAGCGGCCGATCGCGTGGCTGCGCCAGCAGTTCATCGACATGCACCCGGCGTATCAGGGTTTCGCGATCGCGGTGGCGGCCAACGCGCTGGTCGCGATGTCGCACCCGACGATCGTGCCGTTCATCTACTTCCAGTTCTGAGTCGCGCGTCAGTCGCCGCAAACGCGGCGCTTGCTGCGACCGGGCGCGACCTTTACGCTTGGAGTCTTGTCGCAGGAGCCATCCTCGGAAGAGACCGAGCTCACGGGCGCGACCGAGACGTCACCGAGCAGCCCGCGGGCGCGGCGGCGGGCGTCGTCGGAGGGCGTGGTGCTGCGCCTGGGCGCCCGGGTCGGGCGCTACGAGGTCCTCGAGGAGCTGGGCAAGGGCGGCATGGGCGTGGTCTACCGCGCGCGCGATCACGAGCTCGACCGCGATGTCGCGCTGAAGCTCGTCACGACCTCCGCCAAGGAGGGCGAGGATCGGGGCAGCGCGCGCCTCCTGCGCGAGGCCCAGGCGCTGGCCCAGCTCGCCCATCCCAACGTCACCGCGATCTATGACGTCGGCCGCTACCAGGGCGCGGTGTTCCTGGCGATGGAGCTGATCGAGGGCGAGCGCCTCGACGTCTGGATGAAGCGCGCGGTCCGGCCGTGGCGCGAGGTCCGGCGGGTGTTCCGCGACGCCGGCCGCGGGCTCGAGGCCGCGCATGCCGCGGGGCTCATCCACCGCGACTTCAAGCCGGCCAACGTCATGCTCGGCAAGGACGGGCGGGTGCGGGTGCTCGATTTCGGGCTCGCGCGCGTCGCCGAGGATCCGCTGACGGTCGACCCCACGCCGACCGCGCCCGGCGACCCGGCGGCGGCGCTGCGCCACCTCGCCGACGAGCGCACCGGCGACAGCCGCCTCGACACCCCGGTCACGCAGATCGGCGCGGTCGTCGGGACGCCGTCGTACATGTCGCCGGTGCAGCACCGCGGCGCGGTCGGCGACGCGCGCTCCGATCTGTTCAGCTTATGCGTCACCTTCTACCAGGCGCTCTACGGCGAGCGGCCGTT
>JAIOQA010000495.1 GCA_021413675.1 Deltaproteobacteria bacterium | reverse complement strand
GCGCTCGCCGAGCTGCGCAGCGAGCTCGAGGCCGCCAAGGAACAGGCGACCCGCGCCGAGGATCGCGTCGCCGCGCGCGACGCCGATCTCGCCGAGCTCAAGCAGCGCAGCGAGGCGGCGATCGCCGATCGCGAGACCCTCACCGGCGAGCTGCGCAGCGCGCGCGCGTCGGCCGAGGAGGCCGAGGACCTCCGCGATCGCGTGACCGAGCTCGAGCGCGAGCTGGCGCGGGCCGCGAGCGGCGCCGGCGAGTCGGCGGCGGCGAGCGCGCAGCTCGCCGAGGTCGAGGTCGAGCGCGATCGCCTGCGCACGCGGCTCGAGGACGCGATCGCCCAGGCCCAGGAGCTGCGCGACGCCGCGGCCTCCGTCGAGGACGAGCGCAAGCGCCTGCGCCAGGCCGAGGATCAGGTCATCGAGCTGCAGGACCGGATCGCGACGCTCGAGCGCGAGGCCCAGCGCGCGCCCGCCGGTGCCGCCGCGAGCGCGCCGCCGATCGGCGAGCACGTCCAGACGCTGCAGGACTCGCTGCAGTCGCTGCGCACCAGCATGCGCGCCGCCTCCGACGAGACCGCGGTCATGGATCAGACCGAGTCGGTGCAGGTCGTGGCCCAGGCGCTGTCGCAGGCCGCGGAAGAGATCGAGCGCGCGCGCGAGGCGCTCGGCGTGCTGTCGTCGATCGCTGGCTGAGACGAACGAAGTGAGCCGGTTCAGGGTCCGGATGAGATCGGGCTGCGCGTCCTCGCGCGGGCCGATCGATCGAACGAGAGCCTGGAAGCGAGAGCTTCCCAGGATCTGAACTCTGGCGGCTCGGCTACTGCAGCTTCAGCGCGCCGGTCGAGGCGTCCGGCGACACCACCGCGCCGGTCAGGGTCGGCGCCGCGAGCGTGTTGATGCGGATGCGCCCGACGGCGCCACCACCGCCGCCGGTGCCATCGCCGCCACCGGTGCCGACCGCGGGCGCGCCGAGGCGCGCGCCGCCCGCGCCGCCACGCCCGGTGGTCGCGACCACCGCGTCGCCCGCACCACCCGCGGCCTGCGACGTGGTCTTGGTCCCGTACGCGCCGTTCGCGACGAGCCCGACCTGCCGGCCACCACCGCCGCCACCGCCGTTCGCCGACAGGATCGCCGTGCTGCCGATCTGCACCATCGGCGCCTCGAGCAGGATCGCGCCGCCCGCGCCGCCGCCACCGCCACCGATGTTGGCCTCGGTGGGGCCGGAGCCGCCCGCGCCCGCGACGTAGATCATCGTGTCGTTCACCGTGCCGGTCGAATGCGTCAGCCCGATCCGCGTCAGCGAGGTGATCTGGATGGCGCCGCCGCCGCCACCGCCCGCGCCGCCCTTGCCGCTGCTCCCCGCGCCGCCGCCGCCGCCGCCCGCGAGCGGCTCGAGGGTCACGCCCGGGCACGCCGCGCTGGTACCGGCCGCGCCGCCGGTCGCGCCCATGAAGTCGCCGCCCTTGGCGCCCGCGGTCGAGTAGCCGCCACCGCCGCCGCCGGTCGCGTGGCTGTCGACGCCGTCACCGCCCGCGCCGCAGCCGCCGGCGTTCTTGTTGGTCGAGCCGGCGCCACCGCCGGCGCCGCCGCACGAGGTCAGGAACGTCGTCCCATCGGCGTCGTAGCAGCCGGCCGAGAAGTCGATCGCGCCCTCGATCGCGACGTCGCCGCTGCTGAGGATCGCGAGCGGCCGCGTGCCGAAGCCGTACAGCACGCTGTCGCGGGCGATCGTCAGGTGATCGACCGCGAGCGTCGCGAGCGACGCGGAGGTCTGGAAGTTCATCCCGTTCCGCACGCCGGTGCCCGCCGCGCGCACGGTCGACGGGCTGCCGCTCGGAAACCCGGAGGTGCCCCAGTCCTGGATCAGGCCGGTGTCGGTATCGATCGTGTACTCGTGGCGCGACTGCGGATCCGCCGGTGTGGTGGTCGTGATGCCACCAGTCACGCCGGTCAGCGCGTCGAGCCCGACGCCGTTCGATGGCACGACGACCTCGCAGTGCGCGCCGCCCATCGTCGAGCAGCCGAGGTCACACGTGATGTCGGGCGATCCGCCGCAGCCCTTGAGCACCGCGCCGACGCAGCTCGAGGCGCACGCGGCATCGGCCGGCGGGCCATCCGTCGCGGCGTCGATCCCGCCGGGCGGACCGTCGTTGCCCGCCCCGATGCCCGTCTTGTCGAACGAGCACGCACCCAGCACGACCAGTAGCAGACCTAGGCGAACCATCCGAGCATCGTACTCGCGGTCGCGCGCTCATTGAAGCGCGAGATCACCTCGTACGGCCGCCGGACTGACCACCGCGTTCGAGGTCGTCAGCGACGACGCGGGCACATTGAAGCGGATCCTTCCGTACGCGCCACCACCTCCGCCACCGCCATCGACCAGACCGCTGCCCGCGGTCGGCGCGATCGCGCCCGCACCGCCGTTGCCACCCGTGCCGCCGATCGCATCGCCCGCGCCACCAGCCGCTGGCGTCGCCGAGGTCGAGCTGCCCTTCGCGCCGGTGTTCGCCGACACGCGGCCCGAGCCGCCGCCGCCGCCGTTCGTCGTCACGTTGCCGCTGATCGAGATCATCGGCGCCTCGAGCAAGATCGCGCCGCCCGCGCCACCGCCGCCGCCGCCCTGGGTCGCGCTGCCCTGCCCGCCGCGGCCGGTCGCGTCGAGCTGCGCGCCCGCGTTCGCCGCGGGATCGGTCGCGACGGTGATCGACACGAACGACGTGATCTGGATCGCGCCACCGCCACCACCGCCGACCGCGCCGTTGCCGCCCATGCCACCGCCAGCGCCGCCGCTCAGCGGAACCAAGGTTTCGTTCGCGCACGTCCCCGGCACGCCGCCGAGACCACCGGCGACCGTCGCGATGCCGCCAGCGCCACCGGAGCCACCCGCGCCGCCGGCCACGCTCATCGCGCCGCCGCCCGCGCCCGCGTCGGGCCCCGCCATGGTGTGCGAGCCGTTGCCGCCGGGGCCACAGCCGGTCGCGGGCGAGCTCGGCCCACCGTTGGTGCCGGGCTTGCCGCCGGTGCCGCCGCCCGGGCCCGGGCACGCGCGATCGAAGTTGTTCGTCGTCGTGCAGCCGCCGCTCATGTCGAGCAGCCCGCCGATCGTGACCGCGCCGCGCGACAGGAAGATCACCGGCCGGCTGCCGTAGGGCCGCATGTAGCCATCGGGGGCGATCGACAGCGAGTCGATCGCGAAGACCGCGATCCCGCCCGCGGTCACGCGATAGCCGATCCCGTCGATGACGCCGGCGCCCGGACCGCGCAGCTGCGTGAAGTTGTTCTGCCCGTCGCTGGTGTAGATCGTGCCCGTGTCGGTGTCGGGGAACACGAACTGCGTCGTGTCGGCGACGAGGCCATCGGTGACGCCGGTGAGGTCGTTCGCGGTCGCGCCGTTCGACGGCGTCAGCTGCAGGCAGTGCAGGCTCCCGACCGCGCTGCAGCCGAGCGCGCAGACGTCGACGGGGCCGTTGCAGTGATCGATGTTGCCGGCGGCGGTGCAGCCCGGCACGCAGGCGTCCGGCGGGCTCGGCGGCGCGTCGGGCGTGCCCGGCGGCGTATCCGCGGTCGTGCCGTCAGTGGTCGTGGACGCATCGACGACACCGCTGCCGCCCCCGAGCCCGGCTCGATCGAAGCTACAGCTCGCGACCGCGGCGACGCCGAGGACGCAGGAGATCAGTACAGCCCCACGCATGCGAGCAATCATACACGTCGAGCTGCGTGCGAGCCGAGTTCTTCCGGCGCCGCGACGGCGCGGATCCCGGGTTCCCGCGCGATCCGTTCACGCCAGCGTCAGCGCGGATCAGGCGCGAGCTGCGCCCAGCCGCACCGGCTGGTCGGCGAGGAACAGGAAGTAGCGATCGGGCAGCTCGTCGAGCTCCATCGCCTGCCCGCACGAGCAGATGACCGCGGGCGCGGTCGGCAGCCGGCGGCGCCGCACGTGATCGCTCGCACGCGCCTCGAGCAGGATCTCGCGCTCGTTGCCGCACGAGCACGAGTACGGCGCCCAGAACGACTCGACGTGAGCGGGCCCACGGAAATTGTCGATCAAGTTGAGCTGCGCGACCGAGACCTTCGAGCAGCCGATCAGCGTCAGCTCGGTCACGTCGGGCAGGTTGCGCACGAACTCGATCCACTCGCGCACGCCCGCCGAGTTGATCCGCCGCACGCCGCCGAGATCGATCGCCACGCGGCCATACAGCGCGGACGCGAGCGGCCCCAGATCGGCGGTTTCATCGAAGTCCCCGTGGAGCTCGACAACCAGCCGGCCGCTTCCCCGACGAAGCTTCCAGCGCACGTTCACGGACCCAATGAGTGGCGGGAGTGCTGCACCGGGTCAAGTTCCTCGCGACACTTTCGATGCCTGGCCCGACCTTCCGATCACCTGCGGCAATACGCAGCGGCTCGATCGCGGCCACAATAGCGCCCATGTCGGCCGCACCGCGCTTCGGATCCCACGGCAAGGTCCTGATCGTCGACCTCACCACGCAGACCTCGACCGTCGAGACGATCGACGAGTCGGTCTACAAGCAGTTCCTCGGCGGCTACGGCCTCGGCGCCTGGCTCTTGTGGAAGCACTTCCCGAAGGGCACCGACCCGCTCGCGCCCGAGGCCTGCTTCGCGATCTGCGCGGGCCTCCTCACCGGCACCCACGCGCCGTTCTCGAGCCGCATCCAGATCGTCGGCAAGTCGCCGCTCACCGGCACCTGGGCCGACTCCAACTCCGGCGGCTCGGTCGCCTCGCACCTGCGCCACGCCGGCTACGACGCGCTGCTCGTGCGCGGCAAGGCCGCGGTCCCGACCGTGCTCGTGATCCGCGACAACGAGGTCGTGTTCGAACCGGCGAAGGAGCTCTGGGGCCAGGAGATCCCGCCGGTGTTCGACGCGCTCACCAAGCGCTACGGCTCGAAGCGCGACGTCGGCGTGTCGGCGATCGGCCCGGCCGGCGAGCGCATGGCGCCGATCGGCTGCGTCATGAACGACCGCTACCACGCGTTCGCGCGCCAGGGCTTCGGCGCGGTCTACGGCTCGAAGAACCTGAAGGCGATCGTGGTCGGCGGCTCGGGCGAGCTCGCGATCGCCCGGCCCGACGAGTACAAGGCGCTCGGCAAGGCGATCACCACGCAGTACAAGAAGTCGGTCGGCATCTTCATGCGGCTGATCGTGTGGATGTCCAAGCCCAAGCGCTGGATGGGCTGGATGTACCGGTTCATGACCCGGCGCATGAAGATCTGGGCGCCGACCGCGGCGATGCGGCAGCTGTGGACCGATCGCGGCACCACCGCGGCGCTGGCGATCTCCGTCGAGAACGGCGATGGCCCGGTCAAGAACTGGGCGGGCGTCGGGTCGCGCGACTTCCCGCTGTCGTCGAAGGGCTACAAGATCGACGGCAAGCAGGTCGACAAGATCGTCACCAAGCGGCTGTCGTGCGGCGACTGCCCGATGCCGTGCAAGGGCATCGTCGCGGTCAAGAGCCGCGGCCTGTCGGATGTCCGGCGCCCGGACTACGAGACGCTGTGCGGCTTCGGCGCCAACCTGCTCAACGACGATCTCGAGATCGTCACCGCCTGTCACGACGCGTGCAATCGCTACGGCATGGACGCGCTGTCGTCGTCGGCGATCCTGGGCTGGGCGTGCGAGGCGGTCGAGAAGGGCCTGCTCTCGAAGGCCGAGCTCGACGGCATCGATCTCAAGTGGGGCAACGGCGAGGCCGCGCTCGCGCTCACGATCAAGATGGGCACCGGCGAGGGCTGCGGCGCGTGGCTCGCGCGCGGCGTGAAGCAGGCGTCGGCGCACCTCGGCAAGGGCTCCGACGCGTTCGCGGTGCACGTGCACGGCCAGGAGCCCGCGTATCACGACCCGCGCTTCACCTCGCTGATGGGCGTGACCTACATCGCCGATCCCACGCCAGGCCGCCACACCGCGGGCTCGGCGTCGTGGAACGAGACCTTCGGCGCCGGGTTCTCGCTGCCCAACGCCGCGCCCAAGAGCGAGACCAACGTCGGCTGGAAGGGCGACACCGGCAAGGGCAAGGCCCAGGCCCACTACTCCAACGCGCACCAGGCGATGAACGGCCTGGGCCTGTGCATGTTCACGATGCTGACCGGGCCGCTCGACTGGGCGGCGTTCGTCAACGCGCTGACCGGCTGGGGCATCAGCGAGAAGGATCTGCTCGACGCCGGCGAGCGCATCCAGAACCTGCGCGCCGCGTTCAACTGGCGCGAGGGCATCGCGCCCGCCGACATGAAGCCGCACCCGCGCATGATGGGCGAAGGCGACGGCAACCTCACCGCCGGGCCGCTCAAGGGCGTGCGGGTCGCGCTGCCGGTCCTGCGCGACGACTACTTCAAGGAGATGCACTGGAACCCGCAGACCGGCAAGCTGGCGCGCGCCCACGCCGACAAGCTCGGCATGACCGCGCTGCTCGACGGCTACGTTGACTGATGGCCTGGTTCAAGCGCGAGCCAAAGCGCAAGCCTGCGCTCATCAAGATCCACCTGCTGATCCGCGGGCGGATCGGCGATGGCTGGCACGACGTCGACGAGCGCCTGGCGATCCCGGTCGGCACCACGCTCGGCGGCCTGGTCGCGCTCGCCGACGCGCGCGGCCTGCCGCTGGGCTTCGCCCTCACGCATAGCCCACACCTCGCCCAGACGCTCATGCTCAACGGCGAGCGCTGCCCGATCGAGCGGGATCGCGACCGTGTGCTCGCTGACGGCGACGAGCTCTACCTGCTCGCGCCGCTCGCCGGTGGCTAGCCTCGCTTCGCCGGTCCCGCGCATCGCGCGCGGCCGGCAACGTCCGGTATAAGATAGGCGCCGCCCAGGCCCCGACCCGATGTCGACGAGCCACAGCCATCCCAGCATGACGATCACCTCGATCAGCGCCGCCGCTGACGAGGGCAACCTGGTCCGCGTGCGCCAGCTGCGCACGCTGCACGCGCCCAAGGCCGGGCGCTGGCCGATCGCCGTGCTCACCGGCACCGCGGTCGAGATCGGGCGCGTCGGGCAGGTCGGCGGGCCGCTCGGCCTCGACGATCGCGAGGTCTCGCGCCTGCACGCGCGGGTCGAGCCGGTCGGCGATGGCACCTGGCGCGTCACCGATCAGAAGAGCCGCAACGGCACCTACGTCAACGGCGCGCGCGTCGAGACCGCGCCCTTGACCCACGGCACGATCATCCGCGTCGGCAAGACCATCCTGATCTTCCTCGATCAGGAGATCGGCGACGACGGCCTGCCGGCGCCCGAGACCCCGCGCCTGTCGGGCCGGTCCGAGCCGATGCGCCGGCTGCGCGCCGACATCGCGATGGTCGCCGAGAAGCAGATCCCGGTGCTCATCCTCGGCGAGACCGGCGTCGGCAAGGAGCTGGTCGCCGAGGAGATCCACCGGCTCAGCGGTCGGCCCGGCGCGTTCATCGCGGTCAACTGCGCGGCCCTCCCCGAGGCGCTGGCCGAGAGCGAGCTTTTCGGCCACGTCGCCGGCGCGTTCACCGGCGCCGCCAAGAAGTCCGAGGGCCTGTTCGTCTCGGCCCACACCGGCACGCTGTTCCTCGACGAGATCGGCGAGGCGCCGGCGGCGGTGCAGGCCAAGCTCCTGCGCGCGCTGGCCAAGGGCGAGATCCGCGCGGTCGGCGCCGCCGACGTCTCGACCGTCGACGTGCGCATCATCGCGGCGACCAACCGCGATCTCGCGACCGAGATCGCCGAGGACTCGTTCCGCGCCGATCTGTTCTCGCGCCTCGCTGGCTGGACCCAGCGCATCCCGACCTTGCGCGATCGCAAGGACGACATCCTGCCGCTCGCGACCCTGTTCCTCGCGCGCGCCGCGCCGTCGGTCGGGCTGTCGACCAACGCGGCCGAGGCACTGCTCCTGTACCCGTGGCCGTTCAACGTGCGCGAGCTCGAGCAGGTCATGGGCGCCGCCGGCGTGCGCGCCCAGAGCGTCGGCCGCGTGCGCTGCGAGCACCTCCCCGATCACATCGCCGGCACCCTCGGTGCCCGCGGCCTCTCGCGCGAGGCCGCGACCGCCGCGCCCTCGCCGCGCGAGCCACCGCGCCTGAATGTCGCGCGCGACGCGGTCCCCGATCGCGACGATCTGCTGGCGGTGGTCACGCACTTCGGCGGCAACATCGCCCAGGTCGCCGATTACTTCGGCAAGGACCGCAAGCAGATCTACCGCTGGGCCGAGCGCTTCGACGTCGACCTCGCGGCGATCCGCAAGGACTGACCTGCGCGCCCAGGCGCTGTCGTAGAGTCGCGCGCATGACGACGGCGATCACGACGCGCAGCGCGCAGCGCTGCTTCGGCGGCACCCAGGGCTTCTACGCCCACGCATCGGTGTCGACCGGCACCGAGATGCGGTTCGCGGTGTACGTGCCGCCGCACGCCGCGGGCGCGAAGCTGCCGGCGCTCTACTACCTCGCCGGCCTCACGTGCACCGAGGAGACCTTCGCGATCAAGGCCGGCGCGCAGCGGCTCGCCGCCGAGCTCGGCCTGGTGCTCGTCACGCTGGACACCAGCCCGCGCGGCCTCGACCTGCCCGGCGACAGCGCGAGCTGGGACTTCGGCGTCGGCGCCGGGTTCTACGTCGATGCGACCGAGGCGCCGTGGGCGCGCAACTACCGGATGTACAGCTACGTCGTCGACGAGCTGCCGGCGGTCATCGAGGCCAACTTCCCGGTGTCGCCGGAGCGACGGGGGATCACCGGCCACTCGATGGGCGGCCACGGCGCGCTGGTGATCGCGCTGCGCAACCCCGGCAGGTATCGCGCCGTGTCGGCGTTCGCGCCGATCGCGAACCCGATGGCGGTGCCGTGGGGCGAGAAGGCCTTCGGCGGGTATCTCGGCGCGGATCGCGCGGGATGGGAGGCGTACGACGCGAGCGTGCTGATGGCGCGTACGGCGTTTCCCGGCGAGATCCTCGTCGATCAGGGCGAGGCCGATCAGTTCCTCGCCACGCAGCTGCGCCCGGATGCGCTCGAGCGCGCCGCGGCGGTGTCGGGCCAGAAGCTGAGGCTACGGCGGCACGATGGGTACGATCACAGCTACTGGTTCATCGAGACGTTCGTCGGCGACCATCTGGCGTGGCATGCGGAGAGGTTGCGGTAGCGGGCGGGCGACGCGGCATCTGACCCTGACGCTGCATCTCACCCTGACCCTGCATCTGACCCTGACCCTGACCCTGCCCTGACCCTGCACCCGCTCCTTGCGCCACCTCCGAGCGCCGCCCCCCGCGTGCATCACATCGAGCGCTCGGCCATTCGCCGTGGGGTTCTCATGCCCCGTGGCGCACGTCCCGCGCCGAGGGCATACGCCGCCACCGCGGTCTCGCGCCGCCTCGCATCGCCCTCGTCACGTGACCTGCGCCTTCGTGGGCATGAACCCCACGTCGAACGGCTCTCGCTTTCTCGCCTATGACCGCGCGCTCGAGGCGGTGCGCCTGGTGCGCCCGCACATCGAGCAGATCCGCCGCGCGAGCAGGAGCATCGCCGACCAGATGGTCCGCGCAGCTTCCAGCGTCGTGCTCAACCTCAGCGAGGGCGCGCAGCGGCGCGGCGCCGATCGCGCCCACTTCTATCGCATGGCGGCCGGCAGCGCCGCGGAGGTGCGCGCAGCGCTCGATGCCGCGGAGGCGCTCGGCTTCGTCACGCAGACGGAGATCGCCGCCGCGTGGGATCGGTTCGATCAGGTCTGCGCGATGCTGCGGCCGCTCACGCGGTGATCCTCCGGGCATCGGCCCTGACCAGGGTCAGGGTCAGATGCAGGGTCAGGGTCAGATGCAGGGTCAGTGAGATGTCACTGGCTCGACCGACTCCGCACCCACCACACCACGCCGCTCAGCGCCTCCTGGCCGCACTTGTCGAGCAGCGAGCGGATCTGGGTCTTCACGGTGTTCTCGGACACGCCCACGACCTCGGCGAGGTGCGAGCGCGGGATGCCCTCGACGGCGAGCTTGAGCAGCTCGAGCTCGCGGATCGACAGGCGGCACTCGGCGGCGATCTCGGCGATCGTCGAGGCGACCTTGTCCTTGGGCGGCGGCGGCTTGCCGGAGAGCGCGCGCTGCACGAACTGCACGAGGTTGTCCTCGAAGAACGGCTTGCAGACGAACTCGACGCGCAGGGCGTGGGCGCGGTTGATCACGACGGGGTCGTTGGAACCCGTGAGCACGAGTACAGGCAGCACATCGGACAGACGGCGCACGGCGGCGACCACGTCGAAGCCGTTGCCGTCGGGCAGGCCGATGTCGACGACCGCGCCGGCCACGTCGAGTCCGGAGTCGAGGATCTCGATCGCCTGCTTCACCGAGGCCGCGATCACGGGCTCGAAGAAGCCACGCGTGCCGCGGTGGAGGGACCGGCCCATCGCCGGATCATCCTCCACGATCAGCAGCTTTCGCCGCTGGACCGACGCCACGGCCTCCATGTCCGCAAGCTTCGCACGAACCCGGGGGAACGTCGACGCTACGTTTTGTCCACCGAACACGTCTCACGCCCGTCGCGGGGATGTCCCAGGCCCGCCTCACGCGGGCGCGCGCCGATCCACCTACAGGAAGTGACCGACGAAGGAGCCGTACAGCTTCATCAGCTGGGTGGCGTCCTCGTCGTTGACCCGGAACGTGAAACCGACGATGTAGTCACGCCCGTAGCTGAGCGACCGGAAGTCGAGCGGAGACGATTGCGCCGTCGGCCAGCCGGCGATCCGCAGGTAGCCGGGGTGCGCGAGCGCGTCGTCGACGCCGCCGAACACGATCAGCGATCGGAAGACCTCGAGCGCGGCCTCCATCTTGAGGCGCGGCACTCCGGAGAAATTGGGGCCGTAGAGATCGGCGGCGAAGCGCAGGCGGCCACCGAGCAACACCATGTCGGCGCCGATGCCGAACGTCGACTCCTTGAGGCCGAAGCGCACGTCGAACGGGCCCATCCGGCGGCCCCACTGCGCGGTCAGGCGGAAGCCGCCGGTGATCTGCGCGCGCCGCACGTACGGCCCACCAGCGGAGTCGGTGAGCTCGACTCCGGCCAGCCGGCCGATCGAGCCGCGCTCGAGCTCGAGATAGAAGAACCGATCGCGGTGCGCCGACAGCTCCATCGTCACGTAGGCCTGGAGCGACCGGGCGCGCAGGCTGACCTCGTTGCGCAGGCCGATGACCGCGCGCACCTCGTCGAAGCCGTAGGTGTAGTCGGCGCCTTCCTTGGTCAGCTCCTCGGCGCGATCGGCGAGCGATGGATCGCGGACCGCGCGCCCGAACGCGTTGCGCGTCGGCGCGCCACCCGATTCATCGGCGGTGTCCGCGCCGTTGCGCACCAGCCACTGGTTGGCGCGAGCCAGCGGCTCGTCGACCTCATCGAGGCTGGTGCGCGCCGAGATCAGGCCATCGCGGAGCTGGGTCTCGCCGCTGTGCATGCTGTCGGTCGCCTTGGCGAGCCGCTCGTTGGCGCTGTCGAGGCTGGCGAGCAGGCCGGGCGCTGCCTCGTGCACCGCGGTCTGCGCGCGCTGGGTCCAGTCGTCGAACTTGCCCATCGCGCGATCGGCGCGGGCCAGCGCCGAGTCGACCTGCAGATCGGCGAGGTAGCGGTCCGCCGCCGCCAGGCGATCGGTGGCGGCGCCGTCGAACCAGCGCCGGCCCTGCCCGACCAGCGACTCGGTCGCGGCGAGCGCGGTGTCGACGTTGGGCAGCGAGCGATCGATGCTGCGCAGCAGCCGATCGGTGCTGTCGCCCTCGACGACGCGGGCGATCGGCTCGCCGGAGTGGAGGCGGCGATGCCCGCCGGCGCCGGTCGCCGGATCGAGCGGCCCGCCCGGCGAGATCTCGACGTGGCTGTCGCCGAACACGCTCGCGCTCTTGGTCGCCCACGCGTCGTCCCACAGCACGGTGTCGTCGGCCATGCGGAAGTCGACGCGCGCGAGCGTGCCCTCGATCGTGAGCCGCTCGATCTCGCCGACCTGGATGCCGGCGATCAGCACCCGCGAACCGACCGGCAGGCCCGAGGCATCGCGGAACAGGGCGTACGTGTGGAACTCGCCCGGCATCGTCGGCCGGCCCACGCGCGGCACGATCAGGATCGCCGCGACGGCGACGACCACGCCGACGAGGACCACCGTCACGAGCCGGCTGACGAACCGCACCGGCACATACTACCTCCTCGCCGCGCGTTGTCCGCGCCGCCGGTCACGCCCGCGAACCCGCGGCGTCAGGGCTTCTTGCGGGTCGTCAGCGGCAGCGGATCGACCGAGAGGTCGGGCGCCGAGAACTCGACGTCGATCGAGCCGTCGAGCGAACCGCCCGGCGCATCGATCGCCGCGTCGATCGCGGCGGTCGGCGAGATCACCGGCGGCGGCACCGGCGGGGTCGCCGGCCGCGGCGGCACGCCGGGCACCGATGCGCGCGGCGGCAGCGTGACCTTCTTGTCGAGCTCGCCGACCCAGGTCGGCATCGCATCGGTCATGGCCGCGACCTTGCCGCCGGCCTTGGCCTTCTGCAGCAGCCGCTTCTTGGCCTCGATCACCGTCGTGCCGAGCGCCTGCTGCGCATCGGCGGTGGCGGTCGCGCCCTTGAGGATCTCGGCCAGCGTGAAGGCCATCTGGCGCGCCGACGGATAGCGGTCGTCAGGGTTCTTCTTGAGCGCCTTCTCGATCGCGGTCACCAGCTCCGGCGGCAGATCGGGGCGCAGGCGGCCGAGCGGCCGGATCTCGCAGTTGCGGATCTGCTTGAAGACCTCGAGATCGGTGCGCGCATCGAACAGGCGCAGGCCCGACAGCGCCTCCCACAGGACCGTGCCCATGCCGAAGAGATCGGACTGCGGCGTGGCCTGCTTGCCGAGCGAGACCTCCGGCGAGAGGTACGAGAGCTTGCCCTTGACCGTGCCCGGCGCGGTCAGGCTGTAGACCCGGTCGCGCGCGCGCGCGAGGCCGAAGTCGGTCAGCTTCACGACGCCGTTCGAGCCGAGGAGGATGTTGTGCGGCGAGACATCGCGGTGGATGACCGGCGCGACCGTGCCGTCCTCGCGCTGGCGCTCGTGGGCCGCGCCGAGGCCGCGCAGGCTGCCGATGCCGACCGCGACGATCATCGGCCACGGCGTCGACATGCCCTGCTCGCGATACGCCTTGATGAAGGTGCCGAGGTCGAGGCCCTCGACCCACTCCATGATCAGGTAGTAGGCGCCCTCGTCGTCGGTGCAGAAGTCGTAGACCTGGACGATGTTCGGGTGCGCGAGATCGGAGCCGACCCGCGCCTCCTCGACGAACATGTCGATGTAGTTCCGGATCGCGCGGAACTCGTTCTTGATCTTCTTGACCGCGACCGTGCGCGAGAAGCCGGCGGCGCCGCGGACGATGCCCTTGTAGACGGTCGCCATGCCGCCCTCGCCGGCGAGCTCGACGAGCTCGTACTTGCCGTCGATGATCTGGGCCGTCACCCCTCCAGTATCACCGGGGTCGCGCCGGAAGCCAACGGCCGAGCACGCGAGGTTGCGCCGGACCTCGCTCACCCAGGCTTACCCGACCGCTTCGGACCGCTACTCGCGCTCCTCGGCGTCGAGCTTGGCCTTGGCGGCGTCCAGCTCGGTCGCGGCCTTCTCCCAGCGCGCGTTGAGCTCCTCGAGCTTGTCGGCGCCGCTCTGGAAATCGGAGAGCAGCTTGTTGCGACGCGGCGCGTCCTCGTAGACCGACGGGTCGGCCAGCTCGCCCGAGCGCTTGCCCTGGGCGACCTCGAGCTCGGCGATCCGGGCCTCGAGGTCCGCGACCTGCTTCTCGAGTGGGCCCAGCACCTTGCCGCGGCGCTGGCGCAGATCGGCCTCGCGCCGCTTGCGCGCCTTGTCGTCGTCCTTGGTGGGCGGCACGACCGGCGCGGCGGCCTTGGGCGCGGCCTTGGCGGCGACCGGCGCGACGCCCTTCTTGCCGGTGGTCGAGGTCGCGAGCGCCGCGGGCGTGGCGCTGTCGCCCGAGCGCCGCTGGCTCATCGAATACAGGTACTCGTCGAGCGAGCCGGGATAGGTGTCGACCCGCCCGCCCTCGACGTTCCAGATCCGGGTCGCGAGGGTGCGCACCAGGCTGCGGTTGTGGCTGACGAACACCACCGTGCCGTCGTAGGTCGCGAGCGAGGTCGCGAGGCTCTCCGACGACTGCAGGTCGAGGTGGTTGGTCGGCTCGTCCATGAGCAGGAGGTTGCCGGGGTTGACCAGGAGCCGCGCCAGCGCGACGCGGGCGCGCTCACCGCCCGACAGCACCTTGATCGGCTTGTCGACGTCGTCGCCGGAGAACATGAAGGCGCCGCAGATCGAGCGCACGCGCGCGACCGTGGCCTCGGGGTTCGCGCGCTGCACGACCTCGAACACCGTGGCCGTGAGATCGAGCGTGTCGGCGTGGTGCTGCGCGTAGTAGCCGACCTTCACGCCGCTGCCGAACTTGATCGTGCCCGAGTCCTGCGACAGCTCGCCGGCGATCATGCGCAGGAGCGTGGTCTTGCCGGCGCCGTTGACGCCGATGATGCCGATCTTCTCGCCGCGCTTGACCGTGAGGTCGACGCCCGGGAACACGACGTGATCGCCGTAGGCCTTGGCCAGGCCCTCGATGCGGATGACCTCGTTGCCGACGCGATCGGTGGCCGGGAACGCGAACCGCAGCGTGCTGCGCTTGGCGTAGGTCTCGACCGACTCCATCTTCTCGAGCATCTTCACGCGCGACTGCACCGCGCGCGCCTTGTTGGCCTGGGCCCGGAAGCGATCGATGAACTGCGTGAGCCGCTCGCGCTCGCGCGCCAGGTTCTTGGCCTTGCCGGCGAGGATCTCCTCCTCCTCGGCGCGCTGCACCAGGTAGCGCTCGTAGTTGCCGGGGTAGCTGCGCAGGCCCTCGACCTCGAAGCTGACGATCCGCCCGGCCTGCTCGTTCAGGAAGTCGCGATCGTGGCTGATGAGCACGAAGCAGCCCGGCCAGCGCTTGAGGAAGTCCGAGAACCAGGCCACCGACGGCATGTCGAGGTGGTTGGTCGGCTCGTCGAGCAACAGGACATCGGGCCGCTGGAACAGCAGGCCGGCCAGCACGGCGCGCATCTTCCAGCCGCCGGAGAACTCGCCGAGGTCGCGCTGCTCGTCGCCGGTCGCGAAGCCGAGGCCGGCGAGGATCGACAGCGCCTCGTGCTCGCTGAACCAGCGCTCGAAGTGATCGATCCGCTCGTGCAGCTCGCCGACCCGCTCGGCCAGCTCGAGCATGAGGTCATCCGACAGGCCGCCGCCCTCGAGCTCGGCGCCGACCGAGGCCAGCTCCTCGTCGAGCGCGACGCGGCCGGGCACCGACGAGAGGATGAAGTCGAGCAGCGTGCGACCGCCGCGGACCACGATGTCCTGGGGCAGCCAGCCGACCCGCACGCCGCGGGCCACGGTCACCGTGCCGTCGTCGATCTCCTGATCGCCGGCGATGACCTTCAGGAGCGTGGTCTTGCCCGAGCCGTTGGGCCCGATGAGACCCACGCGGTCGCCATGGCCCAGGCGCAGGCCAACCGCCTCGAGGATCATGCGATCCGCAAAGAACAACGTCACGTCTTCGAGGACGACCAGGCTCACGGCCCGGGCCTCTTACCATGTGGGCCACGCGCAGCGCCAGCTCGGCTACTCGTCGCGTGGTCGACGGGCCGGACGGACCACCATCGCCTGGGGCAACTCGCCGGTCGCCTCCATCGCCCGGATGCGCGCGCCGAGCTCGTAGAGCCGGGTCAGGCGCTCGGGCTGGTCGCGGTAGCCGTCGAGCAGCTCCGAATACCGCTCGCGGACCCAGTCCTCGTCGTCGGGGATGTGATCGAGGTAGGCGGCCAGGAGCGCGACCTGCCAGCGGAACAGCGGCTCGCCGCCCACGCTGTCGGCGAGCGAGGTGATCCGGTCGGCCTCGTCGAGGGCCAGCTCGCTCGAGGCCTCGCAGGCCGAGAGATACAGATCGAGCGCGACCCTGGGATCGCCCGCCGCCTGCTCGGCCTCGGCGCGGCGGACCCGCAACCAGGGTGCGTCGTGCACCGCGGCCAGCGCGCGCCAGAACTGCAGGATCGCCGCGGTGTCGTCGGCGTCGGCCTCGGTCGGGACCTCGGCGGCCACCAGGGCGAGGCCGCTGGTGTCACCGTCGGCGCAGGCGGCCGCGATCGCGTCGAGCCACGCGGTCGTCGAGGCCGCGGTCGTGCGCGCCTCGATCGCCGCGCGCACCCGCTTCGCCGCCGCGGTCTCGCGACGCCCCACGCGCCCGCGCAATCGCTCGAGCCAGGACACGTCGCGACGATAGCAGAGGGTCCCGATCGGTGCCCGCGATCGGGCGGTAGGGGAGATCCGGAGCCCCGGGATGATCTCGGGCCGCGCCGGCGTTGTGTGTGGTTGTCGTGAGTCTGGCAAGCTCCCGCCGTGGCCAAGGCACTCGCAGACGGTTTGATCCTCGGAGACGACGCGCAGCCCCGCTGCTGGTGGTGCGGCGCCAGCGACGACTACGCGGCCTATCACGATCGCGAGTGGGGCTTCCCCGTGACGGACGACGTGCGGCTCTTCGAGAAGCTGTGCCTCGAGGGCTTCCAGGCCGGATTGTCGTGGCTGACGATCCTCCGCAAGCGCGACAACTTCCGCCGCGGCTTCGCCGGCTTCGATCCCGAGAAGGTCGCGCGCTTCGGCGCCAAGGACGTCACGCGGCTGCTCGCCGACGCCGGCATCGTGCGGCACCGCGGCAAGATCGAGTCGACGATCAACAACGCGCAGCGCGCGCTCGAGCTCATCGAGGAGCGCGGCTCGCTCGCGGCCTATGCGTGGTCGTTCGAACCCGCGGCGACAGCGCGGCCCAAGAAGCTCACGAAGGACGCGCTCATGAAGCTGCCGCACAGCGATGCGTCGCGCGCGCTCGCCAAGGATCTCAAGAAGCGCGGCTGGACCTTCGTCGGCCCGACGACGGTCTACGCGTTCATGCAGGCGATGGGCCTGGTGAACGATCACCTCGAAGGCTGTGCGGTCCGCGAGAAGGCGATCGCGGCGCGGAAGAAGGCGAAGGTGCCGCGGGCGTGAGCGGCTATCCCCCGCTGAAGACCAGCGGGACCGTGCCGCTCGGCTCGCCCATGCAGGGCACGTATCGCGCGAAGGCGCGTTCGACGCACGCGGCAGCCGCGTCGAGGCCAGAGCCGCGAAGCTCCAGGCGGGTCGTCGTGCGGATTCCGTCCCATCGCCAGTGCACGGCGATCGTGCCCGACGCGCCTGGAGCCCGACAGGTCCAGAGCACCGACTGCATGTTGTCGCACGTCCGGTCACACGCCAGCTCCTGATCGCGAAACGTCAGACACGACACATCGGGTGTCGGCGCGGCGCGTGCGGATGGATCGCGTGAAGGCTCCGTCGACGCGCGGTCGCCCGGCGCAGGCGCCTCGGGAACTGCCGAGCGCGTGGCCTGCGGCGGAGGCGTCGAATGGCAGCCCGAGGTCAGCGCGCTGCTGCACACGATCGCGGCGGCGACGCGCGCCCGCGACGCCACCGACCTTCCCCGCGGCGAGCTGCGTTGCACGACCGCGAGCGTAACGACCCTGCCGCTGCGCGGCAAGCGGCACCTCCCGAGCCGCTCCGGTGCTTGTGGCCACCAAGCCATGCGCATAGACTATGCGCATATGGCACCCACCGCCGCGCGGCCACGCAAGACCGCCACCAACCTGTCGCTGCGCAGCGATCTGGTCCGGCGGGCCAAGGCGCTGGACCTCAACCTGTCGGAGGTCGTCGAGGCGGCGCTGGCGCAGGCGATCGCCGACGCCGAGCGGGCCGCGTGGCTCGCCGCGAACCGCGACGCGATCGCCGCGTACAACGACGAGGTCGCCAAGCGCGGCGTCTTCAGCGACGACTGGCGAAGATTCTAGCGATGCAGTTCGACCTGCACCGCAACCCACGCGGCGGGACCTACCCGCTCCTCCTCGACATCCAGGCCGACCTGCTCGCATCGCTCGCGACGCGCGCGGTCGTCCCGCTGACCACGCGCAAGCGACACGGCGCGCGCGTGATCACGCGCCTCAACCCGATCGTCGAGGTCGGCGGGACCGAGTACGTGCTGGTGTTCCAGGAACTCGCGGCCGTACCGACCTCGGCGCTCGGGGCTGTCGTGGGGTCGCTGGCGGGGCGCCGGACCGAGCTCGTCGCGGCCATCGATCTGTTGTTCACCGGCATCTGATGGCGCCGGGCAGGCGATCGACACCTGCGCCGCGCGTCCGCGGGCGATCGCCAGCGCATCATTCCAGCTGGCGGCGCGTGAGGAGCGCGGGCCGCGCGGGCGTCTTCGCGACTGTGGACTCGATCACGAAGCAGCGCGGCGCGGCAACGGGGCAGGCCTGGTAGCGCCAGCGCCGCAGCGCGCGCGTGATGCGGGCCGCGAGGCGGCCTGGACCCGCGAGCACGTCGACCGTGGTGACGGCGCCGACGGCGTCGATGCACAGCCGCGCGCGGTAGGGGTACTCGGCGGTGCGGCTGCGCGGCCACGGGCCGGCGATCCGGACCACGTCGCAGGCCTCGGCCGCGCGCGATGCGCGCGACGCTGATGCGGGCGCAGGTGCGATGACCGGAGGTGTCGTGACCGGTGAGGCGTTCGCGACCGGGGGCCGCGCGACCGGCGATGGCACCGGCGGCGACGCGACCGCAGCCGAGGTCGCGACCGGCGGGCTCGACGGGAACAGCGCCGCCAGCGTCAGCGTCACGAGCAGGATCGCGCCAACCGAGGGGCCGAGCTGGCGAAACGGCGGTGCGGTCCGGCGCCGCGGCGCCGTGAGGTCGCGCCGCGGTGCGATCGGACGCGCCGGCGGCGCCGGCAGCGGCAGC
>JAIOQA010000391.1 GCA_021413675.1 Deltaproteobacteria bacterium | reverse complement strand
CGGCGCGTCGACCGGTGCGCGCAGCGCCAGGCCCGCGCCGACCGCGCCGCCGATCACCGCGAGCGCGAGCACCGCGCGCAGCGGCGTGACCGTCGGGCGGTGCGCGAGATCGTCGACCAGCGCGGTCATCGTCGCGGGGCGGTCCCGGGGATCGGGCGCGAGCCCGCGGGCGATCGCCTTGCGCGCGCGGCGTGGCACGCCGCGGACCCGCGGCGCGGCGATCGGCGCGAGCGCGACCGGCGATTCCCCCGACGCGACGACCGCGGCGATCGCCGGGCGGCGATCGTGCAGCGCCTCGTACAGCATGACGCAGAAGCCGAACAGATCGGCGCGCGCGTCGAGGGTCGCGCCGCGGAGCTGCTCGGGCGCCATGTACGCCGGCGTGCCGGCGGGCGCGGTCGCGTGGGCGGCGCCGGTGACCGCGCCGCGCGCGTGCTCGACCAGCGGCGCGCGCGCGAGCCCGAAGTCGGTGATGCGCGCGCGCCCGTCGCGCCCGACCAGCGCGTTGTCGGGCTTGATGTCGCGGTGGATGAGCCCGACCGCGTGCGCCGCCGCGAGGCCGCGGCCGAGCTGCACGAACACGTCGCGCAGCTCGGGCCAGGTCCGGCGCCGCGCCGCGAGCCACTCGCGCAAGGTCGCGCCGTCGACCAGCTCCATCACCAGGTAGATCTGATCGCCGTGCACGCCGACGTCGTGCAGCGTGACGACGTTGGGGTGGGCGAGCCGCGCGAGCGTGCGGGCCTCGCGCTGGATCGCCGCGCGATCGGCCTCGGGCGCGGAGTCGGTGCGCCGCAACAGCTTCACCGCGACCCGGCGATGCAGCTCGGGATCCTGCGCCGCGTAGACCACGCCCATCGCGCCCGCGCCCAGCACGCGCTCGATCACCAGCCGGCCGATGCGATCGCCGCGGCCGAGGCGATCGTCGTCGGAGGCGGTGGCCTCGTCGGGGACGACCGGCTCGCTGCCGAGATCCGCGACCAGCCGGCGGCACGCCGCGCAGCCGGCGAGGTGCGCGAAGATCGCGGCGCGCCGCGCGTCGCCGAGCTCACCGTCGACCAGCTCGGCGAGCGCGTCATCGTCGAGACACGGCGTGCTATCGTCGCCGGACATGCCGTCGTCCTCCGTCGATGCCCGGATCGAGGAAGCGGTGGAGGGCGCGCGCGTGCAGCGCCCGGGCGTGACCTGCGATCGCGGGCCGCTGCGCCAGGCGCTGCGCGACGCGATCACCGCCGGCGCGCCCGACGCCGTGGACGCGACGCTCGCCGCGCTGCACGTCGCCGATCTCGATCTGGCGCTGGCCTGCGCCGCGGGCGATCCGCAGGCGCTCGCCGACTTCGATCGCGAGATCCTGGCCCGCGTGCCGATGTTCCTCGCGCGCCACCCCGCGCGCGATCACGCCGACGAGATCCGCCAGCGCCTGCGCGAGCGGCTGCTGGTCGCGCGACCCGACCAGCCGGCGCGGATCGCGGCCTACGCCGGGCGCGGCTCGCTCGCGAGCTGGGTGCGGGTCGCGGCGGTGCGCGCGGCCTCGAACCTGATCCGCGACGAGCGGCCGCACGACGAGCTGCCCGACGAGGTCCCGGCCGCGGCGCTCGACGACGTGCCCGAGCTGCGCGTGCTCGAGGGCCGCTACAAGGCCGCGTTCCGCGCGGCGTTTCGCGCCGCCTTCGCCGGGCTCGACGCCGAGGATCGCACGACCCTCAAGCTGCACTTCCTCGACGGCGTGACCGTGCGCCAGCTCGCGCCGCTCCTGGGCGTGTCGTCGGCGACCGCCGGCCGCCGGCTGCTGGCCGCGCAGCAGCGCCTGGGCGAGGTCGTGCTGGCGCAGCTGTCGGCGACCCTCGACGCGCCGGTCGCCGACCTCGCGAGCGCGGTGCGCGTGCTGGTCAGCCGGCTCGAGGTCAGCCTGTCGGCGCTGCTCGGATAGCATCTCCGGGAGGACACGCGGGCGGCGCGCCTGTCTCACCGCGATCGCCCGCACCCGTCGTGATCAGTGCGCGACCGGCGTCGGCGCGGTCGGCGGCTCGCCTGGCGCGGGCGCGCCGATCACCACCGGCGCGCACGTCGACACGCCGGCGCCGACGATCGTGTACGGCAGGTTGGTGAAGCCGGGCACGGTCTCGTACTGCATCGTCTGGCGGTTGATGCGGCGGACCGTCGAGTTGAGGACGCCCGAGCCCGGGTCGGTGGTGACGAAGATGTAGAAGTAGCCGCCCCACTGCGCGAACGCCCACGCGCGGACCGTACCGCCCAGGCCGCCGGCGATGTTCCACTTGCCGCCGGTCGCGTGACCGGTGGCCTTGTCGAGCTGCTGCACGAACGCCGTGGTGACCCCCGGGAAGAAGCCGAAGAGTTCGGCCGCGCCGGTGCCGGTCAGCTCCGGCGACAGCTCGCCATCGTTGGGTAGCCCCGAGCCCGGGGGCACGGTCGCCGTGGTCGGCGCCGCCGGATCGACGATCGCGAACTGACCGCCCGGCGTGGCCGAGACGTCGCCGCCGCCGAGGTACAGCTTCTCGGTGTTGCCACCGCTGGTGTCGGTGACGAAGCCCATGCCGAACAGGTCCATGCCGTTCTGCGACACGGTGTAGCCGGTGTTGCCGATGCAGCTCGCGTCGGTGGTCGAGACCTTGAAGATCTCGCCGCTGGTGTAGAGCACCCACGCGACCGCGTCGCGATCGACCGCCATCGAGAACGGGTTGGCGATGGTGTCGCCCGACTGCGTGGCCCACGCCGGGAGGATCGGCCCGGGCGTGCACTGCGGCTGGCCGATCAGGTGGAACGCCGCGGTCGGCGAGGTCAGGTTGCGCGGGTCGAACGACAGCAGGTTGTGCTGCTCGTCGATGACGTAGATCAGATCGACGCCGTCGGCGGTGCACGCGCGGGTGCAGGTGCCCGCGACGCAGGTCTGGCCGGACTGGCACGACTCGACGACGGTGCCGTAGTGGCCGTCGGCGGTGCAGGTCACGACCGCGTTGCCGTTGCAGGTGTTGGCGCCCTGGGTCGGATCGCACTCGACGCAGCCGAGCGTGGCCGAGCACGAGGCCGTGCAGGTCTCGGTGGTCTGCCAGTTGCCGTTGGTGCAGTGCTGGAACTGCGCGCCGAAGCAGCGATCGCCGCTGCCCGTACAGGCATCGCCCCCGGGCGGCGCATCGGCGGAGTTGCCGCTGGTGTTGGGGCCGCACGCGGCGACGAGGCACGCGAGCGCGAACGCAGACGCGAGAGACATGGCGATACGCATGGCTGGGCTCCCTCCGGCTCTTCCTTGGTACCGCATCGCCGCGCGCGCCGACAGGGCGGATCGCACATCGGCGGGTCGGGCGGGCAGGTGGGAGCCCGCCTCACGCCTGGCGCGTCAGGCGGCGAGCCGCGCCCGCGCCCGGGCGATCGCGACCTCGGTCGTGGTCCGGTTGGTCGCCGCGGCCTCGTCGAGGATCGCGGCTGCGGTGACCGCGAGGCGGTCGATGAGCGCGCCCCGCGCCGCGCCATCGAGGCCCATGACCGAGGCGCCGATGCCGTCGATGACCGCGCCGGCGGAGGCGACGACATCGGGCACGACCGCGACCCCGCGATCGTACAGGCGCCGCGCGGCCGCGTCGCTGGCGAAGACGTTGTTGGCCGCGCCGCACACCGCCCAGGCCCGGACCTCGTCGACGGTGGCGAGGTCGAGCACGCCGCCGGCCGCGCATGGCGCGAGCAGATCGACATCGGCGGCGAGGATCGCCTGGGGCGCAACCGCGGTTGCGCCGGTCGCGGTCGCCACCGCCGCGGCGCGCGCGGCATCGAGGTCGGCGATGAGGAGGGTCGCGCCGGTCGCGGCGAGCGCCCGCGCGACCGCGGCGCCGATCGCGCCCGCGCCCTGGATCGCGACCCGCAGGTCGGCGAGGCGCGCGCCCCGCCGGGCCGCACACGCCGCCGCGCAGCCGACCACGCCGCGCGCGACCGCGTCGGCGAGATCGCGCTCGTCGGTGTGGACGTACGGGCAGCGCGAAGCCATCGCCGCGAGGTCGGCCGCGGTCGTGCCGAGATCGCCGGCGGTGCGGAACAGCCCGCCGAGCTCGGCGATGCGCGCGCCGAGGATCGCGAAGGCCCGCGCGCGATCGAGCCCCGGATGATCGAGCACGACCGCCTTGCCGCCGCCGGCCGCGAGCCCGGCCAGCGCGCACTTGATCGTCATCGCGCGGGCCAGCGCGTCCGCGTCGGCGACCGC
>JAIOQA010000390.1 GCA_021413675.1 Deltaproteobacteria bacterium | reverse complement strand
GCGGGATCGGCGAGCAGCGCCTCGTACGAGCCGAGCGCGCGCGCGATGCCGTGGGCCTGCGCGAACCGCGCGGCGCGATCGAGATCGCGGCTGGCGATCGCCGTGACCTCGAGCGCGGTGGAGCCGCGGACCGCGGCGACGAACGCCTCCGCGATCCGCGCGGCGCCGAGCACCCCGATCCGCACTGGCCCATCGCTGGCGTCGCCGTTCACCGCGCGACTCTAGCCCACGCCGGCCGCTTGCGCGCGCGCCGGTCGTCGTCGAACATGCCGCCATGCTCGACGAACAGCTGACCGCCTGGCTGCACGGCTTCCTCGATCGCCACGGCGCGGTCGCCGGCCCGGTCCACGTGCGGAAGGACGACCTGCTGGTGATCGCCGCGGCGGTCAACATCCCGCCCAAGGTCCAGGAGATCACCGCGCGCATCCCGCTGGGCAAGGGCATGGCCGGGCTGGCGTGGGAGCGCGACCGCGCGATCTCGACGTGCAACCTCAAGGAGGACGCCTCGGGCTCGGTCAAGCCGGGCGCCAAGGCGGTCGACGCGCGCGCCGCGGTCGCGCTGCCGGTGCACGGTGGCGACGGCGTGCGCGCGGTCGTCGGGCTGGCGTGGGCCGACGAGCGCGACCTGCCCGAGCCGTTCCTCGCCGACCTCGGCCGCGACGCCGAGCTGCTGCCGTGATTCACGCGATCAGGTAGCGCACGACCATCGCGGTCGCCTCGTCGAGGAACGCCGGGTCGTCGAGGCGGTGCGGCTGGTAGATCACCGCGCCGTGGGCCATCGCCTCGACCGCGGACGCCGCGAGGAACGCCGCGAGATCGAGATCCTGGACGCGCAGCCGGGCGCGATGGGCGTCGAGGTAGCGGACGATCACCGCGTGCAGCTCGACCGCGAACTGATCGACGCGCGCGAGCCGGCCGGTGCGCGGCACCTGCTCCATCAGGACGCGGTGCAGCGCCGGCTCGATCGCGTGGGCGCGCACGATCAGCTCGATCACGGCGCGGACGGCGGCCTCGAGCGGCAGCACCTGCACGCGCTGGAGCTCGGCCAGCACCGCCGCGCGCATCGCTTCGTTGTGGCGCTCGACCAGCGCCCCGACCAGCGCCTCCTTCGAGGGGAAGTACTGGTAGACCGAGCCGATGCTCACGCCCGCGACCTCGGCGACCCGGTTGGTCGAGGTCCGGTCGAAGCCGTCCTTGACCAGAACCTGAGCGGCCGCCGCGAGGATGGCGTCGACCGTGGCGCGGGACCGGTCCTGGACCGGGCGTTTCCGAGGGACGGTGCGGAGCTTGGGGGCCATCACGGTACCTGAGCCGGGCTCGCGCCAAACGCGAGTTGCGAATATGAGCGAACGCTCGCATTTTGGACGGATGGACGCAAGCCCGACCCTCGCCGACACCTGGCGCGCCAGCCGCCCCGGCCGCATCCCGAACGTGCCGGCCCTGCCCCGCCGGCCGCTGGTCGGCAACGCCCTCGAGTTCCGCAAGGACCGGCTCGCGCTCCAGGCCCGGCTCGCCGACCTCGGGCCGATCGCGCGGTTCCACATGGGCCCGCTCGCGGTCCACGCGATCGCCGACGCGGCGCTGGCGCAGGCGGTGCTGGTCGATCAGGCCGACGCGTTCATGAAGTCGCGCGGCCTCGCGGTGTTCGCGAAGCCGCTGCTGGGCGAGGGCCTGTTGACGAGCGAGGGCCTCGATCACCGCCGGGCGCGCAAGCTGCTCGCGCCGGCGTTCGCCGCGAAGCGCATCGCCGGCTACGCGACGGTCATGGCCGCCGAGGCCGCGCGCACCGCGGCGGCGTGGAACCACGGCGCGTCGATCGATCTCGCCGAGGCGATGATGGAGATGACGCTGGCGATCGCCGGGCGCACGCTGTTCGACGCCGACGTGCGCGGCGACGCGCGCGCGGTCGGCGCCGCGCTCACCGACGCGATGCAGGCCATGCTCGACGGCCTGACCTCGCCGCTGCAGGTGCCGTACGCGTGGCCGATCCCGCGCCACCAGCGCATGCGCAAGGCGGTCGCCGAGCTCGATCGCATCGTCTACCGCATCATCGGCGACCGGCGCGCGAGCGGCGGCGATCGCGGCGACGTGCTGTCGATGCTCTTGGTCGCGAAGGACGACGACGGCTCGGGCCTGTCGGACAAGCAGGTCCGCGACGAGGTCATGACGCTGCTCCTCGCCGGGCACGAGACCACCGCGAACCTGCTGACGTGGACGTTCTACGCGCTCGGCGCGCACCCGGAGGTCCGCGCGCGGCTCGAGGCCGAGGTCGATGCGCTCGGCGGCCAGCCGCCAACCGCCGACGATCTGCCGCGCCTCCCGTACACGCTCGCGGTCCTCGAGGAGACGATGCGGCTGTGGCCACCTGCGTACACCGTCGGGCGGACCGCGCTGCGCGACGTCACGATCGGCGGCCACGCGCTCGCGAAGGGCGCGGCGGTGATGATCAACATCCACGCGATGCACCGGCGCCCCGACTACTTCCCCGATCCGCTGCGCTTCGATCCCGATCGCATGACGCCCGAGGCCAAGAAGGCCCGGCCGAAGGGCGCCTATCTGCCCTTCGGCGCCGGTCCGCGGGTGTGCATCGGCAACCACTTCGCGCTCATGGAGGCGCAGCTGTGCGTCGCCGCGATCGTGCAGCAGGCGCGCCCGGTGCTGCGCGACACCGCCGCGCCGGTGCCCGAGCCGATGATCACGTTGCGCCCCAAGGGCGGGCTGCCGGTGCGGATCCACCGGCGCGTGCGCGGCGAGGCGTAGGCGCACCCTGGGCGTGTCGATGCGCGCCGCCCTGCTACGCTCTGCGCGTGCTCAGCCTGTTCTTCTCGCGGCTCGGCCCGCCGCTCGCGCTGATCGCGCTGCACTACTACCTCTGGCGCCGGCTGGTCCACGACACCGGGCTGCGCGGCCGCGCGCGGCTCGCGGCGACGATCGCGATGGGCTTCTTCATGCTGGCCACCCCGGCCACCATCATCGCGCTGCGGCTGGGCTCGGGCCCGCTGGCCGACGTCATGGCCTGGGTCGCGTTCCCGTGGATCGCGTTCGCGGGGCTGGCGACGATGCTGTTCGCGGTGCGCGATGGCTTCCGCATGATCGTCTGGGCGGTGCAGCGGCTGCGCGCGCTGCGCGCGGGCCCGCCCGCCGTGGTGCGGCCCGAGGATCCCGCGCGCCGGCAGTTCCTGGCCCAGGTCACCGGCGGCGCGATCGCCACCGCGGCGGTCGGCGCCGGCGCGGTCGGGGCGCGCACCGCGCTCGGCGAGCACCAGATCGAGACCGTCGAGATCCACCTCGCCAAGCTCCCGCCCGCGCTCGATGGCTTCACGATCACGCAGCTCACCGATCTGCACGTCGGCCTGACGATCGACACCAGCTTCGTCGAGGACGTCGTCGCGGTCGCCAACGGCCTCGGCTCCGATCTGATCGTGCTCACCGGCGATCTCGTCGATGGCCCGGTCGATCACGTGCGCGATCGCACGGCGCCGCTCGGCAACCTGCGCGCGCCGCACGGCGTGTTCGCGGTGACCGGCAACCACGAGTACTACTCCGACGCCGACGCCTGGCTGCCGGTGCTGTCGGCCCTCGGCATCCGGTTCCTGCGCAACGAGCGGGTCGCGATCGGCCGCGGCGCCGACACCTTCGATCTGCTCGGCATCGACGACTTCACTGCCTCGCACTACGACGGCCACGGCATGGACCTCGCGAAGGCCACCGCGGGACGCGATCTGTCGCGCGCGGCGGTGCTGCTCGCGCACCAGCCGCGCCAGGTGCGCGCGGCGTCGGCCAACAACATCGATCTCCAGCTCTCGGGCCACACCCACGGCGGCCAGATCTGGCCGTGGCACTACGTCGTGAAGATCCAGCAGCGCGGGTTCCTCGCCGGCCACACCTGGCATCGCGACACCCAGCTCTACACCAGCCGCGGCGTCGGCTACTGGGGCCCGCCGGTGCGGATCGGCGCGCCGCCGGAGATCACGCGGATCGTCCTGCGGCGCGGCGAGCCCGTGCGCGACGGCTGACCACCGTCGATCGTCAGCCGCGCGATGCCGCGAGCACCTGGCGCATCGCGCCGATCGGCTCGGCGGCGACCGCGGCCAGCACGCCGCCCATCATCGCGCCCATCACGCCCACGGTCGTGACCTCGCTGCCGGCGAAGAACAACCCCGGCACCGGCGCGCGCGGCCGCAGCGCCTGGTTCGCGAACCGCTCGACGGTGGGCTCGAGGCCATAGATCGATCCGTCGATCGGCCGCGCGAAGTGATCGGTCGTGACCGGCGTCGACAGCTCGGTGAACGCGACGTGCGGCGCGAGCCCCGGCATGTGGCGCAGCAGCTGCTTCAGGAGCGCGTCGGCCAGGCGCTGCTTGAACGCCTGGTAATCCTCGTCGCGGTTGCGCCAGCGCTGGGCCTTCCACCGCTCGAACGCAGCCCACGGCACGAACGTCACGACCTCGCCGGTGTGGAGCTGCTCCGGCCCCGGGTCGTGCGTCGGATCCTTGAGCGACGGGAACGAGCAGTACAGGACCGGCGCGTCGCCGACCGGCCCGTCCGCCGAGACATCCCAGCCCGTGACCTCGGTGTCCCAGGTCTCGTAGAACCACTGGTTCGCGCCGCTGGCGCCGGCCTGGCGGATGTCGCCCTTGAAGCCGATGTAGAGACAGACGTGGGCGGGCGCCGCCGGTAGCTGGGCGATCGATCGCGACCACGCCGCGCCGCGCGAGCCCGGCAGCAGGCGCTCGACCGTCGCGCGCGCGCCGATCGCCGAGACGACCGTGGGCGCGCGCAGCTCCTCGCCATCGCGCATGCGCACGCCGACCGCGCGGCCGCGCTCGACCAGGACCTCGGCGACATCGGCGCGGATCCGGGTCCAGCCGCCGTGCTTCGCGACCGTCCCCAGCAGGCCGCGCGCGATCTGCTCGGCGCCACCCACGGGATAGAACCCGCCCCACAGGAAGTGCTTCACGACCAGCGCCTGCATCGCGAACGACGACCGCGACGGCACCGAGCCGTAGTAGCCCCACTGCGCCGCGAACACCGCGCGCAGCCGCGGGTTCGAGGTCAGCCGCGCCAGCACGTCGGCGGTGCGCTCGCCGAGGAACGCCTGGGCCTTGCGACCGAGCGTGCGATCCGCGATCTGTGCCCACGCCCGCGGCAGCGTGCGCGCGAGGTAGTAGCCCTTCATCGCGCCTGCCACCTGGCGAACCGCGTGCAAGTAGTCGTCGATCGCGCGCTCCTCGTCGGGGAACGCCGCGATCAGGTTGGCGCGGAACTGCTGCGGCGAGTCCGGGAAGTCGAGCTCGACGCCGTCGGGGAAGTGGAACGCGTCGTAGACCGGCCCGAGCGAGGCCCACGCGAGCTGGCCATCGGTGAGGCGCGACAGCAGCCGCCCGGTCATCGTGCGCGGGCTGACCTCGCCGACCGCGTGCACGCCGACGTCCCAGGTCCACTGCTTGCGCGCGAACGTGTGGGTGAAGCCGCCGGCGGTGTAGTGCTGCTCGAGCACGAGCACGCGCTTGCCGAGCTGCGCGAGCATCGCGGCGCAGGTCATGCCGCCCATGCCCGAGCCGATGACGATCGCGTCCCACGGTCCATCGGGGGCGCGCTTGCTCCAGGGTACGTCCGGTCGCGTCATTGCCGCCGGTGTAACATGCGCCGGTGCAGCGCATCGCGATCGTGAGCGTCGGGATCCTCGTCGGGTGCGGCCACGCCGCGCCGCCTCCCGCGACCGCGCCCGCGGCCGCCGCGCCCGCCGGCATCGTCCGCATCGAGGTGCCCACCGACAACGGCCTCTCGGATCTGTCGCTCGACGACAGCGGCGGCGCGTGGGTCGTCGCCGAGCGCAACGCCTCGGCGTATCGCATCGCGCTCGACGCCGCCGCGACCAGGGTCGTCTCGATCGATCGCGTCCCGATCGACGGCGTGCCGCCCGACACCGACCTCGAGGCGATCACCTGGCTCGGCCCCGATCGCTTCGCGATCGGCGTCGAGGGCCACGCCCACGGCGCGGCGCGCGTGTACGTCGCGACGCTCGCCGGCGGGCGCATCACCCTCGGCCAGGCGATCGAGCTGCCCGAGGCGCTGGTCGGCCTGCCGATCGGCGACAACGACGGCGTCGAGGGCGTGTGCGGCCGCGGCGACACGATCTTCGCGTCGATCGAGAGCAACGCGAAGGACGATCAGGGCCGCTGGGCGCCGATCGTGCGGATCGATCTCGCCGGCGGCGCGCCGACCGTCACGCGGCTGTCGCTGACCTCGGACACCGGCAAGATCTCGGCGCTCAGCTGCACGATCGATCCCGATGGCACCGGCCACCTGCAGGCGATCGAGCGGCACTTCAAGGTCACGCACATCATCACCGCCGAGGTGCCCGCCCACGCCGCGCCCGACCAGCGGCTCGCCACCACGGTCGTGCGCGACCTCGCCGACGAGCTGCACTTCGAGCTCAACCTCGAGGGCCTCGCCACCCTGCCCGATGGCCGCTGGCTGACCGTGGTCGACAACCAGTACGAGACGATCACCGGCCCCAACCTGCTGGTCGTGATCGGCGCGAAGGCGCCGTAGCCGCCGCGCTACTCGCGCGGTCGCGCGCGGGCCTCGGCCAGCATCTTCGCGAACATCTCGCCCTGCTCGAGCGCGTCCTCGAGCGCGACGTGGGTGTGCGGCCGCGCCGACAGCCAGCGCGCCGGCATCACGCGCTTCGCGGTGTCGCGGTAGCGCGTGCCGAGCAGCGCCGCCGCGTACGACTTCACGTCGAGCGCGCTGTGCGAGTACGGGCTCCGGCCCGCGAACCGCATCAGGTACCAGTACACGAACGTGAAGTCGAACCCGGCGGGGAACGCGACGAACACCGGTCGCCCGGGCAGCGCCTCGACCCACGCCGCGTACTCCGGCATCACGACCTCGGGCGCACGCACGTCGGCGCGGCACGCGGCCCACGCCGCCGGCTGGCTCTGCCACCAGGTCATCGTGTCGGGGTGCGCGGTGGCGCCGTCGAGCGTCGCGAGGTTCGCGCTGTAGGTCGCGATCACCGCGCCGTCATCGCCGAACGCCACCGATCCGAACGAGAGCATCGAGTGCGGCCCGGGGATCGGGCCGTCGGCCTCGACGTCAGTCGATACGTAGATCTCGCGGCGTGCCATGGCGCTGCCATACCACGCCGCTCATGATCGCTCGGCGCTTCGCGCGCAGAGCCTGTGAAGCTGTCGCTTCCAGGCTCTTGTTCGATCGATCGGCCCCGTCGAGGACGACGGTCCCGATCTCATCCGGACCCTGAACCGCCTCGCTCCGCTCGGCGCAGAGCCTGTGAAGCTGTCGCTTCCAGGCTCTTGTTCGATCGATCGGCCCCGTCGAGGACGACGGGCCTCAGGTCACTTGCCGTTGCGGTAGGTCGCCCACGCGTTGGTGAAGCGCGTGACCTGACCGGCGCTGAACTGGTTCATGCAGCTGTCGTCGGTGTAGTCCATGAAGTTCTCGATCGGGTCGACGCCGGGGAAGCGCGTCCCGGTGCAGGTGTTGCGGCCGATCGGGCAGCCGAACGCGGCCGACTTCTCGGCGGGCGTGTCGGAGACGCTGTCGCCGGTGTTGGTGCAGCCGCCCTGGAACGTGTGATAGAGGCCCATCCAGTGGCCGACCTCGTGGGTCGCGGTGTCGCCCTCGTTGTACGGGACGGCGCTACCGCCAGGCAGCGACGCCGACAGGATCACGACGCCGTCGAGCTTCGGGCTGCGGGTGTAGTCCGACGGAAACGTCGCCCAGCCGAGCAGGCCCTGGCCGATGTTCGCGAAGTACAGGTTGAGATCCTTCGCGGTGCCCTTGCGCAGCGCGGTCTTCATCGCGGACTCCGCCGACGAGCTCGGCGTGACCGTGTACCAGGTGTTGTTCGCGGTGGTGTCGGTGCCCGCGAGCGCGAACTGGAAGCCCGCGCTGCGGTACGCGTCGTTGAGCACGGTGATCTGGCTCGAGATCGCCGACGACGACAGCGCGCCCGCGCCGCTGGTGTTGGTGATGACGTGGACGTAGACGCTGATCGTCGTGGTCGCCTTGGCGCTCGCCGCCTCGGGGTGACCGGCCATGTACTTGGCCATCTCGATCTCGACGGCCTCGCGGGTCTCGGGGCTCAGATCGGTCGTGGCGCAGCCGCGCGCGACCGTCGCGGTCACACCCGCGGCCTGCTCACCGTCGGAGAATTTCTCGTTCGCCGCGACGGTGGCCGCCGCGTCTTCGGTCGGATCGGGCGCACAGGCGACCAGAGACGAGGCCAGCAGGCTGAGTGCAATCGACGTACGGATCAGACGCACACGCGACATGTGGGAACCCCTCGAGAACGTGGTTGTGGGGTTGGTCCTTAGCAGTCTGCGTTCCACACCGATGGCGGGATCGTGACGTCACTGGTTTCACCTCGTTGCAGGATTCCCCCTATCTCGGGAGACGTGACACGAGGTCACAGTCGAGGAATCTCGCCACGTTACAGGGTATCCCTTCAGCGCACGCGTGCACACGCGAGCATCGATGTAGGCCCGGAGCGTGAAGCGCCGTACTTGCACGGTGGGGAAATAGCCCCCGATACTCGCGGCGTGACCCCGCAACTCGGCGCGAGCGGCGTGGCCGGCCTGGCGATCCTGCTGGTCGCGGGCCCGGCGGTCGCGGGCTTCGAGAAGTACCGCTACACCGCCGACCTGACCCTGGAGGCGCGGGGCGTGGACGGCGCGGCCGGCGCGATCGACGCCGGGCCGAGCCTGCGCGCGACCGCGGGCACGCGCTGGCTGGCCTACGCCATCGGCCTGGATGTTCGTCCGGGCGGCGGACGTCACGGCGGCTTCGCGTTCGGCGCCGCGTTCTACCCGGTCGGGATCGCGCTGGGCGCGGGCGCCCCGGTGTCGGCGCGCGTGGTCGCGGGCATCGGCACCGATGGCGTCACCGGCCACGTGCCGTTCACCGCGCGGTTCCCGGTCGAGGCCGAGCTCGAGCTGCACCCGATCCGCGCGATCGAGCTGACGCTGTGGTGCGAGGCGGCGTGGGTGACCGCCGATCGGCGCGCGCACGGCGCGATCGATGGCATCGGCGACGAGGTCACCGCCGGCGCGGCGCTGCGGATCGGACGCGGCAAGCGCGAGCGGCAGCAGTGGCACTGGTCCAACGGCTGGCGCGTCGGCGTGATGGTGCAGGAGCGCGTCGGCGAGCGCGCGTGGGGCCTGACGCTGGGCTACGGCATCGACGTCGCGTTCGGCCCGATCCGCTACGAGGGCGTGTGAGCGCGCGGCTCGCGGCGTGCGCGCTCGCGCTCGGCGGTTGCGTGATCGCGCAGCGCCGCGTGGCGGTGCCCGGCGGCGACGACGCCGCGATCGTGCTGGCCTCGACCGCGATGCCCGAGCCGATCAGCGAGGTCGGGCGCCACGCCTGGTTCGCGGTCCGCGAGCGCGGCGCGCGCGACTGGCACCGCATCGAGTACGGCGGCTTCGGCTCGGGCCCGCTCGACGGCGTCTCCGACGTGCGCGTGCACGCGATCTGGCGCGGCACCGAGGCCGAGGCCGGCATCGCGTGCCTGCGCGCCCACCGCGATCGCGCGATGCCGCGCCCGTACCTCATGGTGCCCGGCCCGAACTCGAACACGTTCGTCGATCGGCTGCTGCGCTGGTGCCACCTCCACGCCGACCTGCCCGCGACCGCGGTCGGCAAGGACTTCCGCGGGCTCGTCGGCGTGTCGCGCACGACCGGCGGCACCGGCGTGCAGTTCGAGACCGCGGTGGTCGGCGTGAAGGTCGGCCTCAAGGAAGGCGTCGAGGTGCACCTGCTCTCGCTCACGTTCGGGATCGATCTCTGGCCGCCGGCGATCCTGCTGCCGTTCGGGCCGGGCCGGCTCGGCTTCGACGATCGCTAGCTACGGCACCGGCGGGACCGGGAGCTTGAGCGCGTAGTAGTAGGCGGGCGCGAGGATCGCCAGGTCGTTGGCGTCGCGCGCGAGGCACACGTCCATCGCCATCGACTTGTGGAACGCCGTCGGATCGCAGCCCGGCGTCGCGCTGGTCGCGAACACGTGGCGACAGCCGTAGGCCGCGAAGTCGGCGCCCGCGGTGTCGAGATCGATCTCGTCGCCCTTGGTGCCCATGCCGAAGCGCTCGAAGGTCTCGCGGCTGTAGTTGAACGCCTCCTCCTCGCGATGGATCGCGCCGAACTCGCGGCTGCCCGGGGTCGCCCGCGGCTGCAGCGTCCACGGCGCGGGCACCAGCAGCTCGTCCTGGTTGCCCGGCGTGAGCTGGTGATCGCCGTCGAGATCGCACATCGCCGGATCCGAGACGGTGTAGGGGCACGCCACCGAGCTCGCGCCCTTGGAGGCGTACAGCGCCCGGGCGACAAGGTGATCGCGCGCGATCATGCCGGCGTGGCCGCCGCCCTGCGACCAGCCCCCGACGGCGATCTTGGTCCAGTCGATCGCGGTGCCGTTGTTCGTGAGGAATGCCGCCGCGCCGGTCGCGGGCGCGTTGATCGCGAGGTACTGCAAGAGCCGCAGCACCCGGTGCTCGATCGCGTCGGCGGGCGGGACGTCGACGCACGGCGAGTCGTGGACCGCGCTGCCGTAGATCATCTCCTCGCGGACGCCCTCCTCGCAGTCGACGGTGGTGAGGCCGCACTGCGGGTCGCCGGGGACGCTGCACAGATCGCCGACGGAGGTCTCGTTGTCGTAGGCCAGCGAGATCGAGGGGTAGCCCGCCGCGGCCGCGATCGCCTGGATGGTGTCGTAGCTGGTCGGCTCCGCGCCGGAGCCCGACATCCAGAGGAACAGGAGCCCGTTGCGCTCCGCGGGGTTCGTGGGCGCGACCAGGACGTGGCGCTTGAGCGTGCCCTGGAGCGTGTCGTGGATGACCTCCTGGCCCTGCGCGGTGTCGCTGGGCAGGATCGTCGTCCGGGTCGTGGCGACCGGGGTGAACGCGAAGCCGCTGATGTCGCACGCCGCGGCGGCCGCGTCGGGTGCGGCGTCGCCGGGCGCGGGGGCATCGGCCGCTGGCGCCACGTCGCTCGCGGTGCCGGCGTCAGGAGCGGTGGATGCGACGCCACCGCAGGCGGCGAGCGCGAGCGCGAGGGCGATCCGTGGCGAGCGCATCAGCGACCTCGGCGATCAGTGATGGTTGTCGAACGCGATGCCGGCCTCGACCTCGGCGATCGCCTGCTTGGTGAGCTCGATGGCCTTGACCCGATGGCCGCCCTTGTCGGGCGTGGCGCGATCGAGGGTGCGCGCGGCCTTCTGGAGATCGCGGAGCGCGTCGCGCATGACGGGCTGGCGGTCAGCGCTGGCCTCGGGCGTCGGGCCCAGCGCGGTGTAACCGAGGACGGCGGCGAGCAGGAGCGTCGAGACTTTCCAGGGATTGCGGATCATCGTGATTCCTCCAGTAGGGTCAGGCACGGCGGTGCCGGGTGGCACACCGCGGAGCGGGTCCCCGTGCCTGTCAGCCCAGACCCGGCGCAGGCGCCGAGGTTAATCGCGGCGCGAATCCCGGTCGCCGATCGGCCGCGACGCGACCGGGATCACGGCGGCGCCGGCCCGGCGGCATGCGTCATCGCGGATACCAGTGCTACAACGCGCCGATGCAGCTCTCGTGGCTCGCCCTCGCCACCGTGATCGCGGCGCCCGCGCTCGCCGCCTCGCCGGCCGCCGCCGCGCCTGCCAAGCTCACGCTCGATCAGCTGATCGCGCGGGCCACGTCCGGGCCGCGCGCCGCGATGGCCGCCACCGACACCGCGCGCGCCCGGGCCCGCGCCGACGAGGCCAGCGCCGCGCGCGCGCCCAAGCTCACCGCCCAGGGCTTCCTGACGATCAGCCCCGAGATCCGCTGCGTGGATGTCGCCTGTACCCAGACCGCGCCCGACAGCTTCGAGTGGAAGTTCTCGGGCGCGTTCGGCGGCGGCAGCCTGCTGCTCACCCAGCCGATCTACACGTTCGGCAAGATCGCCACCGCGCGCGACGCCGCGAAGGCCGGCGTCACCGCGCAGACCGCGCTCGAGAACGAGACCGCCGGCGACGCCGCGATCGACGCGGCCAGGGCCTACTGGGGCCTCAAGCTCGCGCGCGAGCTGCGCTACATGCTCGAGGACGGCATCGACGAGCTCGCCAAGGCCCACGCCCGCATGGACGAGCGCGCCACCGACGACAGCGGCGACGTGACGATCCAGGATCGCCAGCGGCTCGCGACGATCGAGGCCGAGGCCGCCCTGCAGCTCGAGGACGCGACCCAGGGCGAGGAGATCGCGCTGGCCTCGGTGCGCGCGCTCGCCGGCGACGACACCGTCGACATCGACGACGCGCCCATGGCGGCGATCGAGCGCGACCTCGGGCCGGTCGACGAGCTCGCTGCGCGGGCCAGGGCCGATCGGCCGCAGGCCCAGGCCGCGCGCGCCGGCGCCGATGCCGCGCACGCCCTCGCCGCCTTCGAGGCGCGGCAGTACTTTCCGGATCTCGCGATCGTCGGCACCGCCGAGTACGCCGAGGCCCAGGGCGTCGATCACCCGCCGAGCTGGATCTACAGCCAGCCGTATCACAAGGGCGGCGTCGGGGCCGCGCTGATCCTGCGCTGGCAGCTCGAGCCGTGGACCACCCACGCGCGGGTCGAGCGCGCGGAGGCCGAGGCCCACCACGCCGACGCGCTCGCGGCCTGGGCCGAGGTCGGCGCGACGCTCGAGGCCCGCACCGCGCACACCGAGGCCGCGCGCGCGAAGCGCCGGATCGACGCCGCCACCAAGGGCGAGGAGGCGGCCCGGACCTGGGTCGCCTCGGTCGTGCAGTCCGACGCGATCGGCACCTCGGAGACCAAGGATCTCGCCGACGCCTACCTGGCCTGGTTCCAGATGCGGGCGCGCCTCATGAATGCCATCTTCCAGTGGAACGTCGCGGCCATCCGCCTCGACCGCGCCACCGGTGAATTCCACCCCCGCTCGAAGCGTCCCTGAGGAACCACGATGATCCGACCACTGCGCCTGGCGCTCTCCATCCTGTTGCTCGCGTTCCTTGGCTCCACGGCGCTCGCCGCGGACGGCCCCGGCACCAAGGTCGTGCGCACCGCCAACGACACGATCGCCGCCCTGCTCAAGCAGAAGGTGAAGCCCAAGTCCGACGAGGAGACCAAGCTCGCGGCCAAGGTCACGACCAGCGTCCGCGACTTCCTCGATGTCGATCTGCTCGGCCAGCGCGCGCTGGTCGATCACTGGAAGACGATGAAGACCGACGAGCAGACCGAGCTGCTCGGCACGCTGCGCGCGCTGATCGAGGACAGCTACATCAAGGGCCTGCGCGCCAACCTCGACTACGCGGTCGCGTACGTCGGCGAGAGCACGCAGGCGGATGGCACGCTGCTGGTGAAGACGACCATCACCACCAAGCGCCGCGGCCGGCCGCTGGTGATCAAGGTCGACTACGTGCTCGAGTCGCAGGGCGGCAAGCTGCGCTGCTTCGACGTCAAGACCGACGGCGTCGGGCTGGTCGAGAACTACCGCGCGCAGTTCAACAAGATCATCAACAAGGACGGCGTGCCCGGCCTCATCGCGAAGATGAAGAAGAAGCGCGCGTCGAGCGCCGTGAACTGACGCGTCAGGTGGTCGGCGCGGCGCGCGCGACCAGACCGAGGCCGACCTTCTGGGTCCACCACATCAGGCCGGTCAGGAGCTGGCGCTTGTCGTCGACGAACGACGGCTTCTTGCCCTCGAACGCGTGACCGACGAACTGGAACGTCCAGCCGACGGTGAACATCGGGATCGCGAGCGGCAGCCCGATCAGCGTCGCGCCGATCGGCAGTGACGCGGCGATCAGCGGGATGCCGATCGAGTGGCAGGCCTGGTTGACGGGGTGCTGGTGATCGGCCTGGTACCGATCCATCAGCTCTGACCATTCGGCGTTCAGCTGGACGAGGGCCATGTCATCTCCTTGGATACGAGCGCGGTTGGCAGCGCGATGCGGAGGAGGCCCTCCGCCAGCGCATCGATGAAGCGGTGGTCGTCGATCACGGGGCGCCCGAGGACGTGGGCGTGCACGGCGCCCTCGAGCGTGGCGAGCAGGATGAACGCGGTTGCGGTGGGATCGCCGGCGTGGCCCCAGCGCGCGAGCACGGCGGTGATGCGCGCGAGCAAGCGGCGCTCGCCCGCGGTGATGAGCGATGAGCTCGTCGAGCGCGGGGTCGGCGTGGCGGCGCTCGGTGATGACCGCGTGCAGCCGCGCGTCATCGGCGTGGTACGCGACGACGATCTCGATCACCGCGCGCAGGTACGCGCGCATGTCATGGATCGCGAGCGAGCCGGGCGCGACGGTCTCGACCGGCGCGAGCGCGCGGCCGATGAGGTCGTCCTGGCGCGCCGCCGCGAGCTCGCGGAGGACCTCGTCCTTGCTCGTGAAGTACTGGTAGAAGCTGCCGGTCGCCGCCTGGGCGCGCTCGGCGATGCTGCGCGCGGTGGTCGCCGCATAGCCGCTGGCCGCGAACTCGCGCGCCGCCGCCTCGACCAGCGCGGCGCGGGTGCGCACCGCGCGGCCCTGCGAAGGCACGCGGGTTCGAGTCGGCTCCATGAAATTGACCTGACCACAATATGACTCCGAGGTCAAGTTCATACTGTAAGATACTGAGATAACTCGGATGATCAACCTCCGGGGTTGATGAATCCGGAGCCCAGCACCAACGGGGTTGATGAATCCGGAGCCGCGCACCCTCCGGGGTTGATGAATCCAGAGCCCAGCACCAACGGGGTTGATGAATCCGGACCCGCGCACCCTCCGGGGTTGATGAATCCGGAGCCCAGCACCGAACGGGGTTGATGAATCCGGAGGCGCTCGCCACGGTTGCTGGACCTCGCGGCGCGGTCGCGCGTTCATCCCCGAATGAGGATGCTGATCGCCGCTTGCCTGGTCGCGACTGCTGCGACCACGACCGCCTGGGCCTGCCCGCCGCCGAACCCGGACCGCGATGGCGTCTCGCTCGCGCTGATCACGCCCGACGGTGCGACGATCAGCGGCGATGGCGCGCTGCTCGTGCAGCGCGCCGGCTACGGCGACGACGGCTGGTCCGTGCGCACCGCCGGCGGCGCCGCGGTCACCGTCGAGGTCGTGCCGCTCGCCGACGGGCTCGAGCGCTGGCGCCTCGGGGGCGCGGCCGACCGCGATCTCGAGATCGTCGATGGCGCCGGGACCGTCGTCGCCCACGTCCACCAGCGCGCGCGGGCGCGCCCCGCGATGCCGGCGCCGCGCGTGCGCCGGCTGACCTCGACGGCCCAGGGCCACGGCATGCCGGCGTATGGCGTCCCGGCGTCATCGATGGTGCTCGATCTCGCCGCCGCGCCACCGACCGGCGCGACCACGCTCGTCGCCGAGCTCGTGTCGGGCGACACCGCCAGCGGCTGGTTCGTGCTGCCGGTGACCGCGAGCCGGCGCCTCGCCCGCGAGACCTATGCCCACAAGGGCTGCGCCCCCGGCCCGATGCCAGTGATGGCCGGCAGCACGCTGCGCTTCGCGTGGCTGGATGCGCAGGGCCGGATGTCGCGGCCCTCGCGCGCGGTCACGGTCGCGCCCGCCCACTGACCCTCGACGCAGCAGCCCCTCACGCGTCGAAGCGCCGCACCGCGCCGGAATGCCGCGCGCCCGCGCTCGCGCGCCGCGGGAGGCTTATAGTCGCCGCGCCGATGTCTACCCTCGACCTCGCTCGCACCTGGCTCGCCGCCGACCCCGATCCCACGACCCGCGCCGAGCTCGACGCCCTCGTCGCGCGCGCCGCCGCGGGCGACGCCGCCGCGATCGCCGATCTCGACGAGCGGTTCGCCGCGCGCCTCGCGTTCGGCACCGCCGGCCTGCGCGGCGTGCTCGGCGCCGGCCCCGGTCGCATGAACCGCAAGGTCGTGATCGAGACCTCGACCGGCCTCGGCGCGTACCTGGTCGCGCACGTGCCCGGCGCCGCGGCGCAGGGCGTGGTGATCGGCTACGACGCGCGCCACAACTCGCGGGTCTTCGCCGAGGACACCGCGCGCGTGCTCGGCGGCATGGGCATCCGCGCCTACCTCGCCCACGTCCCGTGGCCGACGCCGACCACCGCGTGGGCGGTCACGTCGCTGGGCGCCGCCGCGGGCGTGATGGTCACCGCCAGCCACAACCCGCCCGAGTACAACGGCTACAAGGTCTACTGGGGCAACGGCGCGCAGATCATCCCGCCGCACGACGACGGCATCGCGCGCGCGATCGATCGCGCCGCGACCGGCCCGCTCGCGCATCCGCCGCCGCTCGACGAGCTGCGCGCGGGTGGCCACGTGATCGAGCTCGGCGACGCGACGATGCAGGCGTACCTCGATCAGGTCGCCGGCCTGCTGGTCGCACGCGACGCGCCGCGCGCCGGCCTGGTGATCGCGTACACGCCCCTGCACGGCGTCGGCGCCGATGCGGTCGAGCGCGCGCTCGCGGCCGCCGGCTTCGATCAGGTCCACACCGAGCCCAGCCAGCGCGAGCCCGACGCCGCGTTCCCGACCGTCGCGTTCCCGAACCCCGAGGAGAAGGGCGCGATGGATCGCGTGCTCGCGCTCGCGACCCGGGTCAAGGCCGACCTCATCCTCGCCAACGATCCCGACGCCGATCGCCTCGCGGTCGCGATCCCCGACGGCGACGGCTACCGCCAGCTGACCGGCGACCAGGTCGGCGCGCTGCTCGCCGACTACCTCGTCGGCCACATGCCGCCGGGCAAGCACATGGTCGCGACGACGATCGTGTCGTCGCAGCTCCTGCGCTACCTCGCGCTGGCGACCGGCTGCGACTACCGCGAGACCCTCACCGGCTTCAAGTGGATCGGCAACGCCGCGCTGGCCTGGGAGCGCGAGACCGGCGGCCACTTCGTGATGGGCTACGAGGAGGCGCTCGGCTACTCGGTCGGCCCGATGGTGCGCGACAAGGACGGCGTCTCGGCGGCGCTCTTGTTCGCCGAGCTCGCCGCGTGGAACCGCGCCCAGGGCCGCTCGCTCGCGGCGCACCTCGACGACGTCTACCGCCGGGTCGGGCTGTTCGTCACCGAGCAGGTCTCGATGACCGCGCCGGGCCAGGCCGGCCTCGCCACGATCCGCAACCTGATGGCGCGGCTGCGCGCGACCCCGCCGACCGCGATCGGCGGCCACGCGGTGACCGAGGCGATCGATCTGGTCCGCGGCCACGGCGACCTCCCCGCCTCCGACGTCCTCATCTATCGACTCGAGGGCGGCCACCGCGTGATCGTGCGGCCGTCGGGCACCGAGCCCAAGCTCAAGAGCTACTACGAGGTCCGGGTCACGGTCGGCGACGACGCGATCGCCCTCGCGCGCACCCGCGGCCTGGCCGAGCTGGCCGCGCTGCGCGACGCGCACCAGGCGCTGCTGCGCTAGGCGCGGCGGATCGCGTGTAACGCCACGCGCGCTGACGAGTCTCTTGGCCATGAGCCGCCCCCGTGAGCACGCAGTCATGACCGAGGCCGCGGCCCCCACCGACGACGCGCTGATCGCCGAGATCCGCGCCGGCAACCCCGCGCGCTTCGGCGTGCTGGTGCGCCGCTACAACCCGCGCCTGTACCGCGCCGCGCGCGCGATCCTCGGCGACGACGCCGAGGCCGAGGACGCGGTCCAGGACGCGTACGTCCGCGCGTTCGACCGGCTCGCGCAGTTCCGCGGCGAGGCCGCGTTCAGCACGTGGCTGACGCGCATCGCGGTCCACGAGGCCCTCACCCGGCGGCGCCGACGCGCCCGGCTGGTCGCGCTCGACGCGACCGAGGAGCTGACCATGAGCGACGATCCGACGCCGGCCCAGCGCGCGAGCACCGCCCAGCTGGTCGGCATCCTCGAGCGCGAGATCGACGCCCTGCCCGACGGCCTGCGCGACGTGCTGGTCCTGCGCGATCTCGAGGAGCTCGACACCGCCGAGACCGCGGCGTGCCTGGGCCTGTCGCTCGAGGCGGTGCGCGTCCGGCTCCTGCGCGCGCGCCGCGCCCTCGAGCGCGCGCTCGGCGACGAGCTCGCGCTGACCGCGCCCAGCGCGTTCCGCGTGGCCGGGCCGCGCTGTGATCGCATGCACGCGGCGGTCGCCACGCGCCTCGGCGTCGCGCTCGACTGACCTGCGTCCTGACACACCGCACGCGCGCCCTCCGCGCGCGTCGCCTGATCGCGTCGACACGTCGTCGGCGCGCCTGACCGCGCGGCCCAGCCGCGCTCGAGGTCCTCGCATGCACCGTCTCGCGCTCGCCTCCGTCACGCTCCTCGTCGCCTGTCACCCCGCGCCCGCCGCGCCGCCCGCGACGCCCGCCCCCGCGCCCGCCGACCCCAACGCCGCGCTCGTCGCGCGCGGCGGCGCGCTCTTCGCC
>JAIOQA010000064.1 GCA_021413675.1 Deltaproteobacteria bacterium | reverse complement strand
TCGGCAGCGCGAGCGCGACCATCGTCGGCGCGTCGCCGCTGCGCGTGTCCGCCGACCAGCCCGCGAGCTTCGCCAGCGCGCGCGGCCCGGCGGGCGTGGCCGGGGCGATCGCGGCGAGCAGCGCGCGGCGCAGCTGCTCGGCGCTGGCGAACCGCTCGCCGCGCCGGCGCGCGAGCGCGCGCGCGACCACGGCACCGACGCTCGCCGGCAGATCCGGGCGCAGCGCGCGCACGTCGGGCACGTCGCTGCGCAGGATCGCCTCGGCGATCGCGCGCGGCTCGGGCTGGCCGAACAGCCGGCGCCCGGTCAGCGCCTCGAACAGCACGACGCCGACCGCGAACACGTCGGTGCGGCGATCGATCGGCTTGTTCATGATCTGCTCGGGCGACATGTAGCCGAACTTGCCGCGCAAGACGCCGCTCTCGGTCCGGACCTGATCGACCTTGGCGACCCCGAAGTCGAGCAGCTTGACCTCGCCGCCGCGGGTGATCGCGATGTTCGAGGGCGAGACGTCGCGGTGCACGAGCCCGAGGTTGGCGCCAAGGTCGTCGCGGAGCGCGTGCGCGGCGGCGAGCCCGGCGCAGACCCGGTCGACGATCCGCGCGACCACCGGCAGCGGCAGCGCCGTGCCGCTGCCGCGCAGCTGGGTCAGCACGCGACCGAGCGTCGTGCCGTCGAGGTACTCCATCACGATGTAGTGCGCGCCGGCGTCGTAGCCGAGCTCGAACGCCTGGCAGATCGCCGGGTGGGTGAGCCGCGCCGCGAGCTGGGCCTCGCGCGCGAACCGCGACACCGCGACCGGATCGCTCTCGAGCGACGGCAGCAGCCGCTTGATCGCGAACCGCTTGCGAAACGCGTGCGGGCCGCACAGCTCGGCGAGGAAGACCTCGCCCATGCCGCCGGCGCCGAGCGGCGCGATCAGCTCGTACCGACCGAGGCGCTCGCGGCGCGGCGGCGCCGGTGACGCGTCGACCAGGGTCGCGGCATTGGTCCATCCAGGCCCATAGGCCGGACCGCGCGCTTCGCGCGACAGCATCGTCGAGTCGTCGGTCATCATCCCTCCCAGGACTCCGCCCGACGCTCGGCACGCAACCCCGATACCGCGCGCAGCGGCTGGAACGCGGCGCGCGCAATGGCACGCGTTGGTGATCGCCATTCCAGGATCGGGCGGAAGTGGGGACGACCGGCCCGGGGCCGAAAGTGCTTCCGCAGCGCGTCGAAGGTGGCGTCGCGCGAATCGGTCAGACCGACCGCGGAGGTCTCACGCTCGTCGACGATTCGCGCTGACGTGGCGGATCACTGCACGGTGGCGATCGTCGGGTACGGCGACGCGCCGGTCTTGTCCGCGCAGAAGCCGAACGCGGTCGACGCGCCGGGGGCCAGATGCCGGCTCCAGTCCGCGGCGATCGGACCAAACGCGGTCGGGCCACCGGTCGCGTTCCACAGCTGGGTCTGCCGGGAATCGCTCGCGGTCAGCGTCACCGTCCAGCCATCCACCGCCGCGGTCCCCTCGTTGGCCACACGGACCTCGAGGCAATACCCGGTCGGCCAGTCCGACAGCGTGTGGATCGTCGCCGTCAGCGACGACGACCCCGTGCCCGATCCGGATCCGGATCCCGATCCGGACCCCGATCCCGACCCCGATCCGGACCCTGATCCCGATCCTGACCCCGATCCCGATCCCGGATCTCCACCGCCCAGGAACTGCGCGAGCGTCGCCATCTGCCCGCGGTCCTGCCCGTTCACCGGCTCGATGCTCAGGAAGTAATCACCCCACCACGGCCCGGCCGCCCAGTACGTCCAGCCGAGATACACATCCGCGTTCGCATGCACCTGCGTGAGGATGTCGGCCAGCGCGGCCTTGCAGGTCGGCTCGTCGGGCGCGCCGACCTCGCCGAGCATGCCCTTCAGCTGGTGATCGCGCAGCCAGCCGGTGAAGCGTGCGAGCCGCTCGGAGCCGATCGTCGCGCTCACGCACGACGGCATCGTGCCCGAGCTGTCGCTGTCGAGATACTGGTGCACCTCGAAGGCGTAGTTGTTGCCCGGGTCGGTGATCGCGAGCAGCGCCGTCGCGTTGGGCGTGCCGTAGTACGACTCGAACCACGAGTGCGCGCCGGTGTACGAGTTGCCGGGCACGAGGATCAGGTTGGTCGCGCCCGTCGCGCGGATCGCCGTGATCGCCGCGTTCGCGTCGCCGACCCAGACCTCCGTCGACATGTCGTGCGGCTCGTTCATCAGCCCGAAGATCACCCGCGCATTGCTGCCGTAGTGCTGCGCGAGCTTCGACCAGAAGTCCGCCAGCAGATCGGTCGGCACGTCGGTGCCCACCACCGCGCCGAAGTAGCGGGCGTAGTTGTGCGGGTCGAGGATCACGAACGCACCGTGCCCGGTCGCCATCGTCACGAAGGCGTCGAGGCGCGCGAGCTCGGTCGCGTCGAGCGCGGCGTGGGCCTGGCGCTGCACGCGCTCCCACAGGAAGCCCAGGCGAAAGGTCGTCATGCCCTTGCCCATGAAGTAGGTGACCTCGGCCTCGGTCGGATAGGTGTAGTCGGTGCCGAAGGTGCCGGGCAGGTGCTGCTGACCGAAGTCGCCGCCCGACAGGTTCACGCCGCGCAGCGGCAGCGATTGCGCCGCCGCGAGCGTCACGGGGGCGGGGCGCGACGCGGGCGCGTCGTCGACGGCGCACGCCGACGCGAGCGCCGCGGTGAGCGCGAGGAAGCTGGGAGTACCGAGAGGGAGTCGCACGCGGTGGCCTTTCGTTCGCGGTCCGGGGTGCGCGCCGCTATCGCAACCGCCATGCCACCGACGGAGAACTCCGGTTCCGGGATCCCATGCGCGGTTACCCGCGTGATGCGTGCTCTCCGCACGCGACGTGGAAGCCGTCGGCACAACCCTGGTGCGCGATCGCGGCTGCGCGGCGCGGGCTGCGGACTCGAGCCCCACCGGGACCTGCCGCGCCACCCCGGTCGCAGATCGTCGACACGCCGTCCCGCGCCGCGGCCGCCCTGTGCCAATCTGCGCGCCGATGACCTCTCTGGACCTGCTCGGCCGTCGCGTCTCGTTGCGGATCCGGCGCCTCGCGCCGCCGGGCGCGTTCCTTGCCGTGGACGACAACCCCGCGGGCGCCACGATCTTGCTGCCGGCCGGCGAGGTCCCGGTGCGCGCCAAGGTCGGCGATGAGGTCGCGGTGTTCATCTACCTCGACTCCGAGGAGCGCGAGGTCGCCACGATCCTCGAGCCGCGGCTCGCGCTCGGCGAGGTCGCGTTCCTCGAGGTCACCGCGACCACCGACATCGGTGCGTTCGTCGACTGGGGCCTGGGCAAGGAGCTGCTGGTGCCGTTCGCGCAGCAGTCCAAGGAGCTCTACGTCGGCGAGCGCCAGCCGATCGGCCTCTACCTCGACAAGTCGAACCGCCTCGCCGGCACGATGTTCGTCAGCGATCTGCTCGACGTGATGCCGCGCGAGTGCAAGCTCGACGAGGAGATCATGGGCGAGGCCTGGCGCAACGATCCCGACATCGGCCTGTTCGTGATCCTCGAGCGCGCGTTCGTCGGGCTGGTCCCGGCGTACGAGCCCCACCAGGTCCACCGCGGCGACGTCGTGAAGTGCCGCGTCGCCGAGATCCTCGACGACGGCAAGCTGGTCCTGTCGCTGCGCCAGCACGCCCACAAGGAGCTCGAGAACGACGCCGCGAAGATCCTCGCGATCGTCACCCAGCCGGGCGCGCCGCGCGTCGGTGATCGCTCGAGCCCCGACGAGATCCGCGATCGCTTCGGCATCAGCAAGAAGGCGTTCAAGCGCGCGGTCGGCCGCCTGCTGAAGGACGGCGCGGTGACGATCGACGCGCAGGGCATGCTCGTGCCGCGCGCGAAGGCGCCGCAGTAGACGGACCCGTCAGGCCAGGAACGCGCACAGCTCGGCGTGGCGCGCGCGTGCGTCGGCGCGCCCGAGCCGGATCAGCTCTGCCGCGAACTCGCCATCGAACATCAGGTACGAGAGCACGTCGCCGGCGCGGGTCTGGCCCTGCTCGCCGAGCCAGCGCAAGAGCCGGCCGACCAGGCCGCGCTCGCGCCGCGCGAACGCCGGGCTCGCGGCGTAGTCGGCGGCGAGCTGGCCGAGATCATGCGAGGGATCGATGCGCATCGCCGTGACCGCGCGCAGCGGCGCGCCGCCGTCGCGCGCGAGCTCGTCGTTGATGTCGGTCTCGAAGCCCGCGCCGAACCGCCGGGTGCCCGCGCGCAGCACCCCGCTCAGCTGCTCGAGGCGCGCGAGGTCGACGTCGAGGCGATCGACGAACAGCGCGTTGAGCGCCTTGCCCGCGAGGTACAGCGGCGAGGTGCTCGCCTCGCGGCGCGCCTGCTCCTGCGCGCGATCCGGCGTGACGCCGAGCGGGTTGATCACCAGCAAGCGGTGCGCGCCGAGGTGCAGGCTCGGCGACAGCGGCACCATCTGGCGCAGGCCACCGTCGCAGTACAGATCACCGGCGATGTCGACCGGCGGGAACAGCAGCGGGATCGCCGCCGAGGCCATCGCGTGGGCGATGCCGAGCCGGGTCTCGACCGGCGTCATGCTCGCGTCAGGCGCCCACGCCAGTTCGCGCTCGGCGGTCTGGTAGAACACCGTCGCGCGACCGGTCGCGACGTGGGTCGCGGAGATCGCGACGCCGCGCAGGTGCCCGGCGCGCAGGTTCGCGGTCAGCCGATCGACCGGGATGCTGGCGGTGAGCAGATCGATGATCGGCCGCGGATCGAGCAGCCCGCCGCGCGCGCGCCGGAGGCGCAGCGCCCGCTGCAGCCGCGACGGTGGCGCGGTCAGCCCCGCGATCATCGACAGCACCTCGATCCCCGACGGGCGCAGCACCCGGCCGAGGCGCAGCCCGGACCAGGTCGCGCACAGCCGCGCCACGCCGGCCGCGGGATCGTCGGCGAAGGCCGCCAGCGCGGTCGCGTTGATCGCGCCGGCGGAGGTCCCCGAGACCACGTCGAGCACCCGCGCGCGCCCGAGATCGCGCGCCACCGCGGTCACGACATGCTCGAGCACGCCGGCCTCGTACGCGCCGAGCGCCGCCGCGCCGGCGAGGATCACGCCCGTTGGTCGATCGTCCACGCCCCGGGTTCAGCAACGATCGTGCCGCCGCGCGCTCGTCGAGGATCGCCCCGAGACGGGCGGCGCTCGCGCTGCCTGCGCGTGGCGTGGCCGTCGTCGCGCAAGGCGTGCGCGAACCGATGGTCCTCGCGCCCTCGGGCCAACTCCGGTAGCGTGCCGCGATGGCGGCAGGGGCGAAGCTGGGGAAAGTGGCGATGATGGCGCGGGTCGGCGCGCGGCTGACGAACGATCGCTGGGGCTGGGACGGCGTCCGCAGCGACGGGACCATCGTCTTCATCGGCTGGGACGATCACGTCGTCCGCCGCGCCGACGGGGCGCTCGGCTCGTGCGAGATCTTCGACAGCACCTCGCCGCGCAACGACACGCCCGGCGGACACGAGCGCTCGCGCCACATCGAGGCGCTGCTCAAGGGCGCGGCGATCGGCCACCTCGTGCTCGCGACCCCGAAGGATCCCGCGGCGCCCACGCGCGAGATCGCCGGCATCGATCCGCGGCTGTACTCGGTGCGCCTCGAGCGCCACGGCACGCAGGTGCTCGCGGTGTTCATCGGTGAGGACTCCACGCCCGAGGTCGCGTTCGGCGACGACCTCGCCGCCGACGTCGCGCAGATCGTCGCCAGCGGGCTCGGCGAGACCGAGCGCGCGCAGCTGGTGCAGGCGCGGCGCGGCCAGGGGCTGTTCCGCGCGCGCGTCGAGCTGATCGAGGCCGGCTGCCGGGTCACCGGCGTCCGCGACCGCGCCCACGTGCGCGCCGTGCACATCAAGCTCTGGCGCGATGCCACCAACGTCGAGCGGCTCGACGGCAGCAACGGCCTCCTGCTCGCGCCGCACGTCCAGCACCTGTTCACGCGCGGGTTCCTCGCGTTCGAGGCCGACGGCACCGCTCTGGTGTCGCCGCGCATGGATCGCGAGGTGCTCTACGCCTGGAGCATCGACGAGGATCGCAACGTCGGGGCGTTCACCGCGCGGCAGGCGACCTACCTCGCGCACCACCGCGCCAACGTGTTCCTGTCGTCGGCGTGGAGCTGACCGGCTCGACGGCTCCGCCGCACGGCGCGATGGTCCAACAAGCGCGCCGCACTGGTTCGCTGGATCTGAGCGCACCTCGCGCCCCGCGGCGGCAGATGCAGCCGCCGCCGCCTCGAGCCCGCCCGCGCCGATCGGATCCCGCGGTCATAGGTTCCGCATCCATGCGCTCGCGCGCGCGACGGTCCAGCTGTTGCTCCAACGCGCTCGATGTCCTCTTCCCTGGCTACCGCAGTCGCCATCGCCGCACTCGCGTTCACCGCGTGCGCGACCGAGCCCGCCCCCGCTGACGACCTCTGCGCCCAGGCGCAGGCCCACCTGACCGAGTGCTTCGGCGACGCGCCCGCCGCCGCCACCTGCGATCCCGCCGATGCCGCGGCGGTCCTCGATCAGACCTGCGCCGCGCTCACCGAGCCCGGCAAGGCCGATCTGTTCGCGAGCGGCCTCTGCCGCCTCGGCGTGCTCTCGCAGTGCGCGGTCAAGGCCTGCACGATCGAGGCGCCCGCCGACTCGTGCGCGGACTACATCGATCGCGAGGACTGCTCGCAGTGCGACTACTACCTCTGTCGCGACGCCGCCGCGCCCGACAGCTGCGGCGCGACCGGCTACTACCGCGGCTTCGGCTACGCGTACTGCGAGCGCTACCTCGAGGTCACCACGCCGCGCCTGTCGTCCGCCGGCCAGCGCTTCGCCCACGACGTGCGCCGCTGCCTGATGCGCGCGATGGAGGACACGATCGCGACCGACACCGCGTGCCCCGACGTCAAGACCGAGGCCTACGCCAGCCACCCCGCGTGCTACGTCGAGGCCGGCTTCTGCGCGCTGCCGATCACCGACTGGATCGCGATCCTCGCGACGATCCGCCCGACCGACACGTCGCTGCGCGAGATCGTCCGCACCGCGATGCAGTGCCTCTAGCACTCGCTCATCGCATCCACCGCGTGTCCTTGCGGTACTGGGCGGTGAGCGAGAACCGTCCGGTGTAGCCGAGCGCCGGCGCGGCGTCGTCGATGGCGCCGTACAAGGAGCGCCCGCCCTCGAACGCGATCGTCAGGTCGACGCCGCGCACGCGAGTCGAGAAGTCGGTCTCGAGCCCGACGGTCCGCTCCTTCTGCCAGATCTCGCCGACCTGGTGGCCGACCAGCGCGACGAACACGCGCGCGACCTGCGCGACCGAGCCCAGGTGATAGACCTCGGCGGTCATCCGATCTTCGATCGCGACCTCGCCCGCCATCGTGATGTAGGGCTCGCGTCGGTACTGCCAGCCGACGCCGCCCCACGCGCGGTCGTGCCACCAGCCGAGGCCGCCCACGGTGAGCTGGCGATCCTCGCGCCCGAGCAGCCGCGTTACCTCGTCCTTGTGGGGCAGGTCGATCACCGTGCCCACGCCGGCGAAGTAGCGCGTGCCGGTCTGCGGGTTGGTGACCTCGAGGCGCAGCCACCAGAACGTGTCGATCGCCCGGACCGCGCGATCCGGTAGCTGGATGTCCTCGTGCTCCGCGCCGAGCGCCTCGAAGCGGGCGCCCTGCTCGGCGCGGTGTCCGGAGACGCCGAACAGCGCGCCTCCGAGCGTGCTCGCGATCCGCAGGCCGCCCTGCGCGGTCGCGTCGACGCCGGCGTGGAGCGGCACCAGATCGAGCGCGGTCGAACGCGTGCCGCGCGCCCCCGGCCCCGCGGCCTCGTCGTGTCGGACCTGGCTCGCCTCGCCTTCGAGGCGCAGCAGCCGGGTCGTGAGCAGGGCGCGCTCGCGGCTGTACAGCCCGCGCCGCAGATCCAGGCGCGCCGACAGGCTCGGCAGCGCCGCCAGCTCGCCGTCGTGAACCAGCTCGAACGAGCGCGGGAACATCGCGAGGTTGGTCCGCTTGTTGTCGTCGTCGCCGGTGGCGACGATGGCCGGCCCGAGCTGCACCTCGGCGTGGGTCGCGAGCCCGGTGGCGCCGACCGCGCCGCCGAACCGGTGCGCGTTGACGCCGAGCGCGACCGCCAGCTCGCGGGTCGGCGCCGCCAGGTCGCCGAAGCGCACGCTGTAGCGCAGCCCCGCGGCCACCGACGCATCGATCAGCCCGTCGCCGTCGCCGCCGTCGACCACCGCCGTCCCGGTGACCGCCGCCACCAGCGCGGTCTCGACCGCGTGCCGCACGTGCGCGATCGCCTCGTCGCTCTCGGTCGTGCACGGACTCGCGCCGTTGTCGCCGAACGGCGGACATGCCCACGCCGCCGCCGGCATCGCCAGCATCACGCCTACCGCGATCGCAACCCTCATGCCCTCGCCTGGTGCAACCATCGGACCGCGCCGGCCATCCTGCGATCCTCGCGAGTTGTCACCGCGCCGTGTTCAGCCTCTGACGCCGCGCGTGTCGCGGGTGACAGCGTTCCACCGCACGCGCTACACGAACTCGCCGCGCGCGATGCCGAGCTTCTTCATCTTGCTCTGCAGCGTGCCCGGCTTGAGCCCGAGCCGCGCGGCCGCGCCGTCGCGGCCGTAGAGCTTGCCGCGGGTCGCGCGCAGCGCGGCCGCGATCGCCGCGCGCACCGCGTCGTCGAGGCGCGGTCCGGTGTCGATCGCACGCGCGCGCGCGAACGCCGCGGGCAGCACCAGCGTCTGGCCGCCACCGACGATCATCGCCGCCTCGAGCACGTTCGCGAGCTCGCGGACGTTGCCCGGCCAGTCGTGCGCTTCGAGTCGCGCCATCACCTCGCGCGTGACGCGGGGGGCGGGGCAGCCGAAGGCGCGCGGCGTGCTCCGCGACCAGCGCCGCCACCAGCGGTGCCAGATCGCCCTTGCGGTCGCGCAGCGGTGGTACCGCGATCGCGAACACCTCGAGCCGGTAGTACAGGTCCTCGCGGAAGCGCCCCTCGCGCACCAGGTCGAGCAGCGCACGATGGGTCGCGCCGATCACGCGGACGTCGACGTCGAGGTGCTCGCTGCCGCCGACGCGTCGCACCTGACGCTCTTGCAACACGCGCAGGAGCTTCACCTGCGCGGCGGGCGGAAGGTCGCCGACCTCGTCGAGCAGCAGGGTGCCGCGGTGCGCGCGCTCGAACACGCCGGCGTGGCGGCGATCGGCGCCCGTGAACGCGCCGCGCTCGTGGCCGAACAGCTCCGACTCGACCAGCGCCTCGGGGATCGCGCCGCAGTTGATCTGCAGCATCGGGCGGTGCGCGCGCGGCGATCGCCGGTGGATCTCCCGCGCGATCACTTCCTTGCCGGTCCCCGACTCGCCGATCAGCAGCACCGTCGTCGGGTGGCGTGCCACCATCGCGGCGCGCTCGGCCACCGCGCGCATCGCCGCGCTGCGCGCGATCAGCGTCGGTCCGTCGGTGAGGCGTTCGAGGTCCACGCGCAGCTCGCGCGACGCGACGTGCGCTCGCCGCGACAGCTCCGCGACGCGCTGGATGACCGCGAGGTGCCGTGCCCCCGCGTCGATCACCTGCGCGAGCATCGCGAGGAAACCCGGATCGGCGAAGGTCTCCGGGAGCCGCGCGCGGCGGGCGAGGGCGATCGCCAGCCCCGGGACGAGCGTGATCGCCGCGCCCGGTCGACGCGGCGCCTCGACGCACTGCCACTCGCCCGCGACGCGCTCGGCGATGCATCGCTCGCCCGCGGCGTGCAGCTCCACCCGCGCGATCGGCACGTGCAACTCCAGCCGCGACGCGACCGCGCGGACCATCGCGCGCGCCGTGTTGGCCTCGCCGATCGCCGCGAGCACGTCCGCGAGCACGTCGAGCCGCTGGTCGCTCACCCGTCGACGATACACCGATATATCAGTGGCAGCACTGATATCCCGGTGGGCACGCGTACCGCGGGTCGCCGTTCCGGTGGCTTACGCCCGGCACGCCGCCTGCTCCTTGGCGTGACCATGACCTACGTCATCACCCAGAAGTGCGTCGGCACGTGCGACAGCGCGTGCGTCGACGTCTGCCCGTGCGACTGCATCCTTGGCCCCGTCGCGCTCGGCGATCTGCGCGCCGTCCCCGCGCGCGAGCGCGGCCAGCGGTTCCCCGGCCTCCAGCTCTTCATCGATCCCGACGAGTGCGTTGACTGCGGCGCGTGCGCTGCCGAGTGCCCCGCCGACGCGATCTATCGCGACGATGATGTCCCCGCGGCGTACCGCGACGACATCGCGCGCAACGCGGCGTTCTTCACGCGCTGAGTGTCCGGGCCGGCGCCCGGCGCGCCCGTCCGCCGGATCGGCGGTCAGCCCGGCGCGATGCAGTGCTGGGTGTCGGGGACCAGCGCGCCGTCGGCGGTCACCTCGGTCATGATCTGGTAGCCCGAGGTGCCGCCGCCCTCGCCGCACGGATCATCGGTCGCGGCCGCGCCCGACGGCCGCGAGAACGTCGACCACGTGCAGCCCCACCGACCCGCGTCGGCAGCCGGGACGCACTCGAAGGTCACGTCGACCTCGCCGAGCGCCTCGCTCTGCCGATGAAACACGGCATCGAGGGTCTCGCCGGCGGCGCCATCGCACGCCGCGCCGGGGCTCGCGGCGAGCGCCGCGCGCACCGCCTCCTTGTCGAACGGCAGGCCGCCGGCCTCCTTCGGGGCGGTCGGGGCGGCCGCGGTCGACTTGCCGCCGCAGGCGGCGACGCCGAGCAGCAGCGCGGCGACAGCGCCACGGATCAAGCGGGAATGCGAGCGATGCGCGATGGAGCTCATGTCGCCATAGCCTACCGAATCGCGCGGCCCGTATGGACGTTCGACGAACCGATCGATGGCCGCGCGACGCTACCCCGGCCCGCATCCAGATCGCCTATGGTCCGCCATGCTCACGCCTCCGCATCCGGACTGCCGGTGACCTTCGTCGTCCATGCCACCGCGCCCGGCTCTGCGGCGCGGACCGCGACGCTGACGACGCCCCACGGCGCCGCCGAGACCCCGATGTTCATGCCGGTCGGCACGCGCGGGACCGTTCCCACGCAGACCGTGGCGCAGCTGACCGAGCTCGGTCGGCCGATGCTCCTCGCCAACACGTACCACTTGCTGGTGCGGCCCGGCATCGAGGTGTTCGAGCGGCTCGGCGGGCTGCATCGCTGGATGGGCTGGACCGGACCGATCCTGACCGACTCCGGCGGCTTCCAGATCTACTCGCTGCCGCACAGCCGCGCGATGGGCGAGGACGGCGCCTCGTTTCGCAGCTACCTCGACGGGACGACGCTCCTGCTCACGCCCGAGAGCTCGATCGCGATGCAGCGCGCGATCGGCGCCGACGTGATGATGGTCCTCGATCAGTGCATCCCCGCGACCAGCTCGCACGCGCAGGCGAAGGCGGCGATGGACCTCACCCACCGCTGGGCGCGGCGCTCGCTGCGGGCGCGCGGCGACGGCCCGCAGAAGCTGTTCGCGATCGTCCAGGGCGCGGTCTTCGAGGATCTGCGCCGCGCCAGCGCCGCCGATCTCACCGGCCTCGGGCGGTTCGACGGCTACGCGATCGGCGGCCTCGCGGTCGGCGAGGCGCAGGCGGTCCGCGAGGACATCACCGAGCTCACGATCTCGCTGTTGCCCGTCGATCGCCCGCGCTACCTGATGGGCGTGGGCACGCCGCTCGATCTGCTCGAGGGCGTGCACCGCGGCGTCGACATGTTCGACTGCATCATCCCGACCGCGTGGGCCAAGCAGGGCGTGGTGTTCACGTCGCAGGGCAAGATCGATCTCGCGCGCGCCGTGCACGCGCTGTCGCCGGAGCGCCTCGACGACGCGTGTCCCTGCGACGCGTGCGCGCTGTACACGCGCTCGTACCTGCACCACCTGATCAAGTGCAAGGAGCCGCTGGGCTGGCAGCTGCTGGCGTTCCACAACCTGCGCTTCTACGCCCAGCTGATGTCGGAGATGCGCGCGCAGATCCGCGCCGGCACGTTCGCGGCCTTCCACGCGGCGCAGCGCCAGCGCCTGGCGCTGACCGACGCCGCGAATCCGCCCGGCCCCGCGCCCAAGCAACGCGCCCCGCGGCGCGCCGTCCTCGGCAGCTTCGGCGTGCACACCTCGGTGCACGGCTTCTCGAGCATCCAGCACCTGCCCTCGGGCGAGGTCATGCACTCGGTCAATCACCCCGACCGCGAGGCCGAGCAGGTCTACGTCGAGCAGTCGGCGTCGATCGCACAGGCCCTCACCGCGTCGCGGCCGCTCGTGATCTGGGACGTCGGCCTGGGCGCCGGCCACAACGCGATGGCGCTGATGCGCGCGCTCGATCGCGCGCCCGATCACGCGCCGATCGCGCTCACCAGCTTCGAGCTCGACCTCGACGCGTTTCGCCTCGCGCTCAGCCAGCCGCCGCAGTTCCCGCACCTGTGGCACGCCGGTCCGCACGCGCTCGCGCGCGATCGCGTCTATCGCCGCGCGAACCTGAGCTGGACCCTGTGCGAGGGCGACTTCCTCGCCGCGTTCACGGCCCACGCCCCGCCCGACGTGATCTTCTACGACCCGTTCTCGTCGCAGGTCGACACCACGCCGTGGTCCCTCGCCAGCTTTCGCGCGCTGTTCGCGCACCTCGCGGGGCCGACCGAGCTGCTGACGTTCACCAGCTCGACCGCCGTGCGCTCGTCGATGCTCGCGGCGGGCTTCCACGTCGCGAGCGGCGTGCGCACCGGGCCGCGCTCGGAGACCACGATCGCGCTCAAGCGCGGCGCTGACGACGGCTTCGCCGGTCATCGCCTCCTCGGCCGCGACTGGCTCGAGCGCCGCGCACGCTCGCCGGCGCGCTTCGGCGTGGATGTCGCGGCCGATCAGCACGCCGAGATCGAGCGGCTCATCACCGGTCACGCCCAGTTCGCGCCAGCGTGAGGCGCGGCGAGGCGCGCGACCTCGGGCGCTATAGTCCGCGCATGCCGAGTCCGGTCGAGACCGCCGCCCTGACGTACATCCGCGCCAGCGCCGAGCGTGACCCGGTCGCGCGCGCGGCGCTCCTCGAGGCCTGCTTCGCCGCCGACGGCCGCTTCGTCACGCGGTCGCGCGTGATCCTGGGGCGCGCGGCCGTCGACGCGATGATCGGGCGCGCGCTCGCCGATCCGGAGATGCTCGGCTTCCGCATGCTCAGCGCCATCGACGCCGTCGGCACGACCTTTCGCTACCGGTCGGTCGTCGACCGCCGCGACGGCACGACGATGGAGTTCTTCGACGCCGGCGAGATCGACGCCGACGGCCGCATCGCCACGCTCCTGGTGTTCGCCGGCCCGCTCGCCGACGCCGCCGGTTGACGTTCCGGCGGGCCACGCGATGGGCTTACCATCGCGGCGTGTCACCCGAGCGCGACGCCGGCGCGATCGCCCTTGCCGAGCGGATGCTCGCGCTGCTCGACCAGGGCGCGTTCACGGCCACGTACAAGTACGCCGTGCTGCTCGGGCTGCTCGATCTCTGCCTCGAGAACACCGCCCGCACCGGGGCGCCGCCCACGTCCGTGACCACGCGCCAGCTCGCCGGGAAGGTCGTCGAGCTCTACTGGCCCCACGTGGTGCCGCATCCGATCGGCGCCGTCCTGCGCCAGACCACGAATCGACGCGCCTCGATCGTCACGGACATCGAGGCGTTTCGCGCGGCCGTGGAGGCTCGGACGCGGCATCCGCTCCCGCTCCTCGGGCGCGCCCGGACCGTCGATCCCGCCGGCTACGAACGCTGCGTCGCCCGCGTCGAATGGACGCTGATCCGCTACCCGCTGCTGTTGCTCCAAAAGGTCGGCGGCGAGGAGGTCCGCTTCCTGTACGAGGTGGGCTGGGACGCGAGCGTGAGCGAGGCCGCCGTGCAGCGCTCCCAGCGGGGCGAGGTCAGCTCGTTCGCCAATGCGATCCTGCTGAAGCCGCGCGTCGGCGAGTACCTGGTGCAGCTCAACGGCCTCTTGCGTCCGCTCATCCATCGCCAGTGGGCCGCGAAGGTCGCCCGCCTCAACGACCTCGAGGAGGCGAAGCTCGAGGAGTTCCTCTTCGGCGCGAAGCGCGTCGCGCTGACCGCGGTCCGCGGCCCGCTCCTCGCGCTGCAGGCCGGGCGCTGCTTCTACTGCGGCCACGCCGTCAGCGGGACGCCCGAGGTCGATCACTTCCTGCCGTGGTCGCGCTACCCGGACAACGCCCTCGACAACCTCGTCGTCGCCGACCGCGCGTGCAACAACGACAAGCGCGACTTCCTCGCGGCCAGCGCCCACGTGCAGGCGTGGGTCCGGCGATCGCGTGACGGGGACGGGTTCGCGCAGCTCGCCGCCGAGCTCGACTGGGAGTACCGCCCCGAGCGAAGCGTGAGCGTCGCGCGCGCCATCTACCTCCGCCTGCCGGCCGACGTGCGCCTGTGGTCCGCGATCGGCCAGTTCGTGCGCGCCGATCCGCGGGCGGTGGCGAGCGCGCTGGCGGCCGCCGCGTAGGCGCGGTGGCGCGACCTCACGACTCCGCCGCCGACGCGCCCAGCTCGCGCTCGATCAGCGCCGACGCGATGCGCAGCGCCTTGATCCGGCGCGCGAGCAGCGTGTGCTGCGACGTCCCCGGTCGCAGCTTGGGCTGCACCTTCTCGCACTTGCTGATCGTCGAGGCGATCGCCCGGAGGGCTTCCTGCAGGTCGTCCCGCGAGAACGTCTCGTCTGCCACAGTGATGATCCTGGGTCGCGCGCGGGTCAGCGCGGCAGCTTCTCGAGGAGCGCCTGGAAGCGCGGTGTCGCGCGCAGCTCGTCGAGGTCCGAGTCGTTCTCGAACCACGTGCGCTGCCCGAAGCCCATGCCGACCGCCTGCTCGAGCGTGTCGAGGGCCTGATCCGGATCGCCCGCGCGCACGAGCGCACACGCGATGTTGTAGAGCACGCTCGGATCATCCGCGGCGACCTCGCGTGCGCGCTGCGACCACGCGAGCGCCTTCGCGTTCTGCCCGAGCTCGATCAGCGCGAGCGCGCCGAGACACAGCGCGCGCTCGTCCCTCGGGGCGATCTCGAGCCGGCGTTCGACGCGCGCCACCGCGCGCCCCGCACAATCGACGCACGTCGCGAGCTCGCCGATCGCGCGATACGCGTTGATCGCGAGACACAGGCACTGGTAGTCGTCGGTGCGCGCCCGCGCGCCGCGCTCGAACAGCTCCACGGCGTCGCGATGCCGGCCCTGCGCCACGCGCACGCGCGCGAACGCGTAGAGCGCGCCGTAGAACGTGGGGTTGATCTCGAGCGCGCGCCCGAACTCGACCGCCGCGTCGGCCAGCCGATCCGCGACGACGAGCGCCTGGCCGCGCGCCGTCAGCGCCTCGGCGCTCTGCGGATCGTGCTCGAGCGCCCGCGCGCTCGCCTCGCCGGCGCGCGCCGCATCCTGGCTCGCGCGGCCGTACCACTCGAAGGCCAGCGTGTGCGCCTCGGCGAGCGCGCACCACGCGGCCGCGAACGCGGGATCGAGATCGAGCGACCGCGCGTACGCGTCGATCGCCTCGCGCGTCCCCGCGCGGGTGTGCGCGCTGGCGAGCTGTCGCCCGCGCAGGTACGCCTCGTAGGCCGCGAGGTTCTGCGTGCCGCGCAGGCGCCACGCGCGCCGCGCGTCGTCCGTCATCGCGATCGACAGCGTCGCGGCCGTGCGCGCCGCGATCTCGTCCTGCACCGCGAACACGTCGTCGGTCTCGCGATCGTACCGCTCCGCCCAGACCTGCCGGCCGCTCGCCACGTCGACGAGCTGGACCGTGATCCGCAGCCGGGTCCCGGCGCGCCGCACGCTGCCCTCGAGCACGTGATCGACGTCGAGGTTCCGCCCGATCACGCGCACGTCATGCGCGCCGCGGTACTGGAACGAGGATCCGCGCGCCGCCACGCGCACCCCGCCGAGCCGCGACATGGCGTGCAGGATCTCCTCCGCGATGCCGTCGCAGAAGTACTCCTGGTCGTGGTTGGGGCTGAGATCGGCGAACGGCAACACCGCGATCGAGGCCGGCGTCTGAGGCGGCGGCGCCGCCATCGTCCCGCTCTGGGTCGTCAGGATCCGCGCCAGGGCGTCGGCGACGTCCGCCGCGGATGCCGGGCGTTCCTCGGGCCGCTTCGCCAGCAGCCGGCCGATGATCGCGGCGATGTCGTCGCGCACCTCGAGCGGTTTCGGCGTGCCCCGGATGATCGCCGCGAACGTCGCAGGCAGGGTCTCGCGTCGAAACGGCGACACCCCCGCGAGGCACTCGTACAGCACGACGCCGAGGCTGAAGAGATCGGTGCGCTCGTCCACCGGCTCGCCGCAGGCCTGCTCCGGCGCCATGTACGGGATCGTGCCGAGCAGCGCGCCCGGCGTCGTCTCGCTCTCGGTCACCGCATCCCCGATCGCCGCCGACACGTGCGCGACCCCGAAGTCGAGGATCTTCACGCGCCCATCCTCGGTGAGGAACACGTTCTCCGGCTTGATGTCGCGATGCACGACCCCGCGGGCGTGGGCCGCGCCCAGCCCGCGCGCCAGCGCCTCGCCGACGTGCACCACCTCGCGCCACGGCATCGGTCCCACGCGCACCAGGCGTTCGCGCAGCGTCTCGCCCCGCAGCAGCTCCGTCACCAGGTAGTCGACGTCGCGCTCGCTGCCGACGTCGAAGATCGTCAGGAGGTTGGGATGATCGAGCCCCGCGATCGTCCGCGCCTCGCGCACGAACCGGCGCTTGCGATCGTCGTCGACGCGATCGGGGCGCAGCGCCTTGATCGCGACGTCGCGGCCCAGCCGCGTATCGCGCGCCCGGTAGACCTCGCCCATGCCGCCCTCGCCGATCGCGGAGGCGATCTCGTACGGCCCGAGCCGGTCCCCCTGCGAGAAGCGCATCCCATCGCTAGCGTACCGCGATCGCCGCCATTCGGGGGCCGCGCCCGCCTACGCGCGGTGGACCCCGCCGAACTCGATCGCCGCGATGTGCTGCATGCCGACCATGCAGCTGTCGTCCAGCAGAAAGTCGCGCTGACCGATGGCGCGGCGCGCGCTGCCGACATAGCGGAACGTCGTCAGGCGGCCCGCGCGCAGCGCCGCATCGCGCGCGGTCGTCGACAGCGCGTACAGGAGCGGCACCACGATCGTCGCCTTGCGCCCGTCGCGCAGCTCGACGTCGGCGCGCCGCACCAGCTCCTCGATGAAGTTGCGCGGCGGCAGGAACGTTACCCGCCGCAGCGCCGCGAACGGGACGTACGTCAGCCCGCTGGTGTCGTACCCCTCGAGCATCGCGCCGATCGCGTCGTCGGTGTCGATGATCGATCGAAAGGGCTGCACGTTGCCGCTGCGATAGACCAGTCGACCGCCTCCCGATCGCACCCCGCGCGCGTCGGCCGCGAGGCGCGCGTGGATCGCCCGCGCGTCGCCGTGCAGCAGCGCCGTCGCCATCCGCGCGTACACCGCCAGGTCCGGCATCTCGACGGCCGTCGGCAACCGGCTCGCCACTCGCTCGTCGGTCCACCGCGCCGCGCGTTCGCGTTCCCCGCGGATGATGATCTCGACCAGCTCCGCGTCTCGACACGCCGCGATCTGCGCCGCGGCGCCGGCATGGTCCCCGGTCAGGGAGCGCAACAGCGCCTCGGTCGCCTGTCCAACCGGCTCGCGTGCGTGAGCCAGCGCTCGGTACGCCGCCAGCGCGTCCAGGTAGTCGCCTGCGTGCAGCGCATCGGCAAACGTCTGTATCGCGTCCATGTGCGAGGGTGTCGGCAGCCGCGCGCCGCGGTTGCGTACGACGGGCACGCGCGTGCGATGGCGGAGGCGCGTGTGTCACGATGCGGCGCTCATGTCCCTCGCGCCCGGTCCTCCGCTCATCACGCTCGACGAGCTGGACGTCGTCCTCGACCAGGCGCGGGCGGAGCGCTGGCCCGCCCTGGCGCTGCTGGGACGCTGGTCATCCTGGTCGGCCGAGGACGCCGCCGCGGGTCCACCGGTCTTTCGCCTGGCAGGACCGCTCGACGCGCGCTCGGCGGCGCTCGCGGGCCTCACGGCGCTCACGGCGCTCACGGCGCGCGACATCGGCCTCACGGCGAAAGACGCGAATCACCTCGCTCTCCTCACCTCGCTGACCGCGCTCGATCTCGAGGGCAATCGCATCGCCGACGATGGCGTGCGCTCGCTCGCCACCTTGCCGCGACTGGCCGCGCTCGACCTGCAGCGCAACATGATCGGTGCGCCCGGCATCCGTGCGCTCGCGGGCCTGTCCACGCTGACCTCGCTCGACGTCAGCGAGAACTGGCTCGGCCCGGAAGGCGCGCCCGCGCTGGCGGAGCTGACCCAGCTCCGATCGCTCACCGCGTGGCGCGCCGCGCTGGGCGAGGGCGGGGCGCGTTCGCTCGCGGCGCTCACCCGCTTGACCTATCTCGATCTGTGCGACAGCGAGCTCGGGAGCGCGGACGCGCATGCGCTCGCCGGCCTTCCGGCACTGCGGCGGCTCCTCCTGGGGCGCAATCCGATTGGCGATGATGGGGCGCGCGCCATCGCTGCGCTCGGGCAGCTCACCGAGCTCTCTCTCTGGGACTGCGGGATGCGCACGGAAGGCGCCATCGCGGTCTCCGCGATCGATAGCCTCGAGTCGCTGGACCTGAGCGAGAACCCGATTGCCGCGCGCGGTGCCCAGGCGGTGGCGCGGCTCCAGCGCCTGACCACCCTGGAGCTGCATGGTTGCGAGATCGGTGACCCAGGCGCGATCGCGATCGCCCGGTTGCCGCGACTCCGCACGCTCGGCGTGGCGAAGAACCACATCGGCGACGCAGGCGCCGTCGCCCTCGCGGCGCTGTCGGAGCTTCGAACGCTCTGCCTCCTCGACAATCAGGTGAGCGACCCGGGCGCGCGCGCGCTCGCATCCCTGGCGTCATTGATGGATCTCCAGCTCGGGATCAATCGCATCACGGACACCGGCGCCGTTCACTTCGCCGAACTGCGTCAGCTCACCACCCTGTGGCTCTGGAACAACGATCTCGGGGACCCGAGCGCACGCGCCTTTGCCTCGCTGACTGCGTTGACTTCGCTCAAGCTGAGCGACAATCGCATCGGCGACGCGGGTGCCACGGCGCTCGCATCGCTGCTCCAGTTGACCGATCTCGGTCTGGCCAGCAATCGCATTGGAGACGACGGCGCGAGTGCGCTCGCGGCGCTCGCGGCGCTGCGCTTCCTCGATCTCCGCGACAACCAGATCGGCGACGCGGGCGCCCGCGCCCTGGCCGCGTTGCGCCCGCCGATCTCCCTCGAGCTCGGCGAAAACGAGATCACCGCGCGCGGTCTCCGCGCCTTGCTCGATGCGTGGTGCGCGTTCCCGGAGACCGAGCCGCTCGGCAACCTCTGCATCCACGACAATCCCGGACTGGAGTGGCTGGGGCTCCCGGCGGATGTCGCCCGGTCGCGCGACGCCGCTGGCATCCTCGCCGCGTACCGCCGCCGCGCGTGAGTGGACGCCCGTTGCCCGAGGCATCGGTCGAGTCTCGGCGCGAGACGCTGCAAGCATCGCCGCCCGTTGTCCCAGCGGCGCTGGTGTAGCAACCTCAGGCGGCATCCATGATCCTGTCCACCGACGATGCCGCCTTGTTCTACCGGGCGTACGGGGCGCTCTTGGCGTGGGTCAACGATCAGCGGCGGATCGTGCCGTCGTTCCGGCGGCCGCAACCCGGCGAGCCGATCGAGCCCGAGAGTGCGTTCCAGATCCGCGAGGTGCTGTGGGCCGACGACGGGCTTCGCGAGCGGTTCCTCGTCGAAGGTGCGGCCGAGCTCGCGAGCGCGGAGTGCGACCTGATCGCGTCGTGGGCGCATCGCGTGAGCGGCAACTTCGTCGTCTTCAAGCACCTGCAGAAGTACTCGATCTTCCTCGGCAAGGACGTGTTTCACGTCCTCGGTCTGTACACCCCGCTGGCCCAGCTGCTGCCGGTCGTCCCGAAATTCGTCGAGGCGGTGCTCCTCCCGTTCCGCGACGTGATCGTCACCGATGGCCTCATCGGGTCACCGGCGATCCAGATCGGATTCGGCGGTGGCGCGCGCCGCTCGCTCGAGCGGCAGTACCGCCAGGCCAAGGCCGACGGGACGATTCGCACATCGCTTTGCGCCCCGGCCGTCACGCCCGTCGCACCGCGGCGCCGGGGCAAACGCGTCAAGGTCGCGCCCGCGAGCGCAGCGCAGCCGTTTCACGGCGACTGGCGGATCACCGCGACCGAGCTCTGGGACCGCGATGCGCTGGACGCGTTCGAGCCCGCGCGCATCGGGTTCGCCGGCCCGCGCATCGGTCGACTCGCCATGATTGCGGTGCAGGTCGACCTCGACTGCCGGTACGGCGAGCGCAACGGCGCGCCACTGGTCGAGTTCAGCTTCGCGGGTGACGACGACGGCCATCCGTGCACCGGGCGCGGCTGGGCCACGCTCGACGCCGATGGCCAGCTGCGAGGTCGCCTGTATCTGCACGACGGCGACGACAGCGCCTTCGTCGCCCAGCGCGCCCCCGCCGCGCCGCGCCCGGCGAAGAAGAAGCGTGAGACGCGCTGATCGGCGCGCGTTCGTCGTACGCTGCGCCGCGACGCGCATGGCCGATACCACCGCGGACGAGGACGTGACGCCGGAGGCCATCGCGGCCCTTGGCGACGTCCGCCCGCCGATCGATCGCGTGCGCATGGAGGCGGCGCGGGCGCGGGCCGAGCAGGCGCTGTTCGCCGTCGACGCGCCGGCCCGCGTCGGTCGCTACGTCGTGCTCGATACCGCTGGCCGCGGCGGCATGGGCGTCGTCTACCGGGCCTACGATCCACAGCTCGATCGCAAGGTCGCGCTCAAGGTGGTCAGCGCGCGCGGCGCCGCGGTCACCGAGGCGCGCGAGCGCTTGCTGGGCGAAGCGCGCGCGCTGGCGCAGCTGGCCCATCCCAACGTCGTGCCGGTCCACGACGCGATCCTGCTCGGCGACGACGTGGTCGTCGTGATGGAGCTGGTCGACGGCATCACGCTCGCTGCCTGGGGCCGGAGCGCGGCGCGCCGCACGGCCGAGATCGTCGCGATCTTCGCGCAGGCCGCGCGCGGGCTCGCCGCCGCGCACGACGTCGGCGTGATCCACCGCGACTTCAAGCCGGCCAACGCGCTGGTCGGCGTGGACGGTCGGGTCCGCGTCGTCGATTTCGGCCTGGCCCGGTTCGCGGCCGGCGACGCCGATGGCGATGGCGGGGTGCCGCGGTCGCGCGTGCTCACCGCGGCGGGCGCGATCGTGGGCACGCCGGCGTACATGGCGCCCGAGCAGCTCACCGCGGGCGAGATCACCGCGGCCGCCGATCAGTTCAGCTTCTGGGTGTCGCTGTACGAGGCGATCGCCGGGGTCCGGCCGTTCGATGCCGAGGACCGCGATGGGATGCTCGCGGCGATCCGCGCCGGCAAGCTCGCCGCGCCGCGCGAAGGCCGCACGGTCCCGGGCTGGCTGCGGCAGCTCGTGCAGCGCGGCCTCGCGGTCGATCCTGCCGCGCGCTTGCCCTCGATGCACGCGGTGGCGAGCGAGCTGACGCGGGCCCGCGGCTGGCGACGCGCGCGCGGACCGGCGGCCCTCGGCGCGCTGGCCACGATCGCGACGGTCGCGACGCTCGCGGTGCTGAGTCGCTCGACCGCGTCGGATCCGATCGCGGCGTGCGACGGCGGCGCGGCCGAGATCGATCGCGCGTGGAGCGCGGCCGATCGGACGCGGCTGCAGACCTCGTTCGCGCAGATGGCCACGCCGTACGCGCGCGAGGTCGAGGGCCTGGTGCTCGGCGGCCTCGATCGGTACCGCGCGTCGTGGAGCGCGCAGCATCGCGCCGCGTGCGAGGCGCATCGCCACGGCGCGATGACCCCGCTCGTGCTCGATCGCAGCATGGCGTGCCTGCAGCGGCGCGCCGATGATCTGCGCGCGGCGGTGCAGGTGCTCGGCGAGATGGATGCGCCGGCCATCGGCAAGGCGGTCGACGTCGTGGTCCGCCTCGCGCCCACGGACGCCTGCGGCGATCGCGAGAGCCTCGCCACCGCGGCCCCGCTGATCGCCGAGCCGGCTCGCCGGACCGAGGTCGCGGCCGCGCGAGCCCGGCTGGCCCGCGCCGCGGCGCTCGATGCCGCCGGTCGCGCCGCGGAAGCGATGACGGAGGCGCGCGCGGTCGTGGCGATCGCGGAGCGCCTCGAGTACCCGCCGCTGGTGATCGAGGCCGAGCTGCTGATCGGGCGGACCCGGTTGTTCGCCGGCGAGTTCGAGCAGGCGCTGGCGCCCCTCGGTCACGCCGAGGAGGTCGCGCTGGCGAACCAGCAGATCGCCGACGCCGTCGTTGCGGGCGCGCGCCGGATCTTCGCCGAGGGCATGCTGGGCCACGACGTGAGCGGCCTCGAGCGCCAGTTCGCGGTGCTCGAACCGCTGAGCCGCAGCGTCGCGCGCGATCCCCTGGCCCGGCCGCTCCTGCTCAACAACATCGGCAACGTGCACCTGGCGGGTGCGCGTCGCGACCTCGCCGTGCGCGACTTCCAGGCCGCGCAGGCCGCGATGGCGGGCCTCCCCCGGCCCGACCCCGAGCTGAACCACATCGCGATGAACCTCGCGATGCTGACCGCCGATCCGGTCGAGCGCGAGCGCCTGGCGCGGGCTGGCTGGCAGGCGACGCGGGCGTCGTTCGGGCCGTCGCACCTCCAGTCCCTCGTCGCGCAGCAGAGCCTCTCGCTCGACCTGGTCTCCCAACCTGAGAGCCTGGCGATGATGGCCGACGCCTGCGATCGGTACACCCGCGATCATCCCGAGCTCGTCGTGGCGCGCGTCGGTTGTACCTACAGTCGCGCGCTCTTCGCCGCCGGGGCCGGTGATGACGCCGAGGCCGTCCGCCGCTATCGCGAACTGGTCGCGATCGTCGGCGCGGACGTCACCGACGACGTCGCCGACCTGACGTTCCTGGCCGCCGGCGAGGTCGCGCTCGCCGATCGCGACCTCGCGACCGCGCAGACCCAGTTCGAGCGCGCGCTGAAATCGCTCGGCCCCGAGCTCCCGTGGTATGCGCTGGAGGACGCCAGCCACGCCCACATGGGCCTGGCCCGCTGCGCGCTCGCTCGCGGCGATCGGCGCGCCGCACGCGCGCAGCTCGACCAGGCGATCGCCCAGCTCGATCAGTTCCTCCCGCACGTCGAACGGGTGCGGCCGCGGCTCACGCGCGCGAGGGCAATCGCGTTGCGCGACGAGGCGAGCGCCCGGCCCTGATCCGCGGCGCGGCGGTCATTCCACCGCGTCGTTCACGGCCTGCACGCCCTCGCGCAGGCGGCGGGTTCGCGCATCGCCGCTCGCGTCGCGCACCCGCTCGGTATCGAGCACCGCGCGCAGCGCCTGGCGCGCCCGAAACAGCCTGCTGCGCGAGGTGGCCGGCGCGGTGTCGAACACCTCCGCGAGCTGGTCGGCATCGAGCTCCTCCCAGTAGTGCAGCTCGAGCAGGAGCTGCTGCTCCACCGGCAGGCTGCCGAGCGCCTCGAGGAGCGACGCCTGCTCCTGGCGACGGACCAGCTGCGTCCCGATGGTCGTGGTGAGCGCGACCAGCGAGATCTCCTCGAAGTCGATCGTGGCGGGCTGGCCGCCGCGATCGCGCCAGAAGCGATAGAGGAGGTTGCGCGCGATCGCGAAGACGTAGGTGCGAAACGAGCTGTGTCGCCGGAACGCATCGCGGTTGCGCACGCAGGCCAGGAACGTCTCCTGCACCAGGTCATCGGCCTCGCGGTCGAGCTTGTTGTCGAAGAAGCGGTAGATCGCCTCGAAGTGGCTGCGGAACAGCTCGTTGCCCGCCGCGGCATCGCCGGCGCACCAGCGATCGAGCAGGACGAGCTCTGCATCGGCCATGCCGGCATCGTACCAGCCGCGCGCCCCACGCCGTCCCGGACGATTGTCCGGAACGCCGGCTCCGCGGCGGGAACTACCCGCATGTGCCCCTCCGCGACGCAACGGATCGCGCGCGTCCTCACGCGCCCACCCTCCGCCTGGTAACCCCGCTCCCCGCCGACGAGCCCGTGCTGAGCCCGTGTGGCGCGGTGCTGATCGAGGATCCGAGCCGCGCCCCCGCGTGTGTCGACGCCTTCGCGGCATCGACCGCGACGATCTTGATCGTCGGCGAGACCGGCGCGGGCAAGGAGGTGCTGGCCCGACGCATCCACGAGCGTTCGGGGCGCACCGGCCCGCTGATCGCGGTCAACTGCGCGGCGCTGACCGACACGCTGCTCGAGAGCGAGCTGTTCGGTCACGCGCAGGGAGCGTTCACCGGCGCGACGCGGACCCGACCGGGTCTCCTGGAGGCGGCCGGTGGCGGCACCTTCTTCCTCGACGAGATCGGCGAGCTGCCGCTGGCCTTGCAGCCCAAGCTGCTGCGCGCCATCGAGGCCCGCGAGGTGCTGCCGCTCGGCGCGATCCGGCCGGTGCCGATCGACGTCCGCTTCGTGGCCGCGACCCATCGAGATCTGGTCACCGAGGTCGCCGCGCGTCGGTTCCGCGCGGACCTGTACTACCGCCTCGATGGGATCACGCTGCGGGTCGCGGCGCTCCGCGATGATCCGCGGCGGATCGTGCCGCTCGCGCTGCGTTTTCTTGCGGCGGCGGGCGGCGACGCCGCGCCATCGCGCGTCACCCCGGCGTTCCGGGAGCAGCTCCTGGCCCACGCCTGGCCCGGCAACGTGCGCGAGCTCAAGGCGGTCTGTGAGCGCGCCGTGCTCCTGGCGGCGGGCGGCGTGATCGACGCCTGCCACCTGATCCTGTCACCGACGCCAGCCCCGCCACCGCTCGCGCCCGTCCCGCTGGCGGGCCACCTCGCCGAGGCGCAGCAGCTCGATCGCGCGCGCATCGTCGCCGCGCTCGCCGCGTGCGCCGGCAACCAGCGCCGCGCCGCCGCGGCGCTCGGGTTGTCGCGGACCACGCTGGTCACGCGGCTCGCGCTCTATCGCATCCCGCGCCCGCGGCGGTGATCGCCTGGGCGCGGCCGCGTTGCCAGCGACCAGATCGCGCAGGCTGCGGGCGGCGGGACGTCCGGTTACGGCATGTGCACGAGCGGGCACAACCCGACGCTGCTCTGTTCCGTCGGCGGCGGCCGCGGGACGTGCTTCCCGGAGGTCGAGGGCGGCATCGAGTGAGCTGCGCCGTCGCGCGCTCGGGCCGCGCTTCGAATCTGCAGGCCGACCGCCCCGCCGCGCGCGCCGAGCTCCTATGCTCGGCGGGATGCCGCTCGCGCCGGGTCTGTACGAGCACGCGCTGACGGCGGCGCTCGCGGCCGAGCTCGGCGAGGTGGCGGCAGACGTTCGCGAGCTGCGCGCCGAGCAGCTCGCGCCATTCGTGGCGCGGCACCTCGCGGCCGAGTTGCAGCGCGCGCTGGTGGCGTTGCCGGCCGAGGAGCGCGGCGCGGAGGGCGCGGCGCTGGTCGATCGCGTGCTGCGCGAGATCGCGGCGACGCTCGCGGCGGCCGGGATCGACGCGGACCTCGCGCCGCAACGCCTGTTGCCGCCGCCTCGACAGCTGATGGCGGTCGGCGCGGCGCCGCATCCGAGTCGGCCGGCGTCGACCCTGACGGCCTCGACCTTGTTCACGCGCAGCCACCTCGAGCCGGGGCTGTCGTCGGAGCTGAGCCGCGAGATCGCATGCGCCGATCGCGTCGACGTGCTGATCGCGTTCATCACGGTCGGCGGCGTGCGCGTGCTGCGCGAGGCGCTCGGCGAGCTCGCGGCGCGGTCGGGCGCGGGGCCGCGCCTGCGGATCCTCACGACGACGTTCACCGGCACGACCGAGGCGGCCGCGCTCGATACGCTGGCGCGCCTGCCGGGTGCCGAGGTGCGGGTCTCGTTCGACACGCGGCGGACGCGCCTGCACGCCAAGGCGTGGCTCTTCCATCGCGACAACGGGCTGACCACGGCGTACGTCGGGTCGGCGAACCTGACCGCGACGGCCCTCGGCGCCGGTCACGAGTGGGTGGTGAAGGTCAGCGCCACGGATCTGCCGCACGTGGTCGATCGGTTCGCCGGGACGTTCGAGACTCTCTGGCAAGATCCCGAGTTCGAGCGCTACGACCCCGAGGATCCGACGCACCACGCGCGGATCGAGGCGGCGCGTGCGGCGGAGCGCGGTGGTGACGCGTCGGCGCTGACGCTGTTCGCCCTGCGACCGTATCCGTTTCAGGAGGCGATCCTCGATCGACTGCGCGCCGAGCGCGAGGAGCTGGGCCATCGGCGCAACCTGGTCGTCGCGGCGACCGGCACCGGCAAGACCGTGATCGCCGCGTTCGACTACGAGCGGCAGGTGCGCGGCGCGGCGCCGCGGCTGCTGTTCGTGGCGCATCGACGCGAGATCCTCGAGCAGGCGCTGGCGACCTTCCGCAACGTGCTCGCCGACGGCGCGTTCGGCGAGCTGGCGTGCGACGGGCACGAGGTCGTGCGCGGGACGCATGTGTTCGCGACCATCGCGAGCGTCGCGGGGTTGGTGGCGCGGTTCGGCGCGGCGCACTTCGAGCACGTGATCATCGACGAGTGTCATCACCTGCCGGCGCCGTCGTATCAGGCGGTGTTGCGGGCGCTGACACCCACGCTCCTTGTCGGGCTGACCGCCACGCCCGAGCGCAGTGATGGGCAGTCGCTGCTGCCCGACTTCGATGGCCGGATCGCCGCCGAACTGCGGCTGTGGCACGCCCTCGCGCAGCAGCTCCTGGTGCCGTTCGAGTATTACGGGCTATCGGACAATACCGATCTCCGTCACGTCAAGTGGACGCGCACCGGCTACGAGGCCGCCGCGCTCGCAGGGCTGTATACCGGTAACGATGCGCGCGCGCGGCTCGTGCTCCGCCAGCTCGCCAGTCGCGTCGCGGACGTGCGCGCGGTGCGCGGCCTCGGGTTCTGCGTCAGCGTCGAGCACGCGGAGTACATGGCGGCGCGCGCGACCGAGCTCGGCGTGCCCGCGCTCGCGGTCCACGGCGGTTCCCCCGCCGAGGTGCGCGCCGATGCGCCGCGCCGGCTGCGCGAGCGCGAGGTCAACCTCGTGTTCACCTGCGACCTCTACAACGAGGGCGTCGATCTGCCCTTCGTCGACGTGCTGTTGCTGTTGCGCCCGACCAGCAGCGCGACGCTCTTCCTGCAGCAGCTCGGCCGTGGCCTGCGCCTGCACCGCGACAAGCAGGCGTGCCTGGTGCTCGACTTCATCGGCCAGCACCGCGAGGAGTACCGCTTCGAGGCCAGCCTCGCGGCGCTGACCGGCCTGCCGCGCGCGAAGCTGCGCGTCGCCGTCGAGCAAGGGTTTCCGCAGTTGCCGAGCGGGTGTGCGCTCAGCCTCGACGCGGTCGCGCGTGATCAGATCCTGACGTCGCTGCAGCGCACGCTCGGTGGCGGCGCACGTCGCCTCGGGCGCGAGCTGCGCGAGCTAGTCAGTGCCGGGCCCGTCGAGCTGCCAGCGTTTCTGGCCGCGACTGGGCGCGAGCTCGCCGATGTCTACACCGGTGATTTCGGCTGGCGTCAGGTGCAAGTCGAGGCCGGCGTCCTCGCGCCGGACAGGGAGGCTGACGACACCAGCCGTCGCCTCGGGTGGCTCGCGCACGTCGACGAGCCGACCCGCCTGCGCGCCTATCGCGCGCTGACGACCGCCGCGGAGCCGTTGCAGCCGCTCGATGCGCGCCGGTTGCTGATGCTCGACGCTCAGCTGAGCGCTCGTGGGACGCTGCGCGCAGCCGCGCAGACCGCGGCGTATTTCTCCGAGCGCCGCCCGATCCGCGACGAGCTCCACCAGCTGACGAGCCTGCTCGAGGATCGCGTCGCGCTCGCCGGCGATGTCTATCCCGAGCCCGACTGGCCGCTCGCCTTGCATCGCCGCTATCAGCGCCGCGAGATCGTCGCCGCGGTCGGCCACCGCGGTGCCGGCGAGAAGATCAGCATCCCGCAGGGAGGCATCCTCAAGCTCGAGGCGAGTCGTCGCGAGCTGCTGTTCGTCACCCTCGACAAATCCAGCGGCGGCTTCTCGCCGACGACCAGCTACCGCGATCGGGCCATCAGCCGCGAGCTCTTCCACTGGGAGACGCAGGGCGTCGCCAGCGTGACCAGCCCGACCAGCCGGCGTTACCTCGACAGCCCAGCCAACGGCTGGCGCTTCTTCCTCTTCGTGCAGGCGAGCAAGGCCGACGCCTACGCGTTCGTCGGCCCCGCGACCTACCAGAGCCACGCCGGCGATCGCCCGATCGGGATCACCTGGCGACTCGATCACCCGCTGCCCGCGGCGCTGTTCGAGGAGTTCGCGGTGCTGGCGCAGGGGTAGTGGCTACAGCAAGCCTCGCGGCCACCGCCGCGCGATGATCGCGATCGCCATGGTGGCGGCGACCCCGCCGGCGATGGCCAGGGAGCGTCGCCGGCGATCGCGCGCGCGCACGGTCAACTCGTCCGCCAGGCGGTGGCCGCGCGCCATCGCCGCCGCGTGCGCGCGCATGTCGCTGACCCGTCGCCGCACGCTGGGGTGACTGCGCCGCTGGGACCGCGATTCGTCGTCGTCGAACACGCCGTCGACGTTGCCCCAGTCGAGCGCCTCGTGCTCCATCCGCGCGAACGCGACCAGGCACTCCTCGAGATCGTAGCCTGCGGCGAGGCACAGCTCGACAGCCAGGAGGTCGGCGTCGCGCTCCCGCTCGGGGCGGTGCACCAGACCGCTGATCACCCCGCGCGCGATGCCCGCCACCTTGCGCCACGCGGTCGACAGCTCGGGCACGTGGCCCAGGCGGTGGTGGGCCAGCTCGTGGGCAACCACCAGCGCCGCGGCAGCATCGGTCGGCAGGGTCTCGATCAGGCGACGGCTGAGGTAGATCGTGCGGCCCGGCAGCGTGAACGCCGTCCACGTGTCCAGCCACACCACCAGCGTCGCCAGCCGCTGCTCGGCCGGGACCTCGGGCTGTAGCGCCGCGGTCACGCGGTCGACGCGCTCGCTGGCCCAGGTCTCCCGCTCGACGACGAACTCGGCTTCGATGCTCGACCGGAACCAGTCGGTCGGTAGGACCATTGCGCTCACCATAGGGCCGCGCCGCCTGTCGTCAATCGGCGCGATCTGGCAGATCGGCGTCCCGCATCGCCGCGCCCCTTGCCTTGTTGCCGGCCCTGCGTTACATACTGAACCGCATGGTTCAGTATGAAAGACCCGGCCTCGACGCCGCGTTCGCCGCGATTGCGGACGCGACCCGGCGCGGCGTGCTGGAGCATCTGGGACGTGCAGACGCTTCGATCACGGAGCTCGCCCAGAAGTTCGACATGACCCTCACGGGCATGAAGAAGCACGTCGGCGTCCTGGAGCAGGCCGGGCTGGTCAGCACGGAGAAGGTCGGACGCGTGCGGACCTGCAAGCTGGGCCCGCGCCGCCTCGAGGAAGAGACGGCGTGGATCGCGAGGTACCAGCAGCTCTGGGCCTCACGCTTCGACGAGTTGGACGAGGTTCTCGAGGAACTGAAACGGAAGGAGATGACCGATGGACGCAAGAAGTGAGAGTGAGCCCACCGCGATGAAGAACCCCACGGTAGCGGAACGGAGGTCGGAGCGTGAGATGGTCATCACGCGCACCTTCAACGCGCCAGCGCGCCTCGTGTTCCAGGCATGGACCACGGCCGAGTTATTCGCGCGGTGGTGGGTGCCGAAGTCGGCTGGCCTCAAGCTGGTCTCCTGCACGATGGATGCTCGCGTCGGCGGCGGGTACCGCCTCGAGTTCGACGTCGGCGCACCCGAGCCCGTGGCGTTCTTCGGCCGGTACCTCGAAGTGACGCCGCACTCGCGCCTCGTCTGGACGAACAACGAAGGCGGCGAGGGCGGGGCCGTCACCTCGGTGACCCTGGAGGAGAAGGGCGGCGTGACCCTGCTCGTGCTGCACGACCTCCATGCCTCGAAGGACGCGCTCGACGCTTCGCTCGGGTCCTACGACGGGATGGGCGAGACGTTCGAGCAGCTCGACGAACTCCTCGTCACGCAATGACGATCACCATCACCGCGTTCGACCGGTCGCCCGATGGCGGCCGGGGCCTGGCCCGCGACACGCGCGTGCGGTGGGCGCTGGAGGAAGTGGACCAGCGCTACGAGGTTCGCCTCGTGACGTTTGCCGCGCTGAAGCAGCCCGCGCATCTGGCGGTCCGTCCGTTCGGCCAGATCCCGACCTCACTGCTATGCATTGGCCAACTGCTCCGGTGGCAGCTTCCAATGGTCTCGATCGCTCCATCCGGACTCCTTCAGGAACGAGACAAGTCTCTCTCGGATGGTCGACGCGTCCGTCGGGAAGTCACATCGCGCGACTTCGAGAATTCGAGACGGAACACGGCTTTGGGTCGGCGCATTGGAAACGTATGCGAGGTACTCGAAAAACGTGGTTTCGAATTGCTCTCTGGAAACTGGATCGTCCCATAACTCGGGAACAGGGGCGTCAGTGAAGGGCCGGCATAGGCGTTCTACGTAGCCTGACCTGGCCAGGTTGTTGCGGAGGTTGGTCAGTCGTTCTGCGAACCACTCGCGAGTCTGAAATGGATCGGATCGAAGGTTGCCGAGTAGGGCCTGAGTAGAAGGCAGGGACATGAGAAGTCGGTGGGCGTCTTCAACGTACTCGCCATAGGCTCGCAATATCACCGAGTCGCTGGTGTCGGTAAGGGCCATCGCGATCCTCTCGAAGCGACGCCTCTTTCCACGGCCAGCCAGGTCAAGTTCAGACTTGAGGAGAGCGACCATCGCGTCCGGGACCCAATAGCCGAAGCAGGTTTCGACCGAAAACGGCTTGATCGATGCCCTGTGCTTCTCATCCTCACTTCTCGCCGCTTGGTCCTCCTCATCATCAGCCATGCCAAGGGTGGCCACCAGGTCAAATGGCCCCACGCCAGGCTTGGGTTCTGAGTTCCGTAGCCGAACGTTGGTGAGGAGGCTCCGTTCGGATCTCGGCAGTAGTCGCAGTAGTTCTCCAAATGGATTGAAGGACATTTGAAATGTCGTTGACGTCTTGAAGAATAGGCGGCCAGTACGCAGGAAGTTTAGTAGCGATCGGACCTGGGGGCATCGGGAGCCCAATCGCTCGGCCTTCACCTCCCAGATATGTGCAAAATATGCTTCAAGACCTTCGATCCCGTCCCTGATGCGCAGCAGAATCTCTTCGTTCTCGGTCATCGCTGCGGTCGTCGCGTTGGCGGAGCCAACGAGTGCGGCGCGCGAGTCGCGTCGCCGGAGCAGGAAAATCTTCGGGTGGAATATGCTACGAGCAAATGCCAGACGGACCTCCGCCTTGGTGTAAACGGATTGCAGTTCGTTCTGGATCTCCTCTAGTTCGCGCACTTGTTGGGCTAGGCGTGAACCTGATAGCCCGTTCAGGACAATTCTGATCTCGTCGAGAGTCTCGCTAGGTTTCCCGTCTGCGAGCAGCAGAGCTCGGAAGAATCCGACGTCGTAGTATGCGGACGCGATGGAGAGCGCACGGACACCCTTCAGTTCGAAGCGAAGAGCATCGACCGACAGCGGCGCGAAACCTGCGTCGCCATGTTGGGTCGATAGGATATCTGTCCACGCGTCGGTGTCTCCAGTGGTTGAGATCCACGAGAGCCTTGCTGGACACCCTGCCGGTACGACTTCGTCAATTCGAGTTGCATCCAAGTCGTTGTCGAAGAGCCGGATCGCAACGCGCTGCAAGTCCTCCCTTCGAGCCTGTCCCAGGTACGACAGTTTTGCACTTCGTCCTCCATGTTCGATTGTGATCGTCGCGAGCACTTCAATGATCTCGGTTCGTGAGAGCTGATTCAACATCGAGTCGGGCTCGCCGCGAAAGGACCGCGCTAGCCTCTCGAGTAGGTCCCTTCTCGACCCAGTCTGCAGTAGTTTCCGAGTTCGGCACAGATCCCGCAGCCGGAGGAGCGGAAGCGAGTCGAGAAAGTACCTCACCTTCAATCGCATCGAATGGGCCCCTCCCTGCGCGCCGCGGTGGGCACGCGACAAGCGCCCAAGCATATCGCGCTTTTCGCGGGAATGGGGTGTCCACACGGTCGAGTGCACACGAGGCGCAAGGCGTGAGATTCCCGCTCCGCCCATCGCGTCGACGCGCCAATCCGGATCGGCGCTGGCATGGAGGCAGCCAACCGGATCGTCGTGCGGTACCGTGATACCTGACGGACGCGCCGCGACCTGGTACTGTCTGCGCGATGACCGAAGTCACAGGGGGAAGCGCGACGATCGTCGGTGCCGGTTCTGCGAATCTGCGAGCCGATGGGCCCTGTCTAACAGGAACCCTCGGTTCGTTGGGCAGCGGATCGCGTCCGATGTCGGCGGCCGCGCTTGAGAAGATCCGGCACGACGCACTCGATCTGCTGGGCCTGATCGTCGGGGTCTACAATGGCGAGATCGCGAGCGGCGAAGTGGGCGCGGACGGATCAGCTAAAGCGGGAACGACGATACCCGCGAAGCCATGCACGGGTCTCCTCTATGGTCGAATCCAAAGCGGGAAGACCGTTGCGATGATTGCGTTAGTGGCCGCGGCGATCGACAATGGCTTTCGCGCAATCGTCGTGCTGACCTCCGACAATGTCAAGCTGGTTTCGCAGACCACCGAGCGGTTTGCCGCTCTTGAGGGCCCGATCGCGCATGATGCCCTCAATCCAAACTCATGGGCTGGCGACCACAAGCACATCAGCAAGCATCTCGCCAAATCAGGTGTCGTTTTCGTCTGTTCCAAGAACAAGACGAGACTGGACGATCTGATCGCGTTTCTCGTGAAGATTGGTGCGCCAGAATACCCGGCCCTCATCCTTGATGACGAGGCCGATCAAGCGTCCCTGGATACCAACCTCGCGAAGAGTAGCCGCGCGCAAGAGAAAGGGCGTCCAGCGATCGATCCGACGGCCATCTATACAAGGGTCGCGGACGAACTTCGGTCGACGTTGCGTCATCACGTCTTCCTGCAGGTGACGGCCACGCCCTACGCGTTGTTGCTGCAGTCGGTGGGCACCCAACTGCGGCCTAGTTTTACGCGGTTGCTCGAGCCTGGTGTTGGCTATACCGGGGGGGAGGCGTTCTTCGAGGCCGAGCACATCGAAGGACCAACCCCGCCTTTGGTGTTCGTGCCTGCCGACGAGTCTGCGGCCATTCTTGGCGGAACCAACGATGCCCCCGATGGACTGCGGCGTGCCATCGCATTCTTCTTGGTCGCAGCCGGAGCGCAGTCATTGCACGACCCGGAGACGGCGCGCGCTGGTCAGAACTTCCTGTGTCACACGAGCCAGTTGCGAAAGCAGCACAGCAACCTCGAGGCACTGGTCCGCGGTTACATCGACCGTGTGAGCGATAGCTTGGATGCCGGAGCGGGAGAGGGCCTGGATAGACTCCATCTGGCTTACGACGAACTGCAACGTACGATGCCGTTGGCTCCCCCCATCGACGCAATTCTTGGTCGCGTTCGACGTAGTCTGGTGAATCGCAAGGTCGTGGTCGTGAATGCCGAAGCCGATGCGGAACCTGGGCGGGGCCTGAACTTCATTGTCGGCGGCAACATCTTGGGCCGGGGGGTGACGATCGAGAACCTCCTCGTTACCTACTACCTACGGGAGCCCAAGATCGGGCAGATGGACACGATGCTGCAGCATGCGCGCATGTACGGCTATCGGGCGAATCTCATGCACCTCACGCGCGTGTTCCTGCCCGAACAACTGGCAGTGCGTTTCCACGAGATTCATGGCATCGAGCTCCGGCTCAGACGGCAGTTGGTCTCGGCGGACCTTGAAAAGCAGATCGTCATTGAAAAAGCAATGAATCTGAATCCGACGCGCCGAACGGTACTCGATCCACACTACATCGATGCTTTCGAGGCAGGAGAGCAGGTGTTCCCAAGGTACCCCGACCTGGGTCGATCACGTGCTGACTACGAACGCATAAATGCAGTCGTCCAGCGCTTGGTTGGTGGCTCGTTTAGCAACCATGAGCAAGCAAAGCTCGTCGACTATGACGAGATGCTGTCGTTGCTCGACGAACTACCCTATGACGCCAAGGAAGGATCAAGCAGTTGGGTTCCCGGCGTACTTCAGCGGGTTCTCGAGAGACAACGGGAGCGATGCGGAGGGCGCGCATATCTGTATACCCGTCGGATGAAACGAAGGAAGCGCGTCTTCGCCACGGGCGCGCTATCGGGTACCGAACTCGAGAAGCTCCGAGGTCTCGATGGCCCGGTGCTTTGCGCATTCCGAGACGATGGGACGTCCATGGCTCCGGATCCCACCACTGAGTTCTGGTACCCGACCCTAGTGCTTGATCGCGGGATGCCCAGCCTCATCATCAACGTGACACCCGATGAGCACTGACCCGGACGCGGTCTCGATTCTCCGCGCCTCGTGGGCCAACACGAGCGCGACCGTTGCCGACAGCGACTACGAGTTAATCGCCGACCTCGGCGCGGCATTCGCCGCCCGCTCTCGAGCTGGGCTCGCTGCGCTGGTAGTCCCCTTGTCGAAGATGGACGCGAGCGCCGTAGGACGTCTCGCTTCGGGACTCGAGTTGCTGGGCTACGTCGCCACGCGGTTCGTTCATGGCGGACGTGACTGGACGGGGCCTGCCGCGGCGCTGGTCTGCTCGGATCCCGATCTGTTGGAGGCGTTTGGCGTGCTCGCCGCCGACGTAGTTGCTCGCTCCGCAGAGGGTGGCGCTACCTGGTCCACCATTGTCGCGGTGGTCGAGGAGTGGCAGATGCTCCTAGCCTCCCGCGGACGCCCGAGCAACGAGGCCGAGACCGGCCTGTGGGGCGAGCTTTGGTTCATCAACGCGAGCGCCAATGTCGGGCGTACTCTTGCGACATGGCGCGGACCGGAGCGCGATGCGGCGGATTTCTTCGTTGACGGAATGTCAGCCGAGATCAAGACCGCCCGTGCGCGGCGGCAGCACCATGTTTCGATGTCCCAAGTCGAGGCTCCCATTGGGGTGGGTGAAGCATGGCTTGTCTCGATCTGGGTGAAGGTGGACCCAGCAGCAACTGTGACGGTGCCGGTGCTTGTGGATGAGATCCTCGAAAGAGCCCCCGATCGTGCCGATGCATTGCGGCGAATAGCCCGCGCAGGATATTCACCAGCAGATCGGAAGACGTACTGCATGACGTTCGCCGTGCTCGCGGAGCCGGAATGGTATCGCGTGGATCGCGTCCCGCGTGTTCGAGCAGTGGACATCGGTGTTTCGCAGTTGCGGTATCGCATCAGTCTCGACGCCTCCACCTGCGCCGACTCGGCCGCAGCCCAGCGACTCTGGCGTCATTTTCACGGACACGACTACAGGAGCACTGAGAGATGAGACTGGCGGACCTTCTGGCCGAGACGAGCGTCGAAGACCTGGATCGACTTGCGCACGACCACGCGCGGGCAGATGACGAACTCGCGCGTCCCCAGTTGCTCGCGACTATTGAAGGGGTGCTTCGGAGTCACCGGTTCCTCCAGGAGTTCCTCGTCAACCTCCAACCGCCCGCGTTCGCGATTCTCACCGTTCTCCTCGACGCGCCAGACTACAGATTCGCCACGCGGGAATTCAGGGAAGCGGTTGTGGCGGAGACCGATCGGCTCTGCCAAGCGATCGATAACCATGAGGTTCTTGATCGCGACGATCAGATTCGGGTGTACCGGCGAGTGCTGTACCAAGCACGCAGCAATGACACACTGATCGACCCAGCAGAGGCGGCGATCCTAGGCGTGCTGCGTCAAGAACTGAAGATTGCACAGGTCGAGCATTTCTTGATAGAGCACCATGCCGACCTTCGCGAGTTCTGGCGTCGAGACGCGGCATTCATTCGCGAGCTTCATGCGCTCCGTTCGGCTGGCATCGTCTACGAACGAGAAGGCTTCACACTTCTCCCGGACGATCTGGCTCGCGGAATTCGGCAGGTGCTGGGTCTCGACATGTCTCGACCAGATGCGCGACGGCTCTTCGGCTACCTCTCCAATCTCGAGCTTCATGAGGCTCTTTCGGCGATCCGGGTGTCGACGAGTGGCGCGAAGGATGAACGGATCGAACGGTTGATCGCCAATATGGCACAGCCGCGGGTGGTTGTTCGGCTACTTGGTGTCGGTCGACTTCGGGAGGTCTGCAAGGAGATCGGAGCTGCTGTGTCGGGCTCCAAGGACGAACTCGTAGATCGCATCGTGGCGCATGTCGCGGCCGACCGAGATATCGTGCCTGCACCGGAACCTCCGGCGGCCATTCAGGAAGCACGGCGACTCAGCGAAGAGCGATTTGGCATGCTCTTCTCCAAGTTGCGCGGTCATGAGCTTGCCGCAATATTGAGCGAATTGGAGCTTCGTCGATGGGGCACGAAAGAGTCCCAGGTTCGAACGCTTTGGGAGGCTCATCGCTCCGAGGAAACACTCCTAGGCGCCCTCTCTTCAGCGGACCTCGAGGCCTTCTTGCGACGCCTCGGGCTGCGGTCCAATGGCTCGAAGGGCGACCGGAGCCAGCGCGTGATCGAACATTTCGCAGGGGCGAGTCTAGACGATCTTCGGGAAACGCCAGCGGTGGCCGTAGTGGGGGGGGGGGAGGGCGGAGACCCTACCACTTGAAATCGCCTGCCAACTGGCGGCAGCGCGTTGTCACGGCTGTGGCGAGTTGATAGACCGAACATGTTCGAGCAAGGCCACACCGAGCGAGCGCGCCAATTCCGGTGGGACTGCATTGCCGATCATGCGTGTTACTGCCTTGCGGTTGACTTCCCGAGTCGGCTCCCAGAACTCGTAGCTGCTCGGGAAAGTCTGAAGTAGTGCGGCCTCGCGGAGTGTAATTGCGCGGTCCTGGTCAGGGTGGCCAAATCGTCCATTCCCGATGCCATTGCAGAGAGTTGTCATCGTCGGTGCAGGCTTGTCCCACCACATGCGTCCATAGATTGCTTTGTACCGGGCGCCGGATGCTCGCTGATGGCAAGCCAATCGCAGCTTCGGTGGCCAGTCTCTTTGCGTGCCGCCATCATGAGGGGTGGCGCGGATTCGCTTGGCGTTGAGGGGCGAGAGCAATGCTGCAACGTGGAGTCGGTCGTCGGGATGCTGATCCCCGGCATTGATGGACGGGAGCGCGCCGATAGCCTGTCTGACCGTTCTCCACTGCTCGGGGGAATTGTATCGTCCTTGAGGGATGGTGATGGGCCCGAGGCGGGATGCTAGCAGGACGAGTCGCCTGCGGGATTGTGGCGCGCCGTACTCCGTACAGTTGACGACCCTCCAATCGACATTGTAGCGGCAGCGCTCAAGCGTCTTCAAGAACGTGTCGAGAACTTCTCGGCCTCGCTGTGCCAGTTCCGGTACATTCTCCATCGTCACGAGTTCTGGCTTGATGCTCTCTATGAAGCGCGCGAAGTTGTCGAGCAAGTCCCATGAGCGGTGACGTTTGATGCCATTTGTGAGCTTGGAGAAGGGCTGGCAAGGCGCACATCCTGCGAGGAGTCGGATCTTGTTCCCGGAAAAGAGTTTAGCGATCGATGGGGAGTATTTGCGGCTGATGTCCCATCTTAGGAATCTCGCGCTTGCGTTGTTCGTTACATAGGCGTGTTCGGCGAATGGATCCAGATCGATGCCCGCCTCGACGCGAATGCCTGCTTGGAGCAATCCGTGCGTCAAACCTCCGGCTCCGCAGAAGAGGTCGACTGCGGAGATTGGGCTCGCGTCGAGCTTGGACTTATCGAGGCGCGCCATTTTCGAGACTCCCGATCCGGGAATTGCAGTGTGATGCGAGCGGGCATCGAGTGCACGACGGGGCCCTGGGAGTGCATACGGTCCCGCCGAGATCGAGGATGGCCCAATTGAATTCTCTGAAACGTGTGCGTGGCAGTACGCGTTCCGCGAATGCCCAGAGATCGTCGGCGGTGCTGAGTCGCTTCGGAGGTCTCGGAATCGAGAATACACGCTGGTAGACGCGAGATACATTTGCGTCAACAACCGCGAGGGGTTGGTGGAACGCTACCGAGGCGATCGCACTTGCGGCATATCTGCCAATGTAGGGCAGCGTCAATAGGTCTGCTGCGGACTTCGGCACCTCGCCGTTGTACTGTGTGATGAGTGCCTTGGCGCATTTGACCAAGTGTTGAGCCCGCTTCCTCTGCAGTCCGAGTGGGTACAGGAGTTTCTCCAACGTCCTGGGGCTGGCCGCAGCAAGATCCCGCGGGTGTCGAAACCGCTCGAAGAGCCGGCGGGCCACCGGTTCGACTGCGTCGGCACGCGTCTTCGATAGCAAGATCTCGGTCACCAGGATCTTGAATGGAGAAACGTTCGGTTGTCTCCAGTAGAATCGACGGGCACTCGAATCTCCCCACCGGAGCAAGGCCCGCCGTAGCGTGCGGATCCGCCGAACGTCGATGCCGGTGTGACCCGCGGCCCGCCGGGACTTGCGCCGTCGCCCCTCGATGCTTACGCGTGGCACCGCGCGACCTCTGTGATGTCGTCGGCGCAGTGACCGCCAGGAGCGTAGCCACCCTTCGACGAAGCCTTCCCGCGGCGCTCGTAGGAACCCGCAGGGGTGTCGGCGCGGCCGATTGCGTAAGTGCTTCCCCGGACCGATCGGCGCCTGTGGACCGCCTCGTTCACGCCCGCGAGGTGGCGCTGCTGTTTCAGGTGCAGCATGCGCTGACAAATGTACTGCACGTGTATGACGTGTGGGAGGACCTTGGTAGCGTGACGCCCAACGCGCGCGTTGAAGGCAGGATCACTGGCATCGCCCGGCAGGTCGACCTCCTGAACCATTGCCGTCACGATACCGACCACTCCTGACGGATCGCGGTGGATGCGAGGAGGCGTCGAAGTAAGTACGACGTTTCAACACGTCGAGGCTTTCGAGGTGTTCATGAAGGACGTCGGACTCGGCGATCACGATGGTGAGCATCGATGCCGTTGCAGTCCGCCTTGGTGCTGGCTCGCGTCGACCGAGCCGGATGTCATGGGACTACTGTCGGCCGAACCGCACGTTGTGCTGCTCCCTGACGGTCGATCACGCACCGGCGATCGCGGGCCTTCGGCGGTCGGAAGCCGATCGCCCGTGCCAATAGACCGCAGTATTGCTTGTCCGGCATACGAGAAGTAGTGGAGGCGCCGGGAGTCGAACCCGGGTCCGGAAACAGTTCAATACGAGCTACTACGCGTGTGTCTGGCCGTTTGTTTTAGGTGCACCGGGCGGCGACCAGCGGTCTACCGATGCAACGAGCCGGCTAAATCTCGTCCCTCATGCGCCAGCAGGTCAGAGGGACCAGCCTGATTTTTGCGGCGCTCCTGGGCTCCAGACGGAAGCTCAGGGAACCGTCGTTACTTGATTAGATCAAGCAGCGAGAGCAACAGCGTTATCGTTCGCAGTTGCGTTTTTTGCCCCTTTTTACGTGGCCTGGGGCGCCACGACGCGCAGCTCGCACCTCTCCATCCCCGTCGAAACCGTTACGCCCCCTTGTCAAAGAACCGGGCCCCGATGGGCTGGTCAGCGCACTATGGCCACCGACGGGCACGGGGTCAAGGGCGAGCGTTGCCGCCATCCGCTGGCGCGCCCGCTCCATACCCGCGGCAGGCGGCGGCCTCGCCGCCCTCGAGCTCGGGGCAGGCGGTGGCGATGAGCGCCAGGGCGCGGGTGCGGTCGCCGCCGAACTCGAGGAGGGCGCGGCCGAGGGTGTAGCGGGCGATGCCGCGATCCGATGGATCCGCATCCTTGCGGGCGGTGTAGCCGGTCATGGCCTCCTCGAGGAGCGGCAGGCACGCGCGATCGTGCTGGGCGAGCAAGGCGCGGCCGAGCTTGACGAGGGTCTTGTCGATCTCGGGGTGGCCGGCGGGGCGCTTGACGCGGCGGATGGCGAGGGCGCGGCGGAACAGGGCCTCGGCGGCGGCGGGCTTCCCCTCGTCCATCTCGACCTCGCCGAGGGCGCAGGAGCTGGTCGCGATCGCGGGGCTCTGGGGGCCCCAGTTCTTCTCCCAGATCACGAGGGCACGCGCGAGGTGGGTGCGGGCCTCGTCGTACCTGTGCAGCTGGCGCAGGGCGTTGCCCATGTTGTTGAGGCTCATCGCGACGGCGGGGTTGTCGGGGCCGAAGATGCGCTCGCGGATCGCGAGGGATTCGCGGAAGTCGGTGAGGGCCTCCTCGGGCCGATCTTGCTCGCGGGCGAGAGAGCCGAGGTTGGACAGGATCTCGGCGGTCATGGGGTGCTCGCGGCCGACGGTGGCCAGGGCGATGGCGAGGGCCTGGTGCAAGGGCTCGGCGGCGTCGGCGTCCTTGCCCAGGTTGCCGAGGCACTGGGCGAGGAGCGCGCGCATGTGGGCGCCGTCGATCGAGTTGACGCCGGTGGCGCGATCGATCGCCTCGATCGCGGTGCGGGCGAGCGCGACGCAGTCGCTGTCCTTGCCGCGCCACGACGCGAGGTCGGCGGTGCGGGTCGCGAGCGCGAGATCGCGGCTGGTGTCGGCGGGCAGGCGGCGGCCGATCATGCGCGCGGACTGGAGCAGGCTGTCGGCGAGGTCGAACTCGGACCGATCGATCGCGGCGCGCTCGAGGCCGAGGGTGGCCTCGAAGCGCAGGGCGTCGTCGTGGCTGGCGTCGGCGTGCCAGTAGGCCTGCTGATGGGCGCGCGCGCCGGCGTCGTTGTCGTTGGTGGCCTGATCGGCGAGCCCGAGCTCGAGCTGGGCAAGGGCGATGAGCGGCGACCAGCCGAGGGTGTCGGCGCGGGTGGCGACGGCGGTGGCGGCCACCACGGCGTCGCGGGGCTTGCCGAGGCGGCGCAGCGCGGCGGCGCGGGCGAGGCCGGCGCGGGCGCGATCGAGCTCGTCGTGCGAGGGGCGACCGGGCAGGGCGGTGGCGGCCTCGAGGGAGACGGTCCGGCAGCCGTCGGGCGGCGGTAGCGCGAGCGCGGCGGCGCGGGCGTACTGGACGACGGTGGCGTCGGGGGTGGCGAGCGCGGTGAGCAACGCGTCGAGCTCGGTGACGCGCGCGTCGAGGCAGGCCTCGCGCGCGCCGGCCTGGGCGCCGGCGTCGGTGCGGGCGAGCTGGCAGTCCTCGACGCGCAGCGCCCGCAGCTGGCCGGTCCATCGATCGAGCGCGTGGTCGACCTCGGT
>JAIOQA010000304.1 GCA_021413675.1 Deltaproteobacteria bacterium | reverse complement strand
GGAGCCCGCCGCCGCTCGCCCGGTGATCGCCGCGCCCGTGCGCCTGCGCGCGCTGCGCTCGCGCGCGGTGCGCTCCGAGGCCGACCCGATCATCGTGCTACCGCCGATCGCGGAGGCGCCGCCCGCGCCGCCGACCGCGATCGATCCCGACGGCACGATCGAGTCCTACCGATGATCGCGGCGCGCGCCCTCGCGGTCGCGGCGGCGCTCACCGTGCCCGGCGTCGAGCGCGCCCGGGCCGACGTCGCCGTGCCGGTCCGCGCGCACGCGCTGAGCGATCGCGGGCGCGACCTCCACCACCGCGGCGACTACCGCGCGGCGATCTCGGCCTACCAGGAGGCCTACGCGATCGCGCCGAGCCCCGGCCTGCTGTTCAACATGGGGCAGGCGTACCGGTTGCTCGGCGACTGTCCGCACGCGACCAGCTACTACCGGCAGTTCCTGGCGTCGAGCGGCGATCCCGAGGCGCGCGAGCTCGCCCGCCACCAGTTGATCGCGCTCGGCCCCTGTCGGATCGACGTCGCGATGACCGGCGGCGATGCGGACGCGGCCGCGCCGGGCAGCGGCAAGCGCAACCTCGGGATCGCGCTCGCGCTCGGCGGCGTGCTCGTGCTCGCGGGCAGCGCGACCTTCGCGCTCGACGCGAACAGTGCCGCCGAGCAGGTGTCGAGCGCGTACGCGCACGGCGCGGCGTGGTCGACGATCGCGCCGCTCCAGGCGCGCGGCGAGCGCTCGAGCGCGCGCGCGCTCGGCCTCGGGCTGACCGGCGGCGCGGTGGTCGCGTCGGGCGCGGTGCTGTACTGGCTCGGGCGCCGCGACGCCCGCCGCGCTCCGCGCGCGCTGGCGCTCGTCCCCGGCGCGCATGGCGCGCGCGTGACCCTCACCTGGAGCTTCTGATGATGATCGCTCGCGCCCGAGGTTGGTTGGTGTGCGCCGCGGTCGCGGCGCCGCTCGCCGGGTGCTACCAGCCGGTGCTCCGCGACTGCACCGTGACGTGCGGCGCCGTCACCGACTGCGCGACCGGCCAGCGCTGCGCCGCCGACGGCTTCTGCGTCGGACAGGATGTCGTCGGGACGTGCGGGCCGGCCGCCGATGCGAGCACGCGCACCGACGCGCGTCGCGGCGCGGACGCGCGCGCCGACGGCGGCGCGACGGACGCGGCGATCCCCGCCGATGCGGCGCCGGTCGTCGGCGCGCTGCGCATCACGATCGTCGAGCGCGGCACGATCACGGTGGCGCCGATCAATGCGATCTGCGCCGCGCCGACCCACGCCGGCGCCACCTGCACGTTCGCGATCCCGATCGACACCGTCGCGGTGATCACCGCCGCGCCCAACCACCCCGGCGACGCCTTCGCCGCGTGGACGACCACCAGCTGTGCGGGGCAGGGCGCGGCGTGCACGCTCACGTGCGCCACCGCCCTCACGATCGTCGGCGCGCGCTTCGATCATCCCAGCACCGCCAGCGCCGACAGGTGAGTGATCTCGCGCGCCATGGGTGAGCGCCCGACGTGTGCGCAGAACCGGCTGGTGCCTTGCAGTGGAGTCCGCTCGTCACTTCACCAACGAGGCAACCATGAAACTCCACAGCTCTCTCGGCATGGCGCTCGGTGCGCTCCTCCTCACCGCCGCGACCGCGCACGCCCAGGACGCGCCGATCGTCGTCGTCACGCCGGCGCCGCAGCCCGCGGTGGCGCAGCCGGTGGTCGTCGTCGCGTCTCCGCCGCCGACCACGGTCGCGCAGCCGATCGTCGTCGTCACGCCCGACGAGCCCGCGCCGGTGGTCGCGGTCGTGCCCGCCGACGAGGAGTACGACCGGTGGAACATGACGATGTTCTCGAGCGGCGCGCTGATCTTCGTGGGCACGTACAGCGCCTCGGCGATCGTCGCCGGCACGAGCGATCGCAAGGGCGACGACCGGCTGTTCGTGCCGGTGCTCGGCCCGTGGCTCGATCTCGCGGATCGCGGCGCCTGCCCGATCGACCAGCAGACGTGCGACAGCGAGACCACGGCCAAGGTCCTGCTGGTCGCCGACGGGGTCTTCCAGGCCGCGGGCCTGCTCGCGATGGTCGACGGGATCTTCATCGGCTCGCACCACCACCGCAGCCCGATGGAGGCGCGGCGCGACTACGAGAAGACCCGCGTGGCGCCGGTGCACATGGGCCCAGGCGCGCCCGGGCTCGCGGTCATGGGGCGGTTCTAGCCGGGCCGATCGCCACGGCGCGAGCTCGAGCGATCAGGTCTGCTCCGCGATCATGTCGATCGCGCCGCACGGGCACTCCTTCGCGCACAGGCCGCAGCCCTTGCAGAAGTCGAGATCGATGCGGAAGCCCAGCCCGGGGCCGAGCTTGATCACGGCGTTGTCCGGACACACGCCGAAGCAGTTGTCGCACTCGAAGCAGTTGCCGCACGACAGGCAGCGGCGCGCCTCGAACAGCGCGGTCGAGGTGTCGAGGCCGCCGTGGACCTCCTCGAAGGTGCCCTGGCGGCGCGCCATCTCGAGCTGCGGCTGCACCGTCCGTTCGGCGTCGCTGTAGTACCAGGGGTTGAGGCGCTCGAGCGTCGCGGGCGCGTGCTTCGGCGCGGGCGCGTAGGTCGTGCCGCGCAGGTACGCGTCGATGTGGCGCGCGGCCTTCTTGCCGTGGCCGACCGCGACGGTGATCGTGCGCTCGGCGGGGACCATGTCGCCGCCGCAGAACAGGCCGGGGTGGCCGGTCATGAGCGCGCCATCGACCTCGACCGAGCCGTCGCGCGTGAACGCGACCCCGGGCACCGCGCGCAGCGGCGCGAGATCGACCGCCTGGCCGAGCGCGAGCACGAGCGTGTCGCCCGCGATCGTCTCGAACTCGCCGGTCGGGACCGGGCCGGCGAGCGTCATGCGCATCTTCTCGATCGTGATGTCGCCGTCGCCGAGCGAGGCGACCGTCGACAGCCAGCGCACCTGCACGCCCTCCTCGAGCGCCTCGCGCAGCTCGTCCTCGTGGGCCGGCATCTCGGCCTGGGTCCGGCGATAGACGATCACCGCGTCGGCGGCGCCCATGCGGCGCGCGGTGCGCGCGACGTCGAGCGCGGTGTTGCCGCCGCCGTAGACCACGACGCGCCGGCCGAGGAGCGGCGCGACGCCGCCCTGCTCGATCTCGCGCAACAGGCCGATCGCGTCGAGGATGCGGGTCGCATCCGGCGCGGGCAGATCGATGCGCTTGGCCAGGTGGGCGCCGACCGCGGCGAAGCACGCGTCGAAGCCGCCGGCGGCGATCGCGCCGGGCAGATCATCGACGCGCACGCCGAGCTCGAGCGTCACGCCGAGGTCGACGATGCGCTGGATCTCGGCGTCGACGATCTCGCGCGGCAGGCGATAGCGCGGGATGCCGTAGCGCATCATGCCGCCGGCGCGGGGCATCGCGTCGCGGATCGTGACGGCGTGGCCGAGGCGCGCGAGGTGATACGCGGCGGCCAGGCCGCTGGGCCCGGCGCCGATGACCAGCACCTTCTTGCCGGTCGCGGGCGCGCACGGCGGCGCGGGCCACTTGTGCTCGATCGCGAGATCGCCGAGGAACCGCTCGATCGCGTGGATGCCGACGGCCTCGTCGACCTTGGCGCGATTGCACGCGGTCTCGCAGGTGTGATAGCAGGCGCGGCCCATGACCGCGGGCAGCGGGTTGTCGGCGAGGATCGCCTCCCACGCCGCGCGGTAGTCGCCGCTCTCGGCGAGGAACAGCCAGTGCTGGATGTTCTCGCCGGCGGGGCAGGTCGCGTTGCACGGCGGCAGGCGATCGACATAGACCGGGCGCTGGGTGCGCCACGCGCCGGTGTGGTTGTGGCGGCTCGATCCGGGATCGAGCGTGATCGCGAACGGCAACTTCACGGCGTCACCTCGGGCTGCAGGCGAAAGCGGCGGATGTTCTGATCGGCCAGCGCCTGCAGGCGCGCGATCCGCGGATCGGGCGTGGGGCCGTCGAACAGGTGGGCGAAGCGCTTCTGGCCGCGCAGGTAGGCCTCGACCGGCACGCGCCGGCGGATCGGCGTCGAGCTCACGACCTCGCCGTCGACGGCCTCGAACACCGGGAACAGCCCGCACTCCGCGGCGAGCCGCGCCATGCGGATCGTCTCGTCGGTGGGGTGGCCCCAGCCGAGCGGGCAGGGCACGAGGACGTGCAGGTAGCGCGCGCCGTGGATGCCCATCGCGCACGTGACCTTGGCCTCGAGATCGTGGAGGTCGGCGACGGTCGCGGTCGCGACGTAGGGCAGGTTGTGGGCCATCGCCAGGAGCGGCAGGCTCTTGCCGGTGCCGAACACGTTGCCGCGCTCGGGGCCCATCGCCGGGGTCGTGGCGGTGCGCGCGGTCGGCGGCGTCGCGCTCGAGCGCTGCACGCCGGTGTTCATGTAGCCCTCGTTGTCGTAACAGACGTAGAGGACGTCGTCGTTGCGCTCGAACATGCCCGACAGGCAGCCGAAGCCGATGTCGGTGGTGCCGCCGTCGCCGCCCTGGGCGATGACCCGCACCGGCTTGCCCTTCACGCGCATCGCCGCGGCCACGCCGGTCGCGACCGCGGCGGCGTTGCCGAACAGCGAGTGCAGCCACGGCAGCTGCCACGCGGTCTCGGGCGACGGCGTCGTGAAGACCTCGAGGCAGCCGGTCGCGTTGACCGCGATCAGCTGGTTGCCGGTCGCGCGCATCGCGGCGTCGAGCACGTAGCGTGCGCCGAGCGCCTCGCCGCAACCCTGGCAGGCGCGGTGGCCCGAGGTCAGCGCGTTCGCGCGCGCGGTCGAGGCCTGGACCGCGCGATCGCTCGGATCGAGGAGGCGGTTGCCGACGGTGAACGTGCCGGTCTGATAGAAACGGATCCGCTGGTCGCTCATCGCGGCCTCCGGGTGTCGCGCAAGAGGTTCTCGGCGGACGGTCCCGAGCGGCGCTGGTCGCCCCAGCGCGCGAGCTCGCGATCGATCGCGCCGGTGTCGAGATCGAGGAAGGTGAGATCGTCGAGCGCGTCCTGCGCGGCGCTGGTGAAGAGCCGGCGCAGGCTGACGCGCGTGATCGGGCGTCCGCCGAGCCCGGCGATCACGGTGCGCACCGGGATCGCGCCGCCCTGCAGCGCCATGCGCACGTTCGAGGCGAGCGCGCCGCCGAGGCCAGGCGCGAGGCTGCGCTCGATCACGATGACGCGCTTCGCGGGCGCCAGCGCCTGGGCCAGCTCGACCAGCGGGAACGGCCGGAAGGCGCACAGCGCGATCGCGCCGATCGCCAGGCCGGTGGCGCGGAGCTCGTCGATCGCGACCTCGATCGTGCCGGTGACCGAGCCCATCGCGACGACGATCGTCTCGGCATCGTCGAGGCGATAGGGATGCAGGAGCGCGCCCGAGGTGCGGCCCAGGATCACCGCTAGCTCGGCGGCCAGCTCGGGCAGGCGCTCGAGCGCGCGCTGCTGCTTGTGGTGCGCGAGGTAGCGCACCTCGGTGTACGCCTCGGGGCCGACCATCGCGCCGATCGACACCGGGTCGCTGACGTCGAGGACCTGGACCGGGTGGTACGGCGGCAGGAAGCGATCGACCTGCTCCTGGCTCGGGACGTCGAGGGGCTCGACCGAGTGGGTGAGCACGAACCCGTCGACGCACACCATGACCGGGATCGACAGCTCCTCGGCCAGGCGGAACGCGAGGATGTGGAGATCGACGGCCTCCTGGCTGTCGCGCGCGAACAGCTGGATCCAGCCGGCGTCCTTGAGCGCCATCGCGTCGGAGTGATCGTTCCAGATGTTGATCGGGGCGCCGAGCGCGCGGTTGCCGAGCGTCATGACGATCGGCAGCCCGAGGCCGGCGGCGTTGTAGACCACCTCGGCCATGTGCAGGAGGCCCTGGCTCGCGGTCGCGGTGTAGGCGCGCGCGCCCGCCGCCGAGGCGCCGACCGCGACCGAGAGCGCCGAGGTCTCGCTCTCGACATTGATGTACTCGCACGGCGCGAGCTCCCCGGTCCGGCACAGCTCCGACAGCGCCTCGACGATGTGGGTCTGCGGGGTGATCGGGTACGCGCAGATGACCTCGGGGCGGCAGCGCGCGATGACCTCGGCGATCGCCCGGGAGCACTCGAGTTGCTTCAGCACGCGAGCGCCTCCGGCTCGATCATCGCGAACGCGGCGGCGGCGGCGGCGACGTTGCGATCCGCGACCGCGCCGGAGAACCGCTCGCGGATCGCGGCGTCGAGCGAGGCCAGCTGGATCGCGCCGGTCAGCGCGGCGAACGCGCCGAGCAGCGGCGCGCCGGGCAGCGGTCGCCCGAGGTGCATCCGCGCCAGCTCGCTGGCGCCGACGCAGCGCACGCGCGCCGGGTGGAAGCGCTTCACCCAGTCGCCGAGGCCGAGCTCGGCGAAGTCGCGCGACGAGTTGATGAGGACCCAGCCGTCATCACTGATCCCGCCGAACACGTCGACCGAGGTGAGCAGCGTCGGGTCCTGGACGATGATCGCGTCCGGGTGCGCGATCGGCTCGCGCAGCCGGATCGGCGCGGCGTCGATCCGGCAGAACGAGACGACCGGCGCGCCCATGCGCTCCGAGCCGAAACTCGGGAACGCCTGGGCGTACTGGCCCTCGCGGAAAGCAGCGATGGAGAGGAGCTCGGCGGCCGTGACGACGCCCTGGCCCCCGCGACCGTGAATGCGGATCTCGAACACCTGCGACGAAGTTGCAAGGCGCGGGCCCGTACCTACAGGCACGGACCGCGCACGACCACGCATGCCTTGCGTCCTCGGGTGAACCCCACGCAGAGCTTTCATGGCGCGCGCGGGATCGCGCGTCGTACGCAAAGGGTGCGCTCCCGCGGCCCGCGGCCTTCATCGCGGCGGGTGGCGGTCGATTGAGCTAGGTGGACCACCCCCGGTGCTCAACCCATGTCCGATCGCGCGATCCTCATCTGTGACGACGAAGCCGACATCCGCGCGGCGATGCGCCGCACGTTGCGGGGATTCCTCGTGACCGAAGCGTCGAGCGTGCCGGAAGCGTTCGCGATCCTCCGCGACCGCGAGTTCGACGCCGTGGTCAGCGACTTCTCCCTCGGCGACGGCCGGGACGGCCTCGAGATCCTGCAGTTCGCTCGCGTCAGCCAGCCCAACACGATCCGCTTCCTGGTCACCGGCAACACCGATGTCCACGTCGCGATTCGCGCCGTCAACGAAGGTGCCGTGCATCGCTATTTCCTCAAGCCCTGGAACGATGATCAGCTGCGCTACGCGCTGCAGCTCGAGCTTCACCGCCACATGCCTGCGCCGGGGTCGACCCCGTGAAGGCCTGGGCCGTCGCGGTGGCAGTGGGGGGCGTGATGACCTCGCAGGTCGCGATGGCGTCGCCATGGGTGTCGGCGGAGATCCCGGCGGCGATGCCGGTCTCGCAGACCCACATGGATTACTTCGATACCGGCGCGATGCCGGCGGTCGGGCTGTACCTCGGTGTCGGCACGCACGTCGCGGTCGCGCTGCGCCTGCGCGCGGGCGCGCTCGGCAACGGCCCGGCGCCCGGCAACGGCCTCATGGATCCGGGACGCGGCGGCCTGACCACGGGCAGCGCCGCGGTGCGCCTGTTCGCGAGCGGCGTCTGGCTCGAGGCCGCTGGCGGCGGCGGCATGACCGGCTCCGACTGGGTCCCGGCCTTCGAGGTCGGCGGCGGCGCCGACCTGTTCTCCGTCGGCGGGGTGCAAGTCGGGCCGTCGCTGCGCTACCTGCGCGTGATCGGCGGCGGCGGCGGCGTGGATCCGGGCAGCGCGGCGATCGTCCTCGCGGGGCTCGACTTCCGGTTCGGGCGGCGCAAGGCCGCGCCGCGGGTGCGCCGCGCGCCTCCGCCGGTCGAGGTCGCGATGGTCGAGCCCGACCGCGATCGGGTGGTCGACACCGACATCCCGTGCGCGAGCGGCGACGCCACCACCGGCTGCGCGCTCTCCGACCGCGACGGCGACGGCATCCCCGATCGCGACGACGCGTGCCCGGATCAGGCGGAGACGATCAACGGCGTCGACGACGCCGACGGCTGCCCCGATCAGGGTCTGTTCGTCGTCGAGCAGGGCCGGATCGTGCTCGAGGAGCGCATCCTGTTCGATCTCAACCGCGCCCGCATCAAGCGCCGTGGCCGTCCGGTGATCGCCGCGATCGCCAAGGCCTGGCAGGCCCACGACGAGTGGGTCCACGTGGTCATCGAGGGCCACGCCGACGTCCGCGGCGAACCTGACTACAACGTCTGGCTCAGCTCGACCCGCGCGCAGCGCGTGCGCGACGCGCTGATCGAGGCCGGCATCCCTGCCGACGCGATCGAGGCCATCGGGTATGGGGCGACCCGCCCCCGCGACCCGGGGCACGACGAAGCGGCCCACGCGCGCAACCGGCGCGTCGAGTTCGTGATCGAACGCGGGCACAGGACCCCATGAGCAACCGCCCCACCACGCCGTCCCTGCGCGCGACCCGCGCGCTCCTGCCGCTCGCGCTCGCCGCGGCGGCGCTGTTCGCCACGGGCTGCTACGACTCGCTGGTCAAGAACCAGTGCGCGCCGGGCTACGTCCTCGACGGCGACGGCTGCCGCGCGGTCGCGGATGCGGCCGATGGCGACGCGTCGCGGATCGACGCATCGATCGATGGCGGCGGCGGCGATGGCGGTGATGCGGCGTGGAGCGATGCGGGCATCGACGGCGCGCTGATCGACGGCGCGCTGAGCGACGGCGCGCTGATCGACGGCGCGCTGAGCGACGGTGGCTCGGGCGACGGATCCCTGAACGATGCCGCGACCGGTGACGGCGGCAGCAGCGGGGATGGCTCGGCCCCCGATGCCGGCAAGCCGGTCGACGCGGGCGCGGCCCTCGACGGCGGCGGGGTGGCCGATGGCGGCGCCTCGACCGACGCCGGCGCGCTCACCGACGCCATGCCCACCACCGACGCGACCCCGGGGCCCGACGCCCTGGTCTGCGTGCTGCCCGAGATCGCCTGCGCCACCGGGTGCATCGATCCCTTCACGGACCCGGACAACTGCGGCCGCTGCGGCAACGTCTGCGCCAGCGGCATCTGCACCAACGGCTTCTGCAGCGGCGAGGTCACCGGTCACATCGTGCTGATCGGTCACGACTACAGCGTCCGACACGCCGCCGCGGTGCGGGTCCTGACCAACTCGATCGGCCTCTCCGGCGCGTCGCCGATGACCGTGGCGGTGTGGCGCGGCAACGCGAACGTCGCGTCCATCATCGCCTCCGAGGGCGCGCTGGGCACCGCGATGGCCGGGCTCGGGCGACCCTGGACCCGGATCGAGCTCGGCAATGCGCCGCTCACCAACCTCGGCGCGATCGATGTCCTCCTGATCGTGCCGCAGCCGCCCGACGCCGGCGAGCTCACCGCTGCTGGCGACACGTGGCGCGTGCCCCTCCACGACTTCGTCACCCGCGGTGGGGTCATCGTCGCCCTGTCCGACGCCAGCGACGCGACTCCGGAGCGGCTCGTCGGCGCCGGGCTGATGGATGTCGGCGCGGCCATCGACGTCACCGGTCAGAACCTCACCATCGGCGTCGGCACCGACGCGATCGCCATCGGCGTGATCTCGCCGTACCACGCGGACACGTCGACCGCGGCGTTCACCTCCAGCAACGCGATCCCGGTCATCGTCGACAGCGCCGGTCATGCCGTGGTCCTCCACGCGGCGCCGCACTGACGTCACACCGAGGTCGCACGACGTCGCACGGGATCGCGGCGCGAGTGTCCGGAGTATGCGCAGTTCCTCGACGAGGAATCGCGCAGCGGGAGCGCCGCGCGCGCGAGCGCGCGTGCGTGCGCGCGGTGGAAAACTTGACCCGAGATTCTCTCGGGGAGTCATTCGCGACCGCGCGGGGGTCATCAGCGACCCCGCGAAAGCGTCACCAAAACCGTAACGCTAACCCGCGGTTACCCGACGAAGCCATTCAAGCCCGTGTTTGCCATTACGAAATATCGGAATCGAGATTGGCTCGCCTTTCGCTATAGGGATTCGTCGTGAGCAACGAACTTCGGATGTGGCGTCGTGAGTTCGCGAATGACGTCGTCGGCGAGTCGCCGGCGCTCTTCACCGCGCTCGATACTGTCCGGCGCGCGGCGCCGACCGACTTCAGCATCCTGATCGCCGGCGAGACCGGGACCGGCAAGGAGCTGCTCGCCCGCGCGGTCCACCGCGCGTCGGCGCGTCGCAAGAATGCGTTCATCGCCGTCAACTGCGCGGCGATCCCCGACACGCTGCTCGAGACCGAGCTGTTCGGCCACGTCCGCGGCGCCTTCACCGGCGCGAGCGCGCCGCGCTCGGGTCGGTTCGCGGCGGCGAACGGCGGCACCCTGTTCCTCGACGAGGTCGGCGACCTGCCGCTGTCGGCCCAGGCCAAGCTCCTGCGCGTGCTCGAGCACGGCGTGGTCTGCCCGCTCGGCTCGGACACCGAGCTGCCCGTCGACGTGCGCATCGTCTGCGCGACCCACCGCGACCTCGAGGACATGGTCGCGAAGGGCACGTTCCGCGGCGATCTCTACTACCGCCTCGCGGTGGTGCCGGTCGAGCTGCCGGCGCTGCGCGATCGCGGCGACGACCTCGACCTGCTCGCCGACGCCGCGGTCGCGGGCGCGAACAAGAAGACCGGCCTCCACGTCTCGGGCATCGACGCGAGCGGCCGCGAGGCCCTCCGCGCCTACGCGTGGCCGGGCAACGTCCGCGAGCTGACCCACCGCATCGAGCGCGCCGTCGTGCTCGCCGGCGCGGGCGAGCTCACCGCGCGCGAGCTGCGCATGAGCACCGGGCGCGCCGCCAACGGGACCCCGCCGCGGCCGTTCCCCGCGCTGGTGCCGCCGCCGGTCGAGGCGACCCCGACCGAGACCCCGATCCCGAGCGGCGTCACCGTGAACCACACGCTCGATCTGCGCACCGCGCTCGAGCACCTCGAGAAGCGCCTGATCGAGGAGGCGCTGCAGCGCGCCCAGGGCAATCGCACCGAGGCCGCGGCGCTGCTCGGCCTCAACCGCACGACGCTGGTCGAGAAGCTGCGCAAGTACGCGGGCTGATCGCGAGCGGTGGCGACCCGCGGCGACGCGACGCCGCGACGCGCGACGCGATGCGCGCGCGAACCTCGGCTACGGCCGGTAGCGCGTCGGATCGAGGCCGTTGCGCTGCAGGATCTTGCGGAAGTTCGCGCGATCGAGGCCCGCGTGCCGCGACGCCTCCGCGACGCTGCCGTTGGCGCGCTCGAGGGCGCGCTCGAGGTAGCGCTTCTCGAACTCGAGCTGCGCCTTGCGCTTGGCCTCGACCAGCGGCAGCTCGTCGATCGGATCGATCGCGGCGACCGAGAGGGTCGGCGGCGGCGGCGGCGTGATCTCGCCCGACGCCTCGGCCAGGCGCGGCAGCTGATCGGACACGCGCATCGCGCCGTCGGGCGTGCGGATGCGCGGCGGCAGCACGTCGGTGTCGAGCAGCTCGCCGCGCCCGAGCGCGAGCGCGTGCAGGATCGCGTTCTCGAACTCGCGCACGTTGCCGGGCCACGTGTGATCGACGAGGCGCTCGAGCGCGCGGGCCGTGAGCTTGGGCGTCGGCTGGCGGCCGTGCTTGCGCAGGAAGAACGCGGCCAGCATCGGCAGGTCCTCGCGGCGCGCGCGCAGCGGCGGCAACGGCAGCGTCACGACGTTGAGCCGGTAGAAGAGGTCCTCGCGGAAGCGCTTCTCCTCGACCGCCTTCTGCAGGTCGACGTTGGTCGCGGCAACGACCCGCACGTCGACCTTGCGCACGTGCTCGCCGCCGACCGGGCGGACCTCGCCCTCCTGGAGGACGCGCAGCAGGCGGCCCTGGACCGCGAGCGGCATGTCGCCGATCTCGTCGAGGAACAGCGTGCCGCGGTCGGCCTCGACGATCATGCCGGGGCGCGCGTTGTCGGCGCCGGTGAACGCGCCGCGGCTGTGACCGAACAGCTCGCTGTCGATCAGCGTGTCGGGGATGGCGCCGCAGTTCACCGCCACGAACGGCTTGCCGCGGCGCGGTCCGGAGTCGTGCAGCGCCCGCGCGATCAGCTCCTTGCCGGTGCCGCTCTCGCCGAGCACCAGCACCGACACCGACGAGTGCGCGAGGCGCTCCAGCGAGGCCTTGACCGCCCGCATCGCGACGCTGTCGCCGACCAGCAGGTGGCCGTAGGCGGCCTGGGCGGCCTGATGCTCGAGCATGCGCACGCGCTGCTGCAGATCGCTGAACCGGGCCGCCGATTCGATCACCGCGAGCAGCTCGACGTGGCGGATCGGCTTGGTCAGGTAGTGGAAGGCGCCGGCGCGCAGGCACGCCGCCGCGGTCGCGGCGCTGTTGTCGGCGGAGAGCATCACGACCGAGGTCGTGACACCGGCCTGGCGGATCAGCTCCAGCGCGCGCAGGCCATCGCAGCCGGGCAGGTTGAAGTCGAGGATGATCGCGTCCCACGGCAGATCCGCGTCGCGCGCCGCGGCGATGCCGGCGTCGGGGTGGCCGACCGGCTCGAGGTGCACGTTGTCGCGGGCGAACGCGCGGCGAAAGGTCTGGCCCAGCAGCAGATCGTCATCGATCAGCAGCACCCGCAGCGCCTCGGAGCGGGGCTCCGGAGCTGCGTCGACCTCGACCACGTGACGATCCACCGTCGGCGAGGATACGGCCCGCGCATGCGACACGGCAAGCTGCGGTGGGGGCTGGTCCGGGTGATCGATCGGGTGTCGGCCTGACGGGGGAGTCACGCCGGTCTCCCGCAGGGAATCGGAATGATTCTCTTTCCCTCCCCCGACGCGCCCGGGCCGCGCGATCGGCGCCTCGGCGCGGAGGATCGGGATGGGTTCGGTCTCGCGAGCCCGGAGGTTCGCGGGATCGATGCTCATGCAGACTGCCCCGGCAGCCGGATGAGAAACGCGGGCCCGTCCTCGCGGGTCTCGTGCTCGATCGCCCCGCCGTGGGCCTCGCAGGCGAGGCGGCAGAAGTACAGACCCATGCCGCGCTTGCCGTTCGAGCCCTTGCCGTACTTGGAGAACAGGTTCTGGGCGGTCTCGGCCGGGATCGCGGGGCCGGTGTTCTGCACGATGATCTCGACGCCGGGTTGGTCGTCCTCGCGCTCCCAGGTCCGGGCCTCGAGCAGGATCTTGCCGTTGGCGTTGCAGTAGCGCACGGCGTTGCCGACGAGGTTGTGGAGCACGCGCTCGATCAACGCGGCGTCGAAGCTGCCGCGCAGGGCGGGATCGCACACCACCTCGTGGCGCACGCCGCGGCCGATCGAGGGCCCGTGGACGGCGGCGACGTCGAGCAGCAGCTCGCGCAGATCGACCGGCGCGCAGCGCGGTTTCACCGCCGCGTCCTCGAACCGCGAGATGTCGACGAAGTTGGCGACCAGGCCCGACATGCGGCGCAGCGCGCGCAGCGTGCTCGCGATCGCCTGCTGCTCGTCCTCGCCGACGTTCAGCACCTCCGACAGGTAGGTGATGTTGGACAGCGCGACGGCGAGGCCGTTGTTGAGATCGTGGGCGAGCAGCGCCGCGGCCTCCGAGCCGTACGCGAGCAGGCGATCGGCGCGCTCGCTGGCGAGGCGGGCCTCGACGTAGGCCTGCTGGCTGCGAGCGGCGGCGATCAGGCGCTTGCGGAGCTCGGCCACCGACAGCGGCTTGACCAGGAAGTCGTCGGCGCCGGCGTCGAACGCGGCGAGGCGGGTGGCCTCGTCGTCGCGGCCCGACAGCACGGTGACGTGGACCGACTGGCCTTGCACCTTCTTCAGCTGGCGGACCACGATCAGGCCGCTGGTCGGCATGCCGAGATCGACGATCGCGAGATCCGGCGGCGTGGCCTGCGCTTGCAGGATCGCGGGCCCGCCGTCGTCGGCGGTGACGACGTGGAACCCGACGCGCGTGAGCCCGCCGGCCACGGCGCGCCGCACCCGGGGGTCGTCGTCGACCACGAGGACACGGACGCCCTGTGGCATCAGCGCATGCACACCGGACACCGCGGTCGGGACCTCGCCGGAATCCGACGATGGCTGCAGCGAGAGACCGTTGACGAGCACGGCCCAGGCCTCTGCCAGCGGCGTGCCAGGCGTGCGATCGCCTGGTTTCGCGGGCTCAGCGTGATCGGCGGCGCAGGAATGGCGTCAGAGCCACCGTGAGGCGTCAGTCCGGACGACGCCGCCGATCGGGCGGGATCCCGCGGTCGCCTCGGAACCTGTGAAGCTTTCGCTTCCAGGTTCTCTTTCGATCGATCGGCCCCATCGAGGACGATGGTCCCGATCTCAACCGGACGCTGAGCCGCCGAACCTTCGGTTCGGCACAGGCCTCGAAGCCCGCGCGAGTTGGCCGAATCGATGCGAGGAGGCCGAGACATGAGCGTGGCGCAGCTGGTCGAGTCGATACAGATGGACGAGCCCCCCCGGCCGTCGCCGATCGATGTGGTCGACGCCCTCCTCGAGGCCGCGATCACCGCCGGCGCCGACGTGCTCTGGCTCGAGCCGGTGCCGATGGCCGAGCACCGCTATGTGGTGTCGATCGAGCAGCAGGGCCGGACGATCGCGACCGCCACGCTGGACGCGGTGATCGCGACCGCGGCGATCGCGCGCCTGGCGATCCTGTGCGAGCTCGATCTGATCACGCGGCGCGCCCAGAGCGGCTGCACCACGATCCGCAGCCGCGGCGCGAGCGCCGAGGTGGTCGTCACGATCCGTCCGACCGGCGCGATGCGCGCCGAGGTCGTCATCCTGCGCCGCGACGCCGCGCCCCCGATCGCGATGGGCGAGCGCGCCCTGGCCGTCGGTGATCGCGTGAGCCAGTACCGCGTGCTGGCCCGGCTCGGCTCGGGCGGCATGGGCTCGGTGTACCGCGTCGAGCACGTCGCGCTCGGCCGCGAGTTCGCGCTCAAGGCGCTGCACGCCCACATCTTGTCGCGCGATCCGGACAGCGCGGCGCAGCTGCTGCGGGAGGCCCGCGCGGCGGCGCGCATCAAGCACCCCGGGATCGTCGACGTGTTCGACTTCGGCCACCTGGTCGATGGTCGCCCGTACGTCGTGATGGAGCTCTTGCCCGGCGCGAGCCTCACCGATCTGATCGAGCAGGGCGCGCTCGAGCCGCGGACCGCGGTGTCGATCGCGCGGCAGCTGGCCTCGGCGCTGGCCGCGGCCCACGAGCGCGGCGTGATCCACGCCGACGTCAGCCCGTCGAACGTGCTGGTCGAGCAGGGCCCCGAGGGCCCGACCGTGAAGCTGCTCGACTTCGGCCTCGCGCAGATCCGCGACGAGCAGATCGGGCAGGCCACCGAGTCGAGCGAGTTCGTCTTCGGCACGCCGCACTACATCTCGCCCGAGCAGATCCAGGGGCACGGCGCCGAGGAGCGCAGCGATCAGTACTCGCTGGGCGCGATCATCTTCGAGATGTTGACCGGCCAGCCGCCGTACCACGCCGCCAACGTGCGCGAGCTGTGCCTCGCCCACCTGCGCGCGCCGGTGCCGGAGGCGTCGAGCCCGCACGGGCCGATCCCGCGGCCGCTCGTCGAGATCGTGAGCAAGTGCCTCCAGAAGCTGCCGTCCGCGCGCTTCCCGAGCATGCGGGCGCTCGCCGCCGAGCTCGAGACCGGTGATCGCGACTTCGACAAGCGCGGCTGGCGGCGCTGGTTGCCCGCCTGAGACCCTGACTCCAACGCCGAGGCCGAGATGACCACGTCTCCCACGATCCTGTGCGTCGACGACGACGCCGACCTGCTCGCCGCGATCGTCCGCACGCTGCGCCGCGATCGGCTGCAGGTGGTATCGACGACCAGCGCGCTCGAGGCCGCGTCGATCCTGACGGCGCAGCCCATCGCCGTGCTGGTGTCCGACTTCGACATGCCGGAGATGACCGGCGTCGAGCTGGCCGCGGCGGCGCGCAAGATCCGCCCGGAGACGGTGCGCATCCTGCTCACCGGTCGCGGCACCTTCGACACCGCGGTGAAGGGCATCAACGAGGGCGAGATCTTCCGGTTTCTGTCGAAGCCGTTCGACACCGATCAGCTGCGCCAGGCGGTGGCCGACGGCATCGCGCGCAACACCGAGCTCGCCGCCGCGATCCGCGATCGCGACACGACCGTGCGCCGCGAGCGCCTGATGCGCGAGCTCGAGGACGAGTACCCGACGATCACGCAGGTCCAGCGCGACGCCAAGGGCGCGTACGCGGTCGGCCCCGATCCGTGGGCGCGCCTCGGCGGGCTCGGCCTCGATCACGTGCGCGCGCTCGCGCGGCGCTGATCGGCGCCAGCGGCGCCAGCGGCGCCAGCGGCGCTGTGCAGGTTTCGTACAGCTCGCCCGACGACGATGGCGCCGTCGCGCCGTGACGGGCGTGTTACGGTCTCGTCGCGAGATGGGGCCAACCACGGCGGGGCGTCGCCACAGCGCGCCAGCGGTGCTGGTGTGGCTGGTCCCGTCGATGCTGGCGGTCGCCGCGATCCTGGCCGGCGCCCGCGCCGCGGCGGGCGCCGATCGCGCGACGCCGGGCGCGCGTGCTCGCGCGTCGGACCGCGCCTCCGCCGCGAGGCGCG
>JAIOQA010000303.1 GCA_021413675.1 Deltaproteobacteria bacterium | reverse complement strand
AGGAGGCCCTGGCCATGGAGATCCGCCTCGATGGCCAGGCGCACCCGCGGGTCGCGTCGATCCTGCACAACCTCGCGCTGTCGGCCGAGAGCGCCGGCGACCTGCCGCGCGCGCGTGCCTACCTGACCCGCGCGATCGCGATCAAGGAGCGAGCGTTCGGGCCCGACGCGGTGGTGGTCGCGGGGTCGCTGAACAACCTGGGCAACGTCGCGACCGAGCAGGGTCGGCTGGACGAGGCCGAGCCGCTCTTCACCCGGGCGCTGGCGATCCGCGAGCGCGCCCTCGGCCCCGCGAGCCCGCTGGTGGCGATGACCCTGGCGAGCCTGGCCGAGGTGAAGCGCCAGCAGCACAAGCTCGACGAGGCCCTCGCGCTCGCCATCCGCTCGCGTGACATCCGCGTCGCCGCGTTCGGGCCCGATCACCCGACGGTCGCGACCTCGCTCGATTCGATGGCCTACGTCCTCAAAGACAAGGGTGACGTGGCAGGCGCGCGCGCGCTGTTCGAGCGCAAGCTCGCGATCGACACCAAGGCGCTCGGCGCCGGTCACCCACGGACCCTCAGCGTGTTCGTCGCGCTCGGCAAGCTGCAGGCCGAGGCCGGCGACTGTCGCGGCGCGGAGGCACAGTTCGCGCGAGCGATCGCCGGCCTCGCCGCCGCGGCGCCCGACAGCCTCGGCAACGCCGAGGCGCTCGCCGGCCTGGGCCGGTGCCAGGTCTCGCTGGGCAAGCCGCGCGACGCGATCACGACCATCACTCGCGCGATCGCGATCGCCGACAAGGCCGCGGGCGCACCGGCCGACCGGGGCGCGATGCGGGCAGTGCTCGCCAGCGCGGAGTGGGCGGCGGGTGAGCACACCGAGGCGATGGCGACCGCGCGCGCCGCCGAGACCGAGCTACTCGCGGCGGGTGACCTCGGCAAGAGCGAGCTCGCCAGGGTCCGGACCTGGATCGGGCAGCGCCCGTGAGCCGCAGGTCGCCGCGGGCCACGTTGCCAGCGTGATCACCGATGCGCTGCCGCGCGCGCCCCACGGCCGCGCCGCCTCGAAGGAGGCACATCGACACATCGACACGCGCTCTGCGAGTCGGAGGTACTGGGTCACGTTCATCGCGCGCCCGGTGTTACGGCTGGGTGGTCACACGCTCCACGCGAACGAGGGACCCGCATGACGACCTGCCGCGCCGCCATCCTCTCCGTGTTGTTCACCGCGTGCTCGACGCCGCACGACCCGGTCGATCCTGCGGAGGCCCGGCAGATCTGTCATGCGGCGGCGACGATCGGGCCGACGCTGGACGTGATCGCCGCCGCGCTCCGTACCAGGATCCCGGTCCCCGACGAGAAGTTCGCGCTGACGGCCGGGCCGCCGATCCTGGGCGCCGGCGGCAACACCGTCGTCATCGACGCCGCCGATCTGGACGTGCCGGGCGCGGTCGACGGGAACCTGCGCGCGACCAAGGGAGACCTTGGCCCTGACACCATCCACGTGCTGGACATCGCGACGAAGGGAATCGATCGGAGCAGCCTGAAGGTCGAGCAAGGCGACGTCGCCCGGCTCCGCAAGGTCTGCGACCAGGTCGGCGCGGCGCGCTACGCGCTGATCGTCCACACCAACCAGTCCAAGGTGGCCTACGCCGCGCGCGGCGACACCTTCATGCCCGGCGTGATGACCGGCACCGTCCATCTCTACGAGCTCCCGTCCGGTCACCACCTCGGCGCGTTCGCCATGACCGCGAGCAACAGCGACTCCGTGCACGTGCGGGTCAACGAGGACGTGCATGGCAGCAGCGAGCTCCAGGCGGATCTGCGAAACAACTACTGGTGGGAGATCCAGGCGCGCGTCCGCGAGCTCGGCGGCGGGTGAAGCGCGCACCGGGCGCCGAGATCACGGTGCCGTGCATCCGGGCGCGCTGACCACTGGCGAATCCTGGAACTGCCCTGTTGCGCGTCAGTGCCAGTCCAGGGCAATGTCTACGAATGATTCCCAGGTCGCTCGGGGGAGCGAGTGTGGTTTCCTGCGTCCTGCTTGCGCTGGTGGGGTGTGGCGGTGGTGGTCAGTCGGCATCCGATGCGAGTCCGGCCGACGCCTCACCAGCAGATGCGATCACCGATGCTGCTGTGGATGCCAGTCCGCCGCCGAGCATCACGTGGACCGCGTGCGGCGATGGCTTCGAGTGCGGCACGCTGACCGCGCCGCTGGCATACGCCGATCCGTCCCTCGGGGCGATCGACCTCGCGGTGATCCGCCTGCCCGCGCTGTCGCCCTCGGCGCGGATCGGCGCGCTGTTCGTCGCCCCGGGTGGGCCCGGCCAGTCTGGCGTCGAGCTCCTGCGCGCGCTGGCGCCCGGCTTCGTGCCGACGATGGGCGAGGTGCGGCGCCGGTTCGATCTGGTGAGCTTCGACGTCCGCGGCACGGGCGCCACTGGACCGGTGGTCGCCTGTGTCGATGACGCGACGCGGGCGGCGATCCCGTCGAACGTGCTGGCGGCGGCGAGCGATGCGGAGGTCGACGCGCTGCTCGACGCGGCGCTCGCGGGCTGCACGACCGGCACCTCGACCGAATCGATCCGCCACCTCGACACCCGCAGCACCGCGCACGACATCGACCGGCTGCGGCAGGCGCTCGGCGACGACCGCATCTCGATCATGGGCTCCTCGTACGGCGCGTGGATCGCGACGGTGTTCGCGGCCACGCACCCCGATCGCCTGCGCGCCGCGGTCCTCGGCTCGGCGCTTTCGGGGCGCAACAGCGTGCTCGATCGCGAGGAGGAAGCGATCCGCGGCAGCGAGGCGGCGGTCGTCGCGTTCGCGGCCTGGTGCGACATCCCCACCGCGGGCTGCGCGTTTCGCCCGGCGTCCGGCACGACCTACGCGGCGCTGCAGACCCTGGCCCAGGGCCTCGTCACCTCGCCGCTGACCAGCGGCACGCGCACGCTCGACGTGGTCACCTTCGGAACCGCGCTCCGCGGCATGCTGTACGAGCCCCGCTACCCCGACATCGCCGCGATGCTCGTCGCCACTCGCGACCAGGACCCGGCGCCTGCGTTCGCCGCGCTCGATGCATTCACCTCCATCTCCGCGACCTGGAAGGACAGCCCGGCGCTGATCCACGCGCTCGACGATCTGCGCCCGGGCGATGCCGCCACCGGCCTCGCGATGTGGCGGCAGCGCCTGGTCGGGCTGGCCGCGGACGCGCCGCTGTTCACGTTGCTGTCCGGCGGTGATCGCGACGCGCGGGTGCGCCTGTTGCTGCGCGCCACGTGGACCGCCGACGACCCGGTGACGAGCGTCGCGGCGCCGACCGCACCGCCACTCCTCGTGGTCTCGGGCCCGAGCGACCCGGTGACCTGGCGGACGGGCGCCGAGGAGCTGGTCACCGCGCTCGGCAATGGCAGCGCGATGCTCACCACCGATGCGCCCGGCCACGCCGGGATCCCGTCGACGTGCTCGACCCATCGCGCGTCGCTGTACCTCATCGATCCCTCGGCGCCGATCGCTCCCACCGGGTGCGTCGAGCGGACCCCGCGCGACGAGACGCCGCTCGGCACGGTCGACGCGCCGTTCGTGTGGGACGGGCAGTCGTCGCGGCGGGCCGAGACTGGCCTCGGCGACTTCGTGACCGCGGCGATGCTCGCGGCGGTGCCAGGCGCGGACATCGCGGTCGTCAACGGCGGCGGGCTGCGCGCCGGGCTGCCCGCGTCGGCGGTATTGCCCGCCGACACCGGGCTGCGCCGACCGCAGGCGGGCTACGCCGCCGGGCCGCCCTACGATCTGGTGGTGCAGGACGCGCGCGCGATCTCGCCGTTCAGCAACCGGGTCGCGGCGGTCGACGTGACCGGCGCGGATCTCTGGGCGCTACTCGAGTTCGCGGTCAGCCAGTGGACCAGCACCACCGGCTCGAGCCCGTTCCTCCAGGTGGCGGGGCTCCGCGTCGCGTTCAGCGGCAGCGCCGCGGCGGGCAGCCGCGTGCAAGCGCTCACCCTCGCCGACGGCACGCCGATCGCCAACGACACGTCGACGACCTACACGCTGGTGCTGCCCGACTTCGTCTACTACGGCGGCTCGGGCTATCTCGGCCTGATCGACAAGCCGGCCCAGGTGGGCATGAAGATCGACGACGCGCTGATCGCGGCGATCACCGCCGATCCGACGGTGACGTTCGCGACCGACGGGCGGATCGAGATCCGCCCCTGATCCTCGCGACTACGGATCGAGCACGAGCGCGCCGAAGCCGCTAGGCGCGTGGAAGCTGGGCCTGGCGGTGCGGCCGGGGAACGCCATCAAGTACTGGCGCGGGCGCTGGCCCTCCATGCGATCGAGGCCGATCGGCAGCGACGCACCGGCGACCAGCGCAGCGATCACCGCGGGATCGGTGACCGCGACCTCGACGACGGCGCGGTGCGTGACCGGATCGCGCGAGGTGCCGATGACCAGCCCGCCCGACCACGCGTTGTCGGCCTTCTTCGCGCCCGGCGCGCCGGTGCGGTCGACCGCGATGTCGAACCAGTGGCCGAACGGGCCGACCTCGATCTCGAAGTACCGCGCCGGCGTCTCCGGATCGGGCGCGAGGAACAGCTCGACGCAGTCCTCCTCGTACAGATCGACGCGCTCGACATCGGTCGGCCGGGTCTGATCGGTGAACAGCCCGGCGCTCTCGAGCTCCCAGCGCAGGTACAGGCCGTGCGCGCCCCACAGCATGCGCACCGTGGTCGCGGTCGGCGTGGTCGCGCCGCTGTAGTCGGTGACGAAGCGGCGCGCGGGCGCGCGATCCCAGATCGCGTCGGGCGCGCCGTCGATGGTCGGCGCAAGGCCGTCGGCGACATGCGCGGCGTGGATCGGCTCGTGGGCCGGCGGCGCGTCGTCGATCTCGAAGTTGGCCATGCCGATGAGGTGGGCCGGGCGCGGCTTCGCGAGCAAGGGCGCGCCATCGCCGACCACCGTGGGCGCGGCGATGTCGACGCCGAACCGCTTCGCGGCGACCTCGAGCAGCGGCGAGGTCGTGTGGCCGCCGAGCTCACGCGCCAGGCCGCGGTGGTTCCAGAGGCCGAGGAACTGCGCGCCCACGCGATCGACGAGGATCACGTTGGTGCCGCCGATCGCGACCCGCTCCTTCGACGGCAGCATCACCGCGAAGCCATCGCCGGACATCGCCGGTGCGCCCTCGGCGAGCACCACGTCAGGCGCCTCGATCTCGAGGATGTCGGCCATGCGCTCGGCGAACCGCTCGAGCGACTTCACGTACGCCGCGCGGGCCCTGGGATCGCCCTTCTTGACCAGCGCGAGGGCGGCGCCGATCTCCTTGTGCGTGCGCCACTTCTGGTGGAACGCCGGCGCGGCATCCGAGTACATCGCCGTGCCCTGCAGGAGCTTGATGCCGATCGAGAACACCGCGAACCGGTGGGTCTTGATCTTGGGCAGCGCGATCACGAGGCCGTGATCGAGGTGCTCGGCGAGCAGCTTGGGCATGAGCAAGGTCGGGACGCCGGTCTTCTCCATGCCGCGCACGCCGAGCGGCTTGCCCGGCTGATCGCCCTGCACGTCCCAGACGCCATCGTCATCCATCGCGACCAGGCGCACGCCCTCGTCCTTGGCCATCGCCGCGTAGCCCGAGACCTTGATCAGGCGATCCCAGTCGGCGGCCTTGCCGGTGAAGCCGTCGGCGATCGTGATCGCGGTGTGGCCGCGCGCCTTCAGGCACCGCACCACGCCGCGCACGAACTCGGGATCGGTGGTGCGCCCGACGACGCCGTTGTCGCCGTGGTTGGTCTTCGGGTTCCTGAACCAGTCGATGCCGCTCATGTTGGGCTTGAGCAGCACCGGCATCTCGGCCGGGCGCGCCGGCACCACCGCCTCGCACAGCCGCTGGCCGAGCTCGCGCGCCGTGCCGCCGGTGAGGATCGTGACCGCGCTGTGATCGGCGGCGAGCCGGGCGCGGTTCTCGGCGCGCAGCGCGGCGCCATCGACGGAATCGCCGACGATCACCGGCGGGCCCGCGGTCCAGCTCGGCGACGCGCCGGTGGTGGTGTCGACCGGCGGGCTGACCGCGGTCGGCGTGGCGACCGCGGCATCGATCGACTCGGCGTCGGCGGGCGCGGGCGCGGCGTCCTGCGGAGCCGGCGGTGGCGGTGGTGGGCTCGTCGGGTTCGCCGACGAGCCGCAGCCGATCAGGAGCGCGAGCACCAGCCTTCGCATCGGCGGATCCTTACGCGGAATCCCGGCGCCGCGCGGGCTCGATGCGGGTTACTTGCTGTGCGCGCGGAACGCGTCCCACGCGGCCTTGCCGCACTCGCCGACCGAGAACATGCACGGCGTGCAGGTGCCCTGGGTCTCGAACTCGAGCGTGCACGGAATGTTGGTGCCGAGCCCGAAAGGCTGGAACGCGAACGCATCGCGCACCGAATTGCCGGGCAGCTCGACCGCCTTGCCATCGACCGTCCCGGTGAACGTCATCACCGGATGATCGCCGAGATCGGTGAGCGAACAGCGGCCCTCGATCTTGGCGTACGTGCAGCCGCCGCCGCCGTGGGCCTCCTGCGCGGCATCGGGCGCGGAATAGAGCGGGTCGGTCATCTGCTCGTACCACGACGGGCCGGTGTCGACCGGCTCGCCGATGTCGAACTCCTTGAGCGCTTTCTCGGCACCAGACCACATGTCCGGGAACAGCCCCTTGACGGCGCTGCCGAGCAGGTTGTGGCTGGCCAGCGTAGACGCGCCATCGACAATGCGATCCCACAGCGTCGGTTCGGCTTCTGGCTCCGGCGGG
>JAIOQA010000063.1 GCA_021413675.1 Deltaproteobacteria bacterium | reverse complement strand
GGCGCCGGCCGCCGCGCCGCACGCGAGCGCCACCCCGCACGCGGCCGCCCCGCTCGCGATGCCGCTGTCGGCGCCGTCGCCGACCCCCGACACCCACGCGGTCGGCGCCGCACCGCTGCCGCGGGCGCCCGCCACGGTCACCGCTCGCCCGCCGATCGCCGCCGAGCACGGCCCGCCCACGAACAGCTCGCCGAGCACCGGCCTCACCGCGCTGCCGCTGCCCGCGCCCGCCGAGGCCTCGGTCCAGACCGCGCCGGTCGTGGACCGCAGCGGCGCGATCCGCGCGCACCCGTGGATCCACCTCGCCCAGGTCTCGCTCCGCCGCGCGTTCCGCTCGCGCATCGAGCCGGGCCTGGTGCTGTCCGACGAGCGCAACGCGATGACGCTGGCGTCGCCGCCGATCGTCGATCCGAGCTTCCAGGCGTTCCTCGCCTGGCGCCGCTCGACGCTGCTGGTGGTCGCGGTCGGCCTCGCGCTGCTCTCCGGCCTGCGGATCGTCGAGCTCTTGCTCGCCAGCAATGTCCCGGGCGCGGCCCGCGCGGTCGCGGCGATCCCGGTCGCCGCTGACCTCGCGCTGTGCGCCGTCGCGTGGCGCGAGCTCGGCCACTGGGTCGGCTGGTATCGCCAGCGCCAGGTGCTGGCGATCGCGACGATCGCCGCCGCGCTCGTGCCGCTGGTGATCGGCCTGCTGCCGATCCGCAGCCTCGTCGGCGCGGGCCGCGACGCGATGGGCGTGGGCCTGTTCGGCTCGATGCACGCGCTGCTCATGATGGTGCCGATCACGCTCGCGCTCGTGCCCGGCGCGGTGCGCGGCACGACCGTCGCCAAGCTGCTGTTCCCGGGCGCGGCCGCGCCGGGCTGGGCAATCCTCGTCGCCGCGCCCGCCGGCGGCGTGCTCGCGGTCGCGGTGCTCGTGCCGCCGCTGCAGCTCACCGGCAGCGGCTTCTTCGCCGCGACCGTGCTGACCGTCGCCGCGGCCGCCGCGCTCGCCGCGCGCGAGGGCTGGCAGCTGGCCCGGCCGCTCAGCGCCGACGCCACCCGCGCCGTGGTCGCGCGCAACCGCAACCCGCTGATCGCGGTCAACAGCCTCGCCGGCGTGTTCGCGATGCTGGCGGTGATCGAGCTCGTCGATCAGACCGGGCTGCGCGCCGCCACCACGATCGCGGCCGCGTGCGGCATCGCGATCCACGTCGTGCTGTTCGCGCTGATCACGACCGACGCGATCGTCGCCGCGCTCGATCACGCCCGCCGCGCGGCCGCCGCCACCGGCGCGCTCGCCGACGATCATCAGCGCCAGCTCGCCGGCTTCGTCGGCGGCGCCGATCGCCGCGCGTCGCCGGGTCAGGCCGCGAGCGACCGGAAGATCTGATCGCAGCGGGCCGCGAACCGGAAGTCGATCTCCGCGAGCCCGCCGACGGTGTGGGTCCAGGTCGCGACCGTCGCCTTGCCCCACGCGAGCGCGATCTCCGGGTGGTGATCGACCGCGTCGGCCATCGCGCCCCTGGGTGGCGGCGGAGACCGCCGGGCTCCCGGCGGGGACGGGTTCGATCGGCAAATCGGCGAGGGACATGCCCCATTATGCAGTGGGGATCACATTTCGCCGGTCAGGTTCTGTCCATGCTTCCGGGCGCATAGCGCCGAGTGTTGCCGCGGGATTGCGCTGGGCTCGCCACGCGTTTATCAACGGAACCTTGCCGTCGACCCGATCCACCGTGATCGCGTATCTGGTGTGCGCTCTGGTCTGGGGCACGACCTGGTTCGCGATCCGCGTCTGCATCGGGCCCGGCGGTTACCCGACCATGCCGGCGGCGGCGATCCGCTTCGGCATCGCCGCGCTGATCCTGATCCCGATGGCCTGGCGCGCGCGCCCCTGGCCGGTTGGCCGCGCCTGGCTGTGGCTGATCCTCGCCGGCATCCTCGACGCCGTCGGCTACGCGCTGGTCTACCTCGGCGAGGAGCGCGTGCCCGGCGGGCTGGCCGCGGTGCTGTTCGGCACGCAGCCGCTGATCCTCGCGCTGCTCTTGACCGCGACCCGCATGGAGCGGATCGGCTGGGCCGAGGTCGTCGGCGCGATCGTGTCGCTGGTCGGCGTCGGCATCATCTACGTCGATCGCCACCAGACCTCGGCGAGCGAGGGCGTGGGCGTGATGCTGGTGCTCGGCTCGGTGGTCGCGTCGACGATCTACTCGATGATCATGAAGCGCCACGGCGACGACGTGCACGCGTTCGCGTCGACCGCGGTGTTCATCACCGTCACGGCGATCTGTCTCGGCGCGGTGTGCCTGGTGACCGGCGACACCGCGATCCCCTGGCCGCCGCCCACCGGGCCGACCCTGGCGCTGCTCTACCTCGCGGTGATCGGCTCGGTGCTCGCGTTCGTGACCTACTTCTGGCTCCTGTCGGCGACCAACCTGATGACCACGAGCACGCTGTCGTTCGTGCTGCCGCTGGTCGCGCTGCTGGTCGATGCGCTGTTCGAGCACGCCACCTTCGACGGCCGCGCCTACGCGGGCATCGCGGTGACGCTGTCGGGGCTGATCGTCAGCCTGGCGTGGAAGCGCATGCGCGCGACCGAGCCGGTCGTCGAGGCCGAGCCCGAAGCCACCTGAGCCCGATCAGGGCGCCCAGAGCTCCTCGATCGTGACGACCTCCGACGACCAGTCGGGCTCCGCGGTCGCGAGGATCGCGAGCGCCTCCTGGGCGAGCGCGGGATCGGGCGTCGCGGACGGGGCGCGGGCCAGCGCGATGCCGCCGTACTCGAAGAACCGGTAGAACGCCGCGACCCGGACCTCGACCGGCGCGCCGTCGACGAGCACGCGCGCATCGACGAGCCGCATCGGCCAGCGCCTGGCGGTGGCCTGATCGGTGCCGCGGCCGATCTCGACCTGGGCGCCGACCGGCGTCTCGCGCCGCATCGCGGTCGCGACCCAGGCGTCGAGGTCGTCTGGCAGCGCGTGGAGCCCGACGATCGCGATCGTGAACGCGCCCGACCGCGCCACGATCGACGTCGGCGACGCGGCGGTCCAGTCGGTCGCCAGCGCGGGCGGGATGGTCAGCGTGAACCGCATCGTCGACGATGAGGCTATCATGCGGGCGTGCTGCCCAATCTGCTCCCCGGCTGGCAGGTGCGCTACCGCGCCGATGGCCTGGCGCTGTCGCCGCCCGCCGGGGGCGATCGCGGCGGCATCCGCATCCGCGAGCGCCAGCAGCCGCTGCGCCGCGCGCGCGACGTGCTGGCCTCGGCGCGCGAGCAGATGGCGTTCTTCGCGCCGCTCGAGGTCTCGCCGCTCGAGGCCTTCACCACGTGCGAGGGCGAGTTCGCGGCGATCGCGACGATCGCGGGCCATCGCGGCGCGGTGCCGTTCGAGCGCACGATCGCGCTGGTCTGGGGCGATCACGCGTTCACGCAGATCGACGGCGGCACCGACGACGCGCCGGCGTTCGCGCGGTTTCGCCGCGGGGTCCGCGACCTGGCCTACTACCACTCGCTCGGTCTCGGCGAGGCGCGCCGCCGGCGGTTCCGCTACGCCGCGCCGGCGGGCTGGCGCGGCTATCCCCGCGGGCTCATCACCGAGTGGTACGCGCCCGACTTCCCCGCCGACCACGGCTTCATCAGCGTGTTCCCGGCGCGGCCCGGCCACGACACGCCGGCCTCCGAGCTCGATCGCCTGCTCCACGAGATGTCGTGGTTCGGGTTCGAGCGCGACACCGTCGAGGGGCCGTTTCCGGTGACCGCCCGCGACGGCCTCACCGGCAGCCTGTGGCGGCCCGCCGGGCGGTTCGGCAGCGGCACGCCGCTGTTCTTCGAGGTCGCGGTGCTCGAGGACGCGCGCTTCCGCTACGCGCTGCGGCTCGAGAGCCACGCCGCGAACCTCGATCGCAACCGCGCGGTGTTCGCGGAGCTGATCGCCTCGGTCCATGGCCTGCCGCGTCCGGCCGCCACCGGCGCCGAGCCGGCGCTCGCGCACTGGGTCACATGACGAGAGGAAGGTCTCGCGGCCTCGGTCGTACTATCGAGACATGGGGCTCTGGGACGACCTCACCGCGAACGTACCTTCGGTAGATCTCGGAGGGACCGCGCGGAGCCTCTACTCCGGTGCATCGGACCTCGTCGACCGCGGCGTCGGCGCGGCGACCGACGCGGGGCGCTATCTCCACGATGGCGCGGTCGAGCTCGGCCACGACGCCTACGGGCTCGGCGAGCGCGCGGTGCAGGGCGTCAGCGACACCGCCGATGCGGCGTATCACGGCCTGACCGACTGGCACTTCGAGGGCCGCCAGGCGCGCAACGGCGCGGCGCCCAGCGACGCCGAGCTCGGCGATCCGTCGCGAGGCTGGGAGCTGCTGCCGCCGAGCATGTCGGTGTTCCACGACGACGGCCACGGCGCGCCCGAGCGCAAGTACGTCAATGGCGATGGCCGCGAGTCGGTCCGCGATGGCGACACCGGCACCGAGGTCACCGATCCTCGCTACATGGCCACGTACAACTACGTGACGCCGATGGCCTGGGACAACGCCCACGGCGTCAGCGGGGTGGCCGAGTGGGCCGCGCGCGGCATCGGCCACATCGGCGCCGACGTGCTGCCGTATCTGCTCGGCGGCAACGTCCGCGGGCCGGGCTGAGCGCGAGGCCGCGAGGGAGGATTCGGCGCCCGGCCCGCGTAGAATGGGACCATGGGCGTCTGGGACACCATCTCTGCGAATCTTCCCGATGTGGCCGGTGGCGCGGAGAGCCTCTACAACGGGGCCGCCGGCCTCGTCGATGACGGCATCCACGCCGCGAAGGGCGCCGGGGAGTACCTCGCCAATGGCGCGGTCGAGCTCGGCCAGGGCGCGTACAGCCTCGGTGAGCGCGCGGTGCAGGGCGTGGCCGACGGCGCCGACGCCGCGTATCACGGCCTGACCGACTGGCACTTCGAGGGCCGCGACGCGCGCAACGGTCCGGCGCCGAGCTCGGGTGACCTCGCCGACCCGAAGGCCGGCTGGGAGCTATTGCCGCCGTGGATGTCCGTCTATCACGACGATGGCCAGGGCGCGCCCGAGAAGAAGTACATCAACCCCGACGGCCGCGAGTCGGTGCGCGACGGTGACACCGGCGCCGAGGTCACGGACCCGCGCTACAAGGCGACGTACAACTACGTCAACCCGATGTCGTGGGACAACGCGCACGGCGTCGGCGGCGTCGCCGAGTTCGCGGGCCGCAGCGTCGGCCACTTCGCGGCGGACATCCTGCCGTACTGGATCGGCGGCAACGTCCGCGGGCCGGGCTGACCGCCGCGGCGTGGGCGGCTACGACTCGCCCGGCGGTAGCGCCGGGCGGTCGCTGCGGCGGAGCGCGGCGCGCGCGAGATCGGTGAAGCCGTGCTGGCCATCGCCGAGCAGCTGATCGACGTCGCGCACGCTCTCGCGCACCGATGGTCGACGCCGGGCGGGGAGCACCAGCACCCACCACGTCATCATGAACAGCGCGAACCGCAGGCCGAGCATCGCGACCCAGCCGCTGACCGAGAACCCGACCACGCCGAGCCGCACCAGCGCGCCCAGCGGCTCGGGGAGCGCCGCGAACATGCGCGCCGGGTTGCGGTGGCGCGCGGGCGTCGCCGGCGCGATCGTCGACAGCGCGCGCTCGGGCGCCGCGCGCCGCGGATCGGCGAGCAGCTTGATCACGTCGCGCGCGCGCTGCGGTCGCTTCTCGGGCTCGGGCTCGGTCATGGCCGCGAGCGCCGCGCGCAGATCGGGATCGAGCGCGGGCAGGTGCTTCGCGAGATCCATGCGCAGGCCCTTGCGCGGCACGTCCTCCGGCTCGACGCCGCCGGCGAGCGCGACGATCGTCGCGCCGAGCGCGAACAGATCGGTCGCGGGCGTGCACTGGCCGTGCAGCTGCTCCGGCGCCATGTAGCCGAACGTGCCGACCATCGTCGAGCCGCCGCGCTCGCGCGCCGCATCGAGCACGCCGCCGAAGTCGACCAGCGCGAGCTTGCCGTCGGGCGCGCGCACCAGGTTCGAGGGCTTGATGTCGCGGTGGATCACCGGCGGCGTGCGCGCGTGCAGGTAGTCGCAGAGCTCGAGTGCGCGGACGAGGACATCGCGCAGCTCGATCATCGACAGCCGGCGGCGCGCGGTCAGCTCGCGCAGATCCTCGCCGGGCATGCGCTGCATGACCAGGTTGAACGTGCCGACCGGCTCCTCGATGGTCTGCAGGTAGCGCGGGATGCCGGGGTGGCGCAGCTGGCCGAGCACCTTGGCCTCGCGCTCGAGCAGATCGAACTGCTTCCACGCGCCGGTCAGCTTCAGCCGCTTGACGACGACCTCGGTCTTCTCCTTCTCGTCGCGCGCGATGAAGGTCTCGGCCTGGCTGCCCCGGCCTAGACGTGGCCCGAGGCGAAACCGGCCAGCCAGCAAGGGTCCATCGAACGCCACGAGCGCAACATAGCAGGCGCGTCCGGTTCGTGGCCTACTGCTACCTATCATGAGCCTCTGGGACAAGGTGACGCTCGGTCGAAGCGGTCTCACCGTGTCGCGCCTCGGCATCGCGTCGGGCTATGGCATCGGCGCCGCCGATGTCGAGCGCGCGGTCGAGCGCGGCGTGAACTACCTGTACTGGGGGTCGCGCCGCACCGGCGCGTTCGGGGAGGCGATCCGCCACCTGGCGCCGCGCCGCCGCGACGGCATGGTGGTCGTGGTCCAGAGCTACGCGCGGGCCGCGCTGGCGGTCCGGCCATCGCTCGAGCTGGCGCTGCGCCGGTTGCACCTCGACTACGCCGACGTGCTGCTCCTGGGCTGGTGGAACGATCCGCCGCCGGATCGCATCCTCGACGCCGCGCTGACCCTGCGCGAGGCCGGCAAGGTCCGCACGATCATGGTGTCGTGCCACCACCGCCCGACCTTCGCGCACTACGTCCGCGATCCGGTCTTCGGCGCGATCATGGTCCGCTACAACGCCGCGCACCGCGGCGCCGAGAGCGACGTGTTCCCGACGGTGACCGAGCACCCGGACGGGCCCGGCGTGGTCGCGTACACCGCGACCCGCTGGGGCGGGCTCCTCGACCGCAAGCTCGTACCGGCGGGTGAGCCGGTGCCGAAGGCGTCGGACTGCTACCGGTTCGCGCTGACCGCGCCCGCGGTCGACACGGTGCTGTGCGGCCCCAAGGATGGCCGCGAGCTCGACGAGGCCATGCGCGCGCTCGATCGCGGGCCGCTCGACCCCGACGAGCTGGCGTGGATGCACCGGGTCGGCGATGGCGTCCGCGCGTCGACCGCCGGGGCGGCGGTGCGCGCCGGCAACGTGCAGCTGGTCTGGGACCGGCTCACCGGCTGGCTGCGGCCCGGGCCGAACGCGTAGCGCCCCGAGCGGTGCCCGACTTTTCCAGCCAGGTCCGGCGCCGGGAAGGGGCGGCCGACCGTCGCGGTTCGTACCATCCGTCGATGCCCATCCAGTTCGATGAAGTGACCGCCGAGGTCGAGACGCCGCGCACGCAGCGCGCCGGCCACGTCACGATCGACGAGTTCGAGTCACACGTCGACCGCGCCCCGGCGGGAGGCGCGGGCCATGGCGTGACGATCGACGAGATCGAGAGCTCGGTGGAGGTCGACGGCGCGGTCGAGAGCGCACGAGCGGCGGCGGCGGCCGCGGCGGCGTTCGGGCACCTCGCCGAGTAGGTGCTGTCCGGGCGCGCTGGCGCCCGCGATCACATCGTATCGAACTTCTTCATGACCGCCTGGAAGGCGGCGTTGTCGCCGCAGTGCTGGCCGGCCTGCGCGACCTTCTGGACCGGCGCGACGGCCTCGTCGTGCGAGGACAGCCAGGCGTCGGCGCGCTTGTCGATGTCCGCGTTGCCCTTGAGCGCGCGGGCGCGTTCGACGACCGCGTGGTGATCGGCGAGCGCCTGATCGAGGCCGGCGGCGAGCTTGTCGCAGTCGCCGCCGCTCGCGTCCGCCGCGTTGCCCATGGCCTCGAACAGCGCGACGGTGTCGCGCATCATCCCCTCGAACTCCTCGTCGCTCATCCGCGCCGGATCGGCGGCGGGCGTCGACGCGGCGGGCGTGGCCGGCGCGGGCGCGGCGGGCGGCGGGGACTTGCCGCCACAGGCGGCGAGGAGGGCGACGAGAGCGAAGGCACGCATCGCCCGAGGATGCCACGGAGCTGCCGCGATCGGGCCCGCCGGCACGGGTGGTACGATGCAGCGTGCGCAAGGTCGTCGCGGTCGCGGTGCTGCTCGCGGGGTGTCTCGGCAAGACCACGTATCGCTGCGACGACAGCGCGCAGTGCGTGCTCGCCGGCACCGCCGGCACGTGCGAGCCGACCCACGCGTGCAGCTTCCCCGACGACGCGTGCGCCGCCGGGCGCAGCTACGGTCCTGACTCGCCGGCCGATCTCGCCGGCACCTGCGTCATCGACGACGTGCACGTCACGGTCACGCCGTCGACCGACGCGGTCCTCGCCGACACGACCACGCGCCTCGCCGCGACCCTGACCGGCAGCGCCGACACCGCGATCACCTGGACGGTGGTCGAGGCCGGCGGCGGCACGATCGCGAGCGACGGGCGGTACCGCGCGCCGATGACCGCCGGCACGTACCACGTGCGCGCCACCAGCCACGCCAACCCCGAGCGCAGCGGCGAGGCCGCGATCACCGTCGCGACCAGCGCCGCGCCGGTCGTGATCGCCAGCGCTCCGGCCGCGCGCGCGATCGGCTACGGCTTCCAGCCGCACCTGATCCACGCGACCGGCGCGCAGCAGTGGTGGCTGTTCGCCGACGACAGCGCCGCGCCGACCCGCATCCGCACGCGGTTCTCCTCGGACTTCGCGAGCTGGAGCGACGGCGACGCGCTGACCCTGCCGCACGCCGGCGCCGGCGACGCGCGCAACCTGGTCGTCGCGTACCGCGCGCTCGGCGGCCACGACGTCGTCCACCTGAGCCGCGCCACCGCCGATCCCGACGCGATCCGCTACCACGCCCGCGCGATCGTCTCGCCCGGCGCGATCGCGCTCGGCGCGCCGGTGCCGTTCGGCAACGGCGCGGCCAACGATCCCGATGGTACCGCGTGCGTGATCACCGCCGGCGGCGCGGTCGTCGACTCGACCGGCTGGCAGGGCACGCCGCCCACGCCCGACATCGGCAACTGCGGCTACGGCGACGTCGTGAGCTACGAGAGCCGCACGGTCGATGATGGCGGCGCCAGCGACATCACGACCTGGGACGAGCACGTGCAGTGGTGCGTGCCGAACACCGTCAACGCGCGCCAGCTGCTCGCCGATGCCGAGACCGTCTACGAGCTGTACGTCGATGGCACCGACGGCGCCAACCCGGTCGACATCCTGATGAATGTCCGGTTTCCGGACGGAACCTGGCTGCCGCTGCCCGTGCCCGGCACGACCGTCCGGCCGTACGACGCGTTCCCCGGGCCTCCGGCGCGCGCCATGGACCTGGGCGACTGGATGGCCGCGCTGGTCGACGGCGAGGTCCACGTGGTGCGCCGGCTGCGCGCCACCCCCGACAGCTACGAGCACGCGATCTTCTCGCTGACCAGCCGGAGCTGGCGCCCCGGCGCGGCGGTCCCGGCGCTGGCCGCCGCGGTCGGATCGGGCCTGTTCCTCGCGCCCTACGGCGACGGCATGATCCTCGCGAGCATCGACGCGGGCGGCGACGGCGTCATCCGCTACAGCTTCTGGGATGGCGCCGCGTGGTCGGCGTGGCACCCATTGATCGCGAACCCCGGCGTGCGGACCTCGATCGGCGGCGCGGTCCCCGACGACGGTACGCCACCGGCGCTGGTGTGGATGCAGGTGAGCGGTAGCACCTACAACATCGTCGGCGCCGCGCTGCCGTAGGCAGGCCGCAGCAACTCGCCGCACCGGCCGATCTCACGCTGCGTGTTACGATCCTCCGAGCCGGCCGTCGCCGGTCCGGGGAGAAGCTGATGCGTCGTGTCCTCGTCGCGCTCGTCTCGCTCGCGCTCGTGCCGCTCGCGGCCCACGCCGATCCGCTCGCCGTGAAGTCGGGCAAGGTCGTCCTGCCCATGACCGGGCTCGCGATCGATCTGCCGAAGGACGCGCGCAAGGGCGCGACCTGGATGCTGTCGGGCAGCTGGGCGCTCACGAAGGGCGGCGCGTCGTTCGATGGCCGCGACGTCGTCGATCTCAAGGTCGGCGACAAGCTGGTCGCCGGCAACTGGATCCACGTGGGCTACTTCGACTCCGGCGACTGCGCCGCGGTGGTCAAGGAGCTCGACGTGCCCGACCGCTGGCTCGGCGAGCGCGATCTGTGGGGCCAGCACTTCCAGGTCGCCGGCGGCACCTTCGATCTCGAGAACGGCATCGGCAAGGTGCCGTCGCTGGCGCTGTGCGTGAGCGCGCCCAACGAGCCCAGCCTCTTGCTCTACCACTTCTTCCTCGACGCCAAGCCGCCGGTCGGCGCGGCCGGCCTCAAGGCGATCGCCAAGGACAAGCTGCTCGAGCGCGCGACCAAGGCCTGGCGCGCGCACGCCACCGGCCGCGTGCAGCCGACCCGTCACCCCGAGATCCGGCGGCGCGGCGACATCGAGGCGGCGCGCACGGTCCACCTGGGCAAGACCAACCTCGACATCGCGCTGCCCGACGACGGGTTCGTGTGGCTGGCGCGCGACGGCGCCGACGACGCCGCCGACTTCCTCGATCGCATGGCCCCGGCCTGGCCCGACGTGACGCTCGAGCTCGCCCGCGCCCCGGGCATGACCTGCGCCGACGTCAAGACCGCGCTCACCAGCGACGCGAAGGTGGTCGCCGAGCCGCCGCCGCTCGGGGTGCCCGCGGGCTGGGTGCCGTTCCCGACGATGCAGCTCGACGACGCGCAGGAGCGGGTGATCTGTCGCGAGCTCGGCCCCGACGCGCTCATCGTGGGCCTGCTGGGCAAGCCGGTGACCTCCGCCGACGCGCGCGACTTCGGCCCGCTGGCCGCGATCCTCGGCGCGATCGCCGACGGCGCGGCCAAGGCCAAGTAGCCAGTCAATACGGCGCGAAGGTCGCCTTCGACGCGCGGCGGGCGTTGAAGGCGGTGAGCTCGGCGGCGGTGTACGCGTCGGCCGAGCCGGCGGGCAGGTGCGCGCGGATGAAGCCGATCACCGCGGCGCGCGCGCGCGTCGCGGCCTCGATCACCGCGGCGTCGCCGGTCTCGGCGCCCTCGTCCCACAGCTCGAACAGCGCCTCGCGGGTCCACGCGCGATCGGCGCTCGCGGTCCAGACCTTGTCGAGGGTGTCGGCCATCAGCGCGTCGACGTGCGCGAGCTGGTCGCGCTTGTAGCGCCGGCCCATCTCGACGCGCTCGTCGCGGGTCGCGTCGAGCGCGGCGCGCTTGCGCGCGGCGTAGGGATCGCCGGACCGGCCGAGCGCCTTGCGCGCGACCCAGTCGGTGACGTCGAAGCCGCCGCCGACGATCGGCACGGTGCCGCCGTGATCGGGCTTCTGATCATCGGGCTTGATGACCGCGTGATCGCCGCGGGTGGCGCGCTCGCCGTACTTGGGGTCGTCGGCGGCGTGGACCTGCGCGTAGGGATCCTCGGCCCACGCCGTGATCGCGTTCCCGATCTGCTTCGGGCGCGGCACCGTGAGGTGGATGTTGAAGTTGGGCTTGTCCTTGATGTGGACGGTGCCGTCGGGATCGACCGAGCCGGTGAAGGTCAGGTCGCCGATCCGCGCGGCGCCGCCACCGGCGGGGGCGAGCCGGCCGCTCTCGGGGATCGGCGTCGGACGCTCGCCGCTGTTGGCGATCGCGACCATCGCCTCGGACGGGCCGATGGTCAGGTCCGGGCGGCGGGGCGTGCCGCGCATCGTCAGCGGGTTGGCGGCGCCGTCGCTCGGGGCGCCCGTGCCCGTGCCGGTCCCGGTCGCCGCCGCCGTGGTCTCGGTCGTCCGAGAACCGGACGAATCGGTCCGGGTTCCGGACGAGATCTGCGGCGCGCGCGGCGCGGCGCGATCGTCCGCCGCGGGCTCGGGCGGGGCGGGCAGGGCGGGCAGGGCGGGCGGCGCGACCATCGCCAGCTCGATCGGCGTGATGACCATCGGCGGCGCGACCGCCTCGACATCGACCACCGAGACCTCGGACCGCCCGAGATCGAGCTCGGGCATCGGGTACCGCCGCGGCATCTCGTACGCGAGCCCGGCCAGCACCGCGTGGACCGCGATCGAGCCGGCCAGGGTGGTGGCGAACCAGCGCACGACGGATAGGACCAGTATTGCGAGAGAACCGTTGCCCGGCCAGCAGTTAGGCGTTGTTCACCGGGGGTGGTGGAGACGCGACATCGCGTATCCGCGCGGCGGCCGGGTTCTCGGTACTTGGGGCCGCGGCACGGCGTGGCACCCGGTTTGCTCATTGGTCGGACCATGCTCAGGACCGCTGCCGTGCTCGCGACCGTTCTCCTCTCCACCGCCTGTGTCGAGCCCGGACCGGGCACCGGGATCATGGGCTCGGTCGCTGCCGTCGATGGCCTCGATGGGTGCACCGACGAGGACGGCGATCCGCTCGACTTCACCGTCACCGTGCTCGAGGTCGGCGCGCCGCCCGAGGCGCGCCTGTTCCAGGCGGTCAGCTGCCACGCCGCCCGGGCCTCGGCGTTCTCGTTCGAGGTGCCGCCGGGCTCGTACACCGTGACGGTCAGCGCCTACCAGGATGTGCTCGGCTTCCGCGATCTCGAGCGCGAGCAGGTGGGGACCATCGACGTGGGCGATGGCGAGATCATCGACCTCGGGTTGATCAACCTCGACGTCAACGACGACAACGAGCCCGGCGTCCGCTGATCACAGCAGGACGCGGATGCGATCGCGGAACGCCGCGGGGATCCCGGCGGCGACCAGCGCCAGCACCTGCTCGCGCGCATAGCGCATCGAGAAGTGCTTGAGCACGATGTGCCGGGTCGCGACCCGGTCGCCGAGGTGGTCGAGGGCGGCGGCGATGTCGGCGAGGTGGGTGTGCATCTTCTTCGCGGCGAGCGCCTCCTCGCCGGGCTCGAGGAAGGTCGCCTCGATGATCACGATCGGCGAGGCCCAGATGTGGGCCTGCTCGACGAGCGACGCGCCGACGCAGTCGCCGATGAACGTGACCAGCGGGTCGTCGACGTCGACCTGGACGTCGACGCCGCGCTTGCGCAGCGCCGCGAGCTCGGGCCCGGGCACGCCCGCGTACTCGGCGCGGAGCTTCCGCTTGTGCGCGAGGATCGTGTAGCCGAGGCTGGGCACGCTGTGGCGCACGTCGAACGCGCGGACCCGCAGGTCGGGGCGGTGCGGCAGCGCGACCAGCGCCTCGGACGCGACCAGGCCGTGGAACGCTGGCGTCAGGGCGCCGTCCTCGGGCACGCCCTCGAACTGCGCCTCGGCGCGGATCCAGCCCTCGCAACCGGCGCGGATCACCTCGGGCAGGAAGTACGCCGCGGCGCGCGGGTTGCCGAGCATGCGCCGCAGCTGCCAGTGGCGCGGCAGGCAGCGCGCGTGGTCGCCGTGGGCATGGGTCAGGAAGACGTGGTTGATCGGCAGCGCCGACAGCGGGCACTCGCCCAGATCGAAGCAGACATCGAGCGCGGGGATCTGGAGATAGGTCGCGAGGCCGGAGATCGAGAAGCCGGCGACGATCAGGCCGTCGAGGTCGAGCGAGACCTGGCGGAGCGCGTTCAGGTGGTCCACCGCCGCACCATACGATTCCGCGACACCTTCCGGACCCGCCGCGACAGTAGCGGTGTGACCATGGACAACCGATGCGTGGCAGCGGACCTCCCGCTGGGCGATCCCGGATCGCCCGACGGGCCCCGCGGTGGGTGGAAACCGATGGATAGCCAAGGGATACGTCGTCGCAGCGGCAGGCGGAGGCGGCCATGAGCTTCCCGTTCGCGGGCCTCCTGACCCGGCTGTTCCGCCGGAAGGACGACCTGACCGCGGCCAGCGGCGGCGACGCCGACGCGATGGGCCGGTTCTACGACGAGCACGTCGATGGGCTGTACGCGTTCGTGTTCTACCGGGTCGGTCGCGACGCCGCGCTGGCCGAGGACGTGGTCCAGGAGACCTTCGCCCGCGCCCTAGCCCAGCCCGGCGCGTACGACCCGGAGCGCGGCTCGGTCGCGAGCTGGCTGTGCACGCTGTCGCGCAACCAGATCCGCGATCACCTGCGCGTCCACCGCCGCGCCGACGAGCTCGCCACCACCTGGGAGCGCATCGACCAGAGCCTCGCGCAGGTGTTCGCCGCGCTCGCCGAGCAGCCGCTGCCCGGCGACGTGCTCGAGCGCGACGAGACCCGCGATCTCGTCAACATGACGATCGCGCACCTGCCCGAGCAGTACCGCACCGTCCTGCATCGCAAGTACATCGACGGCGACAGCCTCGAGGCGCTGGCCCAGCACCTCGGCGTGTCGATCGATGCCACCAAGTCGCTTCTCGCCCGCGCGCGCCGCGCCATCCGCGACACGTTCGCGACCCTCGGCCGCGCCCTCACGGAGGTCACGCCATGACTCGCCCGACTTCACCCGCGCCGTCCGACGACGACGCGGTGCTCGCCCAGAACGTGGAGACGCTGCTCGGCGGCGCCTACGATCCGCCCCGGCTCGCCGATCCGGCGCGCGCCCGCATCCGCGAGACCCTGGTCGCCGCGGCGGCGAAGCGGGCGCGCCCGCGGCGCGCGATCGCCGTCGGGTTCGCGGTCGCCGCGATGGCGGCCGGCGGGCTCGTCACGATCAACGCGCTGCGCGGCGGCGGCGCGTCGTCGTCGTCGGAGCAGCGCGACGGCCAGCGGGTCACGCTCGCCGATGGCTCGCTCGCGATCCTCGACACCGGCGCGACGATCGATGCGCTCGGCCCGCGCCGCGTGCGCGTCACCGGGCGCGCGCTCCTCGACGTCGTGCCCGGCCAGGGTACGTTCACGGTCGAGACCGCGGTCGGGCACCTCGAGGTGCTCGGCACCCGCTTCGTCGTCGACGCGCAGGCCGGCCAGACCCAGGCCGCGGTCGTGCGCGGCGCGGTCAAGGTCGTCGGCGATGGCGGCGACGAGATCCTCCACGCCGGCGAGCTCGGCACGATGATCCCGGGCCAGGTGCCGCGCCGCCAGCCGGCGCCGCGGCTCTCGCACCTCGCGAGCTGGGCCGAGGCCGAGCGCCGAAAGGACGAGGCCGCGCTGCCGCGCGCGGTCAAGAACGGCGCGCTGGTCGCGCGCACCACGGGCCGCCCGGCGCACGCGCCGTGGTTCGCGCCCGAGGAGTACCCGCTGCCGCTCACCGACCTGACCGTCGATGCGGTGGTCGAGAACCAGGTCGCGCGCGTCGCGCTCGACCAGACCTTCCACAACGACCAGCCCCAGGATCTCGAGGGTGACTACCGCTTCGCGCTGCCCGCCGACGCGGCGCTGTCGCGGCTCGCGATGTACGTCGACGGGCGCCTCGAGGAGGCCGCGGTGGTCGAGCGCATGCGCGCGCGCCGCATCTACGAGGAGCTCGTCTACCACCAGATCGATCCGGCGCTGCTCGAGTGGACCGGCGCGGGCAAGGTCCAGCTGCGCGTCTATCCGATCCCCGCCGGCCAGGACAAGCGGCTCGCGCTCGCGTACACGCAGGCGCTGCCGCGGCTCTACGACGACTACACGCTGACCGTGCCGCTGCCCGAGCTCGATCAGCCGGTCGACCACGTCACGATGACCGTGCGCGTCCGCGACTGCGCGGCGTGCGAGCTGCGCTCGCCGAGCCACGAGGTCACGGTCACCCGCGACGGCGACGACGCGGTCGTGCGCTTCGAGCGGCGCGGCGAGCGCCTCGGCGACTCGCTGATCGTCACGGTGCGCGACCCGCGCCGCGGCGCCGCGATCGCCAGCCGCACCGAGGGCGACTGGCGCTACCTCCTGGTCCGCGATCAGCCCGCGCTCGACGCGCCGACCGTCGCGCACCGCGCGCGCCGCTGGGTGATCCTCGACGACGTCTCGGCGTCGCGCGGGCCGGTCGAGCTGCGCGCGCAGGCCGCGATCGTGGATCGCCTGCTGACCGAGCTCGACGAGGACGATCAGGTCACGGTGCTGACCTTCGACGCGCGGGTCCGCAGCTACGGCCCGCTCGGCCTGGTGCGCGCGACCGATCGCAAGCGGGTCGCCGCGTTCCTGGCGCGCGAGCACGGCGGCATCGGCGCGACCGATCTGGGCCAGGCGATCGGCCAGGCGCTGACCGCGCTCGCCGGCGCCGATCCGCAGGACGCCACGATCCTCTACCTCGGCGACGGCCAGATCACCGACGGCGAGCGCGCGCTCGGCACGATCCGCGATCAGCTGCGCGGCAAGGCCACGTTCGTCGGCGTCGGCGTCGGCGATGGCGCCGACCTGCCGTCGCTCGATGCGCTCGCGACGGCGACCGGCGGCGCGACCTACGCGATCGATCCCGCCGACGACCTCGGCTGGCGCACGTTCGATCTGGTCGCCTCGCTCTACACCGCGCGGGTCACCGGCCTCGCGGTCGACGTGCTCGGCGCCGACGGCGCGGCGATCCCCGGCGCGCTGGCGTACCTCCGCAGCGCGCAGCTCGGCGATGGCGAGGAGCTCGCGGTGACCGCGCGCGTGCCCGCGAACACCCAGCCGACGGCGATCACCGTGCGCGGCACGCTCGCGGGCCGGGCGTGGTCGCGCCGGATCGAGCTCGCGGATGCCACCGGCGCGCCGCGCGCCGCGAAGCGCGACGCGGCCTACCTGCCGCGGCTCTGGGCCCAGGCCCGGATCGCGGCCTTGCTGCTCGACAAGCTCGCCGACGTCACGTGCAGCGGCCTCGCGTGCCCGGATCCCGAGACGCTGCGCGAGGCGCACCGCGAGGATCTGCGCAAGGAGATCGTCGCGCTCGGCAAGCAGTCGTTCCTGCTGTCGCGCCACACCTCGCTGCTCGTCCTCGAGAACGACCAGATGTACAAGGACTACGATGTCCCGCGGACCCGGCCGCCGGAGTGGGCGCCGTACGCGTTGCCCGCGACGATCCCGGTGCCGCCGCGATCGATCGCGCCCGTGCCCGCCGACAGCCGCGAGGCCATCCTGATCCGCACGCCGCTGCCGATCTTCTATGACGTCAGCGCGGCGTACGGTGGGATCGTGACGACCCGCGCGACCGCCGGGCCGATGCTGGCCGCGACCGGCTCGGTCTTCACGAGCAACCCGTTCGCGAACGACTGGAAGGTCACCGATACCAGCATCGCGCGCGGTGACGCGATCGCGCTGGCCAGGGAATCCGGCGTGCTCGGCGCGGTCGACCAGCCCGTCGATTCCTTGCACGCGATGCTCGACGGCGACGTCGGCGGCGCGGAGGCAGCGGCCGCCGAGCCCACGACCCCCGTGACGCTGACCACCGGCGACCTCCGCGGCTTCGACGCCTGGAACGAGCAGGCGATCGATCGCCGCGGCTCCGGTCGCTGGGACCTGGTCGGTCACGGCGCCGGCATGGGCTGGGGCGGGCTCGAGGGCAAGAAGTCGGGCTTCGCCGGCGGCATGCCCCAGCCGATCGCGCTGCGCTCGGCGAGCGATCCACGGCTCGACGATCTCACCGATCGCATCCCCGCGATGTACCCGGGCGCGTTCGACGACGGCGCGGCGGGGCTCGCGGTCGCCGCCGGCGGCAAGCGCGGCTCGATCGACGCCGGTGCCCGCGCGCTGCTCGATCGCGCCCGCGCCCAGCTCGGCGCCGGGGCCTATCGCTGGGGCGACGGCCCGGAGATCGCCGTCGATGCGGCGCACCGGCTGGCGTGGCACACCACCACCGAGGATGGCCTCGAGGAGCTGTCGACCTACGACGGCGCCACGTGGCGCCGCGCGTATCCCGAGCTCGGCCTGGTGTTCGAGCGCGAGGTCGGCGACGACGAGCCCGCGCTCTGCGCCGCGATCCTGCCGATCGCGCTGGCCACGCCCGATCACCTCGCGCGCTGGTACACGATCACGGCCGCCGGCCAGACCGTGACGCTCACGCCCGCGTCGGGCACCGGCGCGGTCACCACGCTCGAGTTCGATGACACCGCGCGGCTGGTCGCGATCAAGTCCGCGGGTGAGGCGCTCACCATCAGCTGGGGCGCGAGCGGGCCGACCGCGGCGCGCGTCGGGGCGCGCACGATCGCGATCGGCTACACGCCCGATGCGATCCTCGATGCCCGCACCCACGCGGCGATCCCTCAGGCGCTGGTCGCGGTCGCGCTGCCGCTGCACACGCCGGCGTACTGGCGCGCGCGGCTGCCCGCGAACCCCGCGGGCTCCGACGCCTGGCGCCACGCCCAGCGCCAGCTCCTGGCCGCGCTCGCCGCGCTCGGCGATCACGCCGGGCTGTGGACCGAGTACCGCGCGCTCGCCGATCACGGCGGCGTCACCGCCGGCGACGTGGCGCTCGCCAGCCGGGGCCTCGCGGTCGCCACGACCAACGACGAGCAAGCCAGGGCGCTCGCCGCGACTCCTCCCGAGGCGCGCGCGCTCGCCGACTACCTCGCGACCAGCCGGCGCTACGGCCAGCGCCCGCGCCCGGGCACCTTCGCCGCCCGCGCCGATGGCCTCCTCGGCACCCTGGCGCGGTTCCGCGAGGTGCTCGCCACCGTCGAGGCCGGCAAGCTCGACGGCGCGCTCGCGGCGATCGCCGCGCTGCCCGAGGGCGCGACCGAGCTGCGCGTGATCGCGGCCAGCGTGATCGCGCAGCGCTGGTCGTACGAGAGCGCCAAGGTCACCGCGGCCTGGGACGCCGCCGCTCACGGCGCGTACCGCAACGTCGCGCGCTACGAGGCGGCGCGCGCGCTCTACTATCGCGGCGACTACGAGGGCGCCGCAACGCGCTACGCCGCGCTGTTTCGCGACGTCGATCTCGCCGCCGCGCCGTTCGCCAGCGATGGCATGGCGATGTACGCGTTCCAGCAGAGCCGCCGCGGCCCGGCCGGCTGGCAGCTCGCCTACGGCGCGTGGTCGCGCCGCGTCATCGACGGAGACTCGCTCGATCACGTGCTCGCGCTCCTGTCGGCGAGCATGAACCAGCCCGGCGAGGTCGATCGGGTGCTGGCGCGCGCCGCGGATCTCGCGGCCGGCGACGGCGACGCGATCGCCGCGGTCGCGACCGCCGCGCTGACCTACGGCCAGCTCGATCGCGCCGCGGCGATGGTCGCCGGCGCGCGCAAGGCCAGCCCGTCGGCGGCGCTCGATCGCCTGGCCTCGGCGATCGCCGAGCGCCAGGGCCGCCCGGGCGAGGCCGCCGACCTGCTCCAGGCCGCGCTCGCCGC
>JAIOQA010000302.1 GCA_021413675.1 Deltaproteobacteria bacterium | reverse complement strand
GCCCGCGAGGAAATGCACGCCGATCGCGGCGCTGAGGGTGGCGGCGGTGAGCAGGTAGAAGGGGCGACGGGACATGGCGATGCTCCTTGGTGGCCGGGTGCGGCTCAGGACGCCTGCGCGAGGCGCGGCAGGTTGGATTCGATGCGGCCGTCCTCGACGCGGACGACGCGATCGGCGAAGCGCTCGAGGCGCGGATCGTGGGTCACGACCACGACCGCGCGGCCGTGCTCGCTGGCGAGGCCGCGCAAGAGCTCCATCACCGACAGCGCGGTCTTGGTGTCGAGCGCGGCGGTCGGCTCGTCGCCGACGAGGATCGGCGGATCGCCGCCGAGCGCGCGGGCGATCGCGACGCGCTGCTTCTGGCCGCCGGACATGTCGGCGGGCAGGTGGTGGGCGCGCGGGCCGAGCCCGACCCGCTCGAGCAGCGCGCGGGCCTGGCCCTCGGGATCCTTGGCCTTGCCGTCCTTCATGCGGATCGCGAGCGCGACGTTCTCGAGTGCGGTCAGCGCGGGGAACAGGTTGAAGCCCTGGAACACGAACCCGAAGGTCTTCGCGCGCAGTGCTGGCAGGTCGCGCTCGCCGAGCTGCCCGACCTCGCGATCGCCGATGCGGATCGAGCCGGTGGTCGCGCGCAGGAGCAGGCCGAGGATCGAGATCAGCGTGGTCTTGCCCGAGCCCGAGGGGCCCTCGATGATCATGTCCTCGCCCGGGTAGATCGCGAGGTCGGCTCCCACCAGCGCATCGACGGCGTGCTCGCCGGTGCCGTAGGTCTTGCCGATGCCGCGCAGCTCGGCGAGCGGGGGCGTGGAGGAGGTCGCGGGGATCATGGTCTTGGCTCCGGCGATCGGGCGGTCAGACTTTGAAGACGCTGGCGGGATCGAGGCGCAGCACCTTGATGATCGAAAGCAGGGACGCGAGCGTGCACATCACGGCGGTGACGATCGCGGTGGCGACGAACAGGCCGGGCGTGAGCGCGACCGAGAGGTTGGCGCCGGCCATCGCCGCGCGCGCGCCGACCGCGAGCCCGCCGCCGAGCAGGAAGCCCACGACCGCCGAGATCAGCGCCTGGTAGAGGATGACGCGGACGACCGCGCTGTTGCGCGCGCCCATCGCCTTGAGCGTGCCGTACTCGCGCAGGTGCTGGAGCGTGCCGTTGTAGAGGATCTGCCCGACGACGACGAGCCCGACGATGATGCCGAGGATCGCGGTCATGAAGAACCCCGCGCCGACGCCGGTGCGCGACGACCAGTACTCCTGCGTGCGGGCCGACATCTCGTCGGCGACGTAGGCGTCGACGTGCGGGATCCGGCGCAGCGCGGCGACGACACGCGCGGGATCCGCGCCCGGGGCCAGCTCCACCAGCACGTAGTTCTCGGCCTCGTCGGGCAGGCGCGTGAAGGCGCGCGCCGAGATCAGATCGGTGAAGACGAGCGGCGAGGTCGTGAAGCTGCGGATGCCCTCGGTGACCGCCGCGACCCGGGCGCGGACGCCGCCGATCTCGGTGCGGTGGCCGACGTCCTTGAGGTGGAGCTTGTCCCACTCGCTGGCGTCGACGGTGATCGCGCCGGGCTCGCCGAGGCGGCTGACATCGCCGTCGATCACGTTCCACGGCGCCATCAGGCGCGCGTGGGGCTCGATGCCGATGACCTGGACGCCGAGGTCCGCGCCGCTGTCGAGCTTGAGCTGCGCGAACGCGAGGATCATGCGCTCGGCGCGGGCGACGCCCGGGGTCGAGGCGACCCGGTAGTAGGTGCGGTCGTCGAGCGGCGTCGAGAAGTCGAAGTTCTCGGACGCGGCCTTGGTGACCCAGACGTCGGCGCGCGCGTGATCGATGAGCGTGCTCGCCGTGCGCATGAAGCCGAAGTACAGGCCGATCTGGACCAGGACCAGCATCACGCTGATCGAGACGCCCGCGGACGCGACCGCGAACTTGATGCGGTCGTGGAGGAGGATCTTCTTGGCGAGCGTCCACACGCGAGGCGGTAGAGCAGGGAGCGTGCCGGCCCCCACGGCGTGCGGTCGCGGGGTTGCGGCGTGAGGCAGGGTAACGAGGCGTTACCCTGGGTAACGTTTCGCGAGCGGCGCCCAGCAGCGCGGGTCAGGCGCTCGGGAGCGTGATCGCGAACGTCGATCCCGCGCCGATGACCGACCGCACGCGCAGCTCGCCGCGGTGGGCGCGCACGAGCTTCTGGCAGATCGCCAGCCCGAGGCCGGTGCCGTCGGGGCGGGTCGTGAAGAACGGCTCGAACACCTTGTCGAGATCCGCGGCGGCGATGCCGCGGCCGTGGTCCTCGACCTCGATGACGACCTCGCGATCCGCGCGGCGCGCGCGGAGCACGACCTGCGCGCCCGCGGGCGACGCGGCGGCGGCGTTGTCGATCAGGTTGGTGAGCACCTGGCGCAGGCGATGGGCGTCGCCGAGGATCGTCGCGCCGTCGCCGTGCTCGCAGGTCAGCGTCACGCCGCGCGCGAGGACGATCGGCGCGAGGATCCGCGCGGTGTCGTCGAGCAGCTCGCGCACGTCGACCGGCGACTGATCGAGCTGCACCGGCTTGGCGTACGCCAGGATCTCGCCGACCGCGCGATCGAGCCGACCGACCTCGCCCAGCGCGATGTCGACGTACTCCATCTCGTCGGGCGGCAAGGCACTCTGGCGGCGGAGGATCTGCAGGTTCATCGACACGCTGGTCAAGGGCGTGCGGATGTCGTGGGCGATCGCCGCGGCGAACTGGCCGAGGGCGGCGAGGCGGCGCGCGCCCTCGAGCTCGTCGATGATGCGGTGCTGGACCACCGCGCGGGCGATCTCGGTGGCGGTCGCGCGCGCGACCAGGAGGCTGTCGCGATCGATGACGCCGCCGGTCAGCGCCCACGCGCCGACCAGCTCGGCGCCGGCGCGGCCGCCGATGATGAGGTCGCCGGGCATCGCGGTCGCCGGCTCGATCGCCTCGGCGCCGACGCCGATCTCGCGGTGGGTCGCGAGCGCGGCGTAGAGCGGCGCGGCGAGCTCCGCGCTCGGCCACCAGCGCACGCCGCCGCCCACGGTCATCGCCCGCAGGCGATCGGTCGCCGCGGTGATCGCGCGCGCGGGATCGTCGGGCAGCGGCTCCGAGAGCTCGAGCCGGAGCGCGCGGCGCTCGTCGAGGCCGGCGAGCACGCGGGTCTCGATCCGTGGATACATCGCGCGGCCGAGCGCGACCAGCGCCAGCGGGACCAGGCCGGTCGCGACCAGCGCGACCTCGCGCACGTCGTCGGGCAAGCGGAGCGCGCCGTGCACCGCGGCGGCGGTCGCGCCGATCACCAGCGCGCCCATCAGGCTCGCGCCCACGGCCTCGGCGAGCGCGCCGCGCACGCGGAACAGCTGATCGCGCAGGATGCCGTGGCCGATCACGACAAAGCTGATGAGCACCGCCGCGGTGGTCTCGAGCCAGAGCAGCGCGCCGAGCTGGCCGAGCCGTTCGCCGAACATGTACGCGAGCACGCCGAACCCGAAGCGAAACAGGATCGCGCCGACGACGATCCGCACCCCGGGCGTCGCGCTGCGCCGCCACGCGCGGATCCCGATGACGCCGATCAGCAGGTCGCCCGGGATGAAGAAGCCCCACGACACCAGCGCCAGCCACGGCAGGTCGCGCGGGGTGAGCGCCATGATCGCGCTGGTCGCCGCGGCCCAGGTGGCCAGCCCGGAGCGGATCCACCGCGGCGGCGCGGCGTGGCCCGGGAACGACCACAGGAACTCGACCGCGAGCACGAACAGCGCGGTCGAGCCGATCGAGCAGGGCAGGAGCACCGCGGTGTCGTCGAGCGCGCCGCCGGTCGCGACGACCGTGCCGCGCCACGCGACCATCGCGACGTCGAGGCCGCCGATCGCCGCGAACAGCCGGTTGTCGCGGCGGTGCGGCGCGGCCCGCAGCACGAGCCCGACGTAGGCCGCGCCCAGCACCGCGATGCCGAAGAGCAAGGCGGCGGTCACGAGGCCGCGGCGCCCTCGCGCACCAGCGCGTACTCCTCGATCTTGCGGTCGAGCGTGGGTCGGCTGATCTCGAGGATCGCGCACGCGCGCCGCTTGTTCCACTCGGTGTGCGCGAGGACGCGCGCGATGTGGCGGCGCTCGAGGTCGCGCAGCGAGATCAGCGCATCGGGCTCGAGCGTCCGGATGCCGGACGTCGGCGGCGCGGGCGCGGCGGTGATCGGCAGCAGATCTTCGTCGAGGACATCGCCCTTGGCCAGCACGACCGCGCGGGTCAGCAGGTTCTCGAGCTCGCGCACGTTGCCGGGCCAGGGGTAGCGGCACAGCATCGCCAGCGCCGCCGGCGTGACGCCGCGGATCGCCTTGTGGAGGTCGCGGTTGATCTTCGCGAGCAGGCCCTCGATCAGCACCGGGATGTCGCTCGGCCGATCGCGCAGCGGCGGCAGCGCCAGCTCGACGACGCGCAGCCGGTAGTACAGATCCTCGCGGAACCGGCCCTGCGCCACCAGCGCGGGCAGATCGCGATGGGTGGCGGCCACGACGCGTGCGTCGAGGGTGCGCGGCCGTGCGTCGCCGACTCGCTCGAACGTGCGCTCCTGCAGCACGCGCAGGAGCTTGGCCTGCAGCTCGAGCGGGATCTCGCCGATCTCGTCGAGGAACAGCGTGCCCTGCGCGGCGAGCTCGAACCGGCCCGCGCGATCGCGCTCGGCGCCGGTGAACGCGCCCTTCACGTGGCCGAACAGCTCGCTCTCGAGCACGCCCGGCGCCAGCGCGGTGCAGTTGACCGCGACGAAGGGCCGGTCGCGATCTGCCGAGGCGGTGTGGATCGCGCGCGCGACCAGCTCCTTGCCGGTGCCCGACTCGCCGATGATGAGCACCGGCGCGCGCGTCGTCGAGACCGCGCCGATCTGCTTCCAGATCTCGCGGATCGCCGGCGCGTGACCGAGGATGTTGCCGACCTGGTAGCTCTCGGCCTCGCCCGCGACGCGGGCGTCGAGCGCGGTCCGCGCGAGGCGGGTCTCGAGGGCGCGCGCGACCACCAGCCGCAGGCGATCGATGTCGACCGGCTTGACCAGGTACTCGTACGCGCCGAGCTGGATCGCGCGCACCGTCGACTGCATGTCATCGCGCGCGGTCACGACGATCACGTGCGGCGGTTGCGCGGTCTGGGCGAGCGCGGTCAGCACGTCGAAGCCCGAGCGGCCGGGCAGGCCGAGGTCGAGGAGCACGACCTCGGCGGCCGGCGCGGCGAGCGCGGCGTCGCCATCGGCCGCGGTCTCGACCTCGTAGCCGAGGCCGCCGAGGAACTTCTCGAGGCTGCGGCGGATCGAGCGATCGTCGTCGACTACCAGGATGCGGGCCACCGGACGGGCTCTCTTTCATGCCGCGTGCCGGACGCGGTCGCGGAGATTCGCGCGGTTGCGGGATCGATCGGCGGGCGCGCGGTAACGAGACGTTACCACCGACGACGAGATGTGACCGGCAGGGCGAGCCTTCGCGGCGGTTTGCAGGTCACGGCCCGGGATGGCCTCGTCTACCAGGCAATGCGCCTCCTCGTCCTGCCCGCCCTGGTCGTCCTCGGTGCCTGTTCCCAGGAGCGCGCGCGCGAGCCGATCGAGCCCGCGCCGACGCCTGCCACCGCCGCGCCGCCGGCGCCGCGACCCGTGATGGCTGCGACGTGGCCGATCGCGCGTGGGCCCGACGAACCCGCGCATCGGCTCGCCGGTCCGTTCGCCTCGCCCGAGGCGTTCTGCAGCGCGGTCGACGTGCCCGCAGGCAAGGTGTGCGGCCCGGCGGAGGCGATGACCAGGGCCGACATGGGCGCCCCGTTCCTCGAGCTCGGCTACGCCGGGATCGTGCCGCGCCCCGATCCGTACGGCGGCGGGGAGTACCTCCCGCCGGCGCATCCCGATCCGCTGTTCGTCGGGGTGCGGACCAGCGCGGGCTGGTACTTCATGCCCGCGCTGTATCCGTCCGGAGAGCACGAGGTGTGGCTGGTCACCGGTGGCGAGGTGCACGGCGGCCGCCTCGCGCTGCGCTATCGCCACATGCGGGCGCCCCAGGACCCCGCGGCCCTGCGCGTCGATGACGGGCTGATCCTGTGCGGCGCCGATGCGGCCGGCGCCGTGTCCTGCTCCGGTGGCGTCACGACCAGCTGGATGGACGCGACGCACGACTCGGTCTGTGCCGCGGAGGTCGGCGACGATGGCCACCTGCGGGTCCGCGATCCCGCGGAGCCCGCTCGCCCCGCCGGCAACGGGAAGGGCAAGGACGACGGGAAGGCCAAGGGCAAGGCCGCCGCGAAGGTCGCGCCGGTGCCGGACGCCGAGGGCATCACGCACCTCCCGTGTCGCGAGTCCGCGTTCTTCGGCGACCACGCGATCGCGTTCGCCGACTGATCGGCTAGCGCAGGGTCGCGGTCCGCCGCAGCGTGCCGCGCGCCGTGCCGTTCGCGCCGTAGGTCGTGATCGCGAAGCTGCGCGCGCCGAGCCGGGCGAAGTGCGAGAGCACGGCCTTGCGCGTGGCGCGGGTCTGGCCGGATACGTCGTCGGTGATGAGCCAGGTGCCATCGACCACGACCTCGATCGCCGCGACATCCGTCGGCGCGCGCTCGAGCCCGATCTCGTAGGTCGCGGCCGCGGTCTGGCGGATGAACACCGCGGTGCCGGCGACCGAGTCGATGAGGCCGACGCCGATCGCGACCTGCTTGCCGCTGGTGTCGAACCCGCGGGCCTCGACGCGCCGGCTCTCGGCCGCGGCGTTGAACGTGTAGGCCACCGTGAAGCCGGCGGCGCGGGTCGCGCTGCCGATCGCGTAGTCGTCGACGAAGAGGTCGACGCGATCGACCGCGGGCGGCACGGCCTGGGCGGCGAACGTGTACTGCCCCGAGGTCGCGCGGGTCCACGTGATGCCCATCGGCTGGTAGCTCATCGCCGCGCCGCCGCTCGCGAACGCGCGCAGATCGGCGAGCGAGCCGTTGAAGCGATCCATGTCGACGGCGCCGGGGATGCCGGCGACGGTGCCGCTCTCCGAGTACTGCCAGAAGGTCCAGCGGGTCCACGGCGCCGGGATGTCGGGGCACAGGGACGTGTACTGCGCGACCCACAGCGCCGAGTCGGACTGCGTCGTCGAGCCGCCGACCTGATCGCGCCAGAAGTACTTGCCGGTGTAGACGATCGGCGTGCGGCCGGTCGCGGCCTTCACGCGGTTCACCCACTGCGTGACGCGCGCCGCGACCGTCGCGGGCCCGAGGTTGCCGGTCGCCTCGACGTCGATCGTCGGCGGCAGGTCGTCGGCGGCGAGCTGAGCCTGGGCCGCGATCATCAGATCGGCCTGGGCGTTGACGTCCTGGGCCGGGCGGAAGAACTGGTACGCGCCGCGGACGATCCCCTGGGCGCGGGCGCCGGTGGCGTAGGTCGCGAACTTCGGATCCTTGAAGCCGGTGCCGTCGGACACGCGGATGATCGCGAAGCCCAGGCCGGCGGCCTTGGCCTTGGCCCAGTCGATCGTCCCGTTGTAGTAGGAGACGTCGACGCCGAAGGTGGTCGGCCCGTCGGCGCACACGCGCGCGGCGAGCACGCCGGTGTCGCCGCCCTCGTCGCCGAGGCCTTCGCCGGCGCGCGAGTCGGGATCGGGATCGCCCACGGTGCAGGCGGTGGCGACGGAGAGCGCGATGATCGTGGCGAGAGACCTGGCGATACGCTGCATGGAGTTCCTTCCCCGGGGTGATCGGGGGGAACAGCAAGCGCTGCGCCGCGACGGCAATGGCGCACGTGGTCGGAATCGCTGGCGGGATCGCCGATCGCCTCACGCTGCGCGGCCCCACCTGCGCACGACTGTCTGCACTCGCGCGGGGCGGTCGGCGGCGATCGCGAACCTCGGTTGCGCGATCACCGGAGCGTCAATCTTGGTCGAACGACCAAGATTGGACGGCACCGCGACTATGCCGCCAGCGCGAGATCCAGATCGCCGCGCGCCGCCTGCTTGGCGCGGTGAGCGCGGGTCTTCACCGTCGCGAGCGACAGGCCGAGGCGCTCGGCGATCTCGGTCTCGGTGTAGCCCTCGAGGTAGCGCATCCAGAAGATCGGCTGGTACTTCTCGCCGAGGCGCGCGACCGAGGCCTTGACCCGCGCGAACAGCTCGTCGCCAGCGACCTCGTCCTCGGGCGAGGCGTGGCCATCGGCGCGGCTCTCGAGCAGCGAGGTGCCCTCGTCATCGGTGACCGCGCCGGATGACGGCAGCTCGCGCGACAGCCGGCGCTTGCGGCGCAGGTACATGAGCGCGGTGGTCGCGGTGATGCGGTAGAGCCAGGTCGAGAACCGGGAGTCGCCGCGGAAGGTGTCGCGGTAGCGGTGGGCCAGGAGCATGGCGTCCTGGGCCACGTCCGAGGCGGCGTCCTCGTCCTTCACGTACTTCATCGCGACCGAGTACACGTAGTTCCGGGTCTCGGCATCGAACGGCGGCAGCGCAGGCATGGAGGCTCCCATCGCGAGTTATGCCCCCCGATGTCGCAATGGCCGTTCCACGAGCCTGGACCTGTGATTTCGGGCAGTTGAAGCAACCCCGGAGCGGGAAAGCGTCCATGGGCGTGGACACTGTCTAGACGCGTGGACAGCTGGGTGATACCGGTTTGGACATGGGTCGTGTGCTGGTGGCGGACGATGACCCGGTGGTGGTCCACGGGATCGCCGCCCTGCTGGACGAGGAAGGGGTCGAACCGGTGATCGCGGAGGACGCGGTCGCGGTCCGGCACCTGATCGCCGGCTGCGAGGGGGCGATCGTGGGGGTCAGCCTGGCGGGGCTGGCCGGCGACGGGCTGGCGCTGCTCGCGGAGCTGGGCGCCGCCGATCCGCGGCTCGTGCGGCTGGCGCTGGTCAGCCGCGACGACGCAGACGGCGAGGGCCGGGCGCGGGCCGCGCTCGGGCCGCTCGGGTTCGTCGAGAAGCCGGTCGACGCCGACGAGCTGTGGCCGCGGCTCGCGACCGCGCTCGAGCACCGGCGGCTGCGGCAGCGCGTGAACGATCTCGAGGTGTCGATCCAGCACCGCGACCAGGCGCTCGCCGCCTCGCACCGGCTGGTCGAGCGCACGACCGCCGAGCTGCACACCGCCAGCGTCAGCCTCGCGACCGCCACCGAGCGGCTGGTCGAGGCCGAGAAGCTGGCCGCGGTCGGGCGCGTGGTCACCGGCATCGCCCACGAGCTGTCGCAGCACCTCGCGCTGGTCGGCTACGCGGAGGCGATCAAGAGCCGGGTCGCGGGCGACGCCGAGCTGGTCGAGCTGGCCGACGTGATCGTCCGCGCCCAGAAGCGACTGGCCGGCATGGTCGACGAGATCCGCGACTTCGCCGACACCGGCGCCGCGCGCCGCGGGCTGTCGCGCGAGCCCGCGGATCTGGTCGCGGTCGTCGACGAGGCCCTCGACATCATCAGCTACGACCGCGACGTGCGGCGCCGCAAGATCGTGCGCCGGTGGCAGGCGCGGCCGCTGTGCGCGCTCGATCAGGGCAAGTTCGCGCAGGTCATCATCAACCTCGTCACCAACGCCGTGCAGGCGACCGCGCCCGGCGACGAGGTCACCGTCGCGATCGAGCAGCAGGCGGGGCGCGCGATCGTGACCGTGCGCGATCGCGGCGAGGGCATGGCGCCCGAGGTCGTGGCGCGGCTCGGCGAGGTGTTCTTCACGACCCGCGGCGATCGCGGCTCGGGCCTCGGCGTCGGCATCTGCATGCGCATCGTCGCGGAGCACGGCGGCATGCTCGGCTTCGAGTCGGCGATCGGCCAGGGCACGACCGCGCGGGTGAGCCTGCCGGCGCTGGAGGAGACGTGATGCCGGGGCCTCGATCATGAACCTGCCCCCGGTCGAGCCGATCGCGCGGCCGATCCGCCAGATCCTGGTGGTCGACCCCGAGCCGCAGATCCCGCGGCTGGTGTCGCTGTTGCTCGGCGCCGGCTACCACATCGACGCGGCGCCCGATCTCGATCTCGCGATCGAGCGGATCCACGCCACGCCGCACGACGCGATCCTGCTCGAGCTGGTCTGGCCCGATGGCCCGGACGACGCCGGGGTCGCGGCGCTGCGCCGGCTGCGCAAGGCCGCGCCGGAGCTGCCGACGGTCGCGTTCACCGCCTCGCCGGGCGTGGCCCAGGTGGTCGCGGCGATGCGCTCGGGCGCGTTCGATGTGCTGCGCAAGACCGCGGCCGGCGACGAGCTGCGCGCCGCGCTCGACCGCGCGGTCGAGCACGGCAACCTCGCGCGCGAGGTGCGGCGGTTGCGCCAGGAGGTCGATCGCGCGCGCGGCCTCGGCGAGATCGTCGGCGAGTCGGCGCCGATGCGCCAGCTGCTGGCGCTGTGCGAGCGGGTCGCGGCCTCGGACGCGACCGTGCTCATCCTCGGCGAGAGCGGCACCGGCAAGGAGCTGCTCGCGCGCACGCTGCACCGGGTCGGGCCGCGCGCCGATCAGCCGTTCGTCGCGTTCGACTGCTCGGCGCTCGCGCCGTCCTTGCTCGAGGCCGAGCTGTTCGGCCACGAGAAGGGCGCGTTCACCGGCGCCGGCAAGGCCCGCCGCGGCCTGTTCCGCGAGGCCCACGGCGGCACGAACTTCCTCGACGAGATCGGCGACATCGCGCCGCAGATCCAGAACAAGCTGCTGCGCGTGCTGCAGGAGCGCGAGATCAAGCCGGTCGGCGGCGATCGGTTCGTCGCGGTCGACGTGCGCGTGGTCGCCGCGACCAACAAGGACCTCAAGCAGCTGGTCGCGCGCGGCGAGTTCCGCGAGGACCTCTACTGGCGGCTCGCGGTCGTGCCGATCCAGGTGCCGCCGCTGCGCGAGCGCAAGGAGGACATCCCGCTGCTCGCGGCCCACATCCTCGCGCGCCGGCGCGGCGCCGCGAAGCACCTCGGCCAGCGCTACCCGACCCAGATCTCGGGCCGCGCGATGGAGCGCCTGACCGCGTACCACTGGCCCGGCAACATCCGCGAGCTCGAGAACGTGCTGTCGCGCGCGGCGATCCTGTGCGACGGCGATCGCGTGCGCGCCGACGATCTCGATCTGGTCGGGCTACCCGGCGGCGCCGCGGACCTCGCCGGCGCGCAGGCCTTGCCCGACGGCAAGACGCTCAAGGAGGCCGTCGACGACGCGGTCCGCAAGGTCGAGAAGGCGGCGATCGAGCGGGCGCTGGCGCGCGAGGCCGGCTCGCCCGCGAAGGCGGCGCGCGTGCTCGGCATCAGCCGCGCGAGCATCTACAACAAGATCAAGGAATACGGCATCGCCGTCGGGGAGGAACGATCATGAGCGATGGCGGGAGCGCGGACACACCGGCGGCCGGCTGGATCCGGGTCGCGTCGACGGCGCAGCTCGCCTCGGGCGAGGTCATGGCGATCGAGGCCGCCGGCCGCCCGATGGTGCTGGTCCGCGACGGCGATCGCTGGTTCGCGCTGCAGCGGAAGTGCGTGCACCAGGGCGCCGATCTCAGCGATGGCATCGTGTCGCGCGGGTTCCTGATCTGCCCGCAGCACGCGTGGAAGTTCCGGATCGACACCGGCGCGCACGAGATCTCACCCGAGACCTGCCTCGTTACCTACGCGACGCGCATCGAAGGGACCGACGTCTACGTCGACCCGACACCCCGTCGCCCGCAACCTGACCTATCGTGGTTGCCCATCCCGCCGAAGGAGACTCCGTGACCCAGGATCGCCCGACCTACCCGCCGCGCCCGACCGCCACCCTCATCGCGGGTGACGGCATCGGCCCCGAGATCGCCGCCGCCACCGTCGAGGTGATCGCCGCCGCTGGCGGCCAGATCGAGTGGGAGCCCGCGCTCGCCGGCATGACCGCGGCTGCCGAGGTCGGCGATCCGCTGCCGGCCGCGACGATCGACTCGCTCAAGCGCACCCAGCTCGGTCTCAAGGGCCCGTGTGGCACGCCGTCGGGCGGCGGGTTCCGCTCGGTCAACGTGGCGATGCGGCAGCAGTTCGATCTCTACGCCAACGTCCGCCCGGCCAAGACCATCCCGGGCGTGCCGTCGCGGTTCACCGGCGTCGACATGGTGATCGTGCGCGAGAACACCGAGGACCTCTACGCCGGCGTCGAGCACTACGTCGATCCGCGCCGCACCGCCGCCGAGTCGATCGCGATCATCACGCGCTACGGCTCGGAGCGCGTCATCGTCTACGCGTTCGAGTACGCGCGCCGCATGGGCCGCAAGAAGATCACGCTGGTCCACAAGGCCAACATCCTCAAGCTGTCGAACGGCCTGTTCCTCGACACCGGCAAGGAGATCGCGAAGCGGTACCCCGACATCGCCTTCGACGACATGATCGTCGACGCGACCGCGATGAAGATGGTCACCCAGCCCGAGCGCTTCGACGTGATCGTCACGATGAACCTGTTCGGCGACATCCTCTCGGACCTCGCCGCGGGCCTGGTCGGCGGCCTCGGCGTCGCGCCGGCGGCCAACATCGGCGATGGCGGCTGCGCGATCTTCGAGGCGGTCCACGGCACCGCGCCCGACATCGCCGGCAAGGGCATCGCCAACCCGAGCGGCCTGATGCTGTCGGCGGTGATGATGCTCGAGCACATCGGCCAGCCCGAGGCGGCGGCGCGCATGCAGCGCGGCATCCACGCGGCGCTCGCCGACGCCAGCACGCGGACGCGCGACCTCGGCGGTCAGGCCGACACGCGCGCGTTCACCGACGGCGTCATGCGCTACATGAAGTAGCGCTACAGGCCCGGGACGATCAGCGCCCAGAACACCGCGGTCGCGATCACGCAGCAGGCGAGCGTGATCCAGTTGGCGCGCGTGAGCCGGGGCTGGGGGCCCAGCGGGGCCACGCGCGCCATCCGGCTCGACCCGGTCGCGCGCGGCGCCGCGCCGAGGTCGGGCGCATCGGGTGCGGCCTCGTCCTCGTCCTCGTCCTCGGCCTCGTCCTCGACCATCGAGATCGAGTGGGTGCTGGCCAGCTCCGCCTCCTCCCAGCCAACCTCGCTCTGCGACATCGCGCGGGCCTGGGCGGGCGGCCCGGCGTCCTCGGGCACCAGCGTCTTCACGATCCGCGACAGCGTGCTCGGCTCGTCGTCCCATTGCTGCGCGCGGGCCAGCGCGCGCAGCTCCTCGGCGACGGCGGCGGCGCTGGGGTAGCGATCGTCGACCTCGCGCGCGAGCGCGCGCATGACGATCGTCTCGAGCCCGGGCGGATACGCCGGCACGCGCGACGACGGCGCGGGGATGGGCTCGTTGAGGATCGCGTTCATCATCTGCAGCTCGTTGTCCCGGCGGAACAGCCGCTCGCCGACGGACATCTCCCACATCATCGTGCCGACCGCGAACAGGTCGCTGCGCTGATCGAGCGGGTGGCAGCGCACCTGCTCCGGCGACAGGTAGCCGAACTTGCCCTTGATCGTCGTCGCCTTGGTCACCGACTCGCTCTCGAGCGCCTTGGCGATGCCGAAGTCGACCAGCTTGATCTGGCCCTCGTAGCCGACCAGCACGTTGGACGGGCTGATGTCGCGGTGGATGACGTGGCGCGGGGCGCCCGTGGCATCCAGATCGTTGTAGGCGTAGTCGAGGGCGTCGCACACCGCGGCCGCGATGCGCACGACGCAGCCGTAGGGCAGGCCGGCGCTGCCGGTGCGCATCCGCCCGCGAAGGAGCTCGAGCACGCTCGCGCCGCGCACGTACTCCATCGCGATGAGGTAGGCGCCGGCCTCGCGCAGGAACTGGTAGATGTGGACGATGTTGGGGTGCGAGAGGTTCGCGGCGATGCGCGCCTCGTTGAGGAACATCGCGACGAACTCGGCGTTCTCGAGGTGCTGCGGCGACAGCATCTTCAGCACGACCGTGCGGCTGAAGCCGTCGGGCCCGCGCTGCGTGGCGAGGAACAGATCGCCCATGCCGCCCTTGGCGAGGCGGCGCGTGATCGTGTAGTTCCCGACGACGACGCCCGAGGCGAGGGTCAGCGGCGCGAGCCCGGTGACGGTCTCGTCGTGATCGCCGCCGAGCGCCTGGCGCGCGCGGGCCGCGATCAGCTCGCTCGCGGTGCGATCGTCAGAACGCGCCACCGAACACCACGGTTGCGCCCGCGCGGGACGGCACGACGGAGAGCGCGGCGTGCTCGGCGCCGCCGTGCCAGTTGGCGAGCAGCGCGCACGTCAGCGTGGCGACGCCCGCCACCGCGGTCGCGCCGAGCAGGAGGTTGGTCCGCTGCTGCTGATCGCGGCCGAGGTTGTAGCGGGCGGTCGCGTCGGCGGTCTCGCCCGCGGCGACCAGCCGGCGGACCTCGTCGCGCGACGCCAGCGTGAGCCGACCCTCGTACGCCGCGGCCGCGCCCAGCCCCGCCGTGACGAGCGCCGTGCCCAGGACCCAGCCGCGGCCGATGCCGTGCGAGCCGCGCGCGGCGGGCTTGCTGTCCGGCGAGCGGACATGCGCCGGCAGCGCCGTGCGCGCCGGCGGCACCAGCGACAGCCGCTCCGCGTGGCCGGCGCGCACCGCGAGCTGGGCGCGCGCGCTGCCGCGGTCGCCGAACCGCGCGACGACGGTGAACGCGCCGGGGTTCACGAAGATGACGTGGTGCTCGCGGGTGTCGAGCGAGGCCGCGCGCTCGCCCAGCTGGATGTCGCAGCGCGGATCGCAGCGGATGTCGAGCTGGCCGAGGTGCGGGGTGACCTTGGAGAGGATGCCCTCGGCGACGGCGCGCGAGTCGGCGTCGCTCGGGTCGCGGGTCAGCATCTCGGCCGCGAGCGTGGCGGCGGTCGCGAGGTGGCCCGCGGCGTAGCGCGCGCGCGCGGCGTTGCGGAGGGCGGCGGGCGAGGGCGCGAGGTGATCCGCGAGCTCGTACAGATCGGCGGCGCGCGCCGGGTCGCCCTTGAGCATGGTCTGCTGGGCCTGCGCGAACGCCTTGGCGGCCGCGTCGACGTCGTCGGCGCGCGCGGGCGTGCTCGCGAGGACCGCGACGAGGCAGCCGATGCCGATGACGACCCTCATGGCGTGAGTGTCCCGGTGTTCGTGGTCACGTGTCAACGCGCCGGCGATACCGCGGTTGCGAAACCAAGGTTTCCTGCGTGGTAGTGCGAGAATGTCTCAGTACTCCAGACAAGGTTTTCATTCGAGGCCGAAATCGTTACTGTGTCGCGCATGAGGTCGTGGAGTATCTGCGCGACGTTCCTGCTCGCGAATGGCGGCGGGTTTGCGGTGTATCGGGCCGTACAGCAATCCGCGGTCGCGCATGACGGGATTTCACCTCCGGCGCCCACGCCGGCGTTCGTGGCGCCGCGGCCCGCGCCGCGGCCGGCGCCGCCGCCACCATCTCCGCCGCCG
>JAIOQA010000301.1 GCA_021413675.1 Deltaproteobacteria bacterium | reverse complement strand
GCGCCACCGGCGCGGCCGGCTTCCCGCCATCGCCGAACTTGAACTCCGACGGCGGCGGCGGCGTGAACGGCGCGGGCGCCGCGGCGATCACCGGCGCGCCCGGGCGCGCCGCCGGCAGCGGCGTGCCGAGCAGGTCGAGCGCGCCCAGCGAGCCCTCGGGCGCGGGTCCGAGGAGCTGATCGAGATCCTTCTTCGCGGCCTTGGCCTCGCGTCCGAGCTTGTCGATCTGGATGTTCACCGACCGCGCGATCGAGCCGAACTTGCCGTGATGCTCCTCTTCAGCGAGGCGCTCCGCCTGACCCTTCGCCAGCTTGACCGCGTCCGCCGCGAGCCGCCGCAGTGGCCGATCCGACTCCCACACCAGCAGGAACATCCCGAGCCCGAGCGCGAGCACCAGCCCGATGCCCACCAGCAACCACGGGAAGCTCGCGAACGACAGATCGTTCTGCCGCACCAGCCCGAGCGTGCCCGAGAAGCCCATCGCCTCGGGCCGCTTCACGAACACCGTGTAGTACGCGTCCTTGTGGCGCGCCTCGCCCGGCAGCCGCGCGACCAGCGCGGTGTACTCGCCGTCGCCCGAGGTGATCGCCGTCGGCGTCGCCGCGGTGCAGTCGTCGCGCAGCGAGCCGGTGCGCTGCATGCCCTTGGCGAGCACGTTGCCGTCGAACACCGCGGTCGCGGTCGAGGCGATCGGCTGCGCGCCGATGTAGAAGCCGAGGTTGACGTCGAGCGCCTTGACCAGGCTCTCGGCCAGCTTGGGCGACACCGCGTGCCCGAGGACGATCGCGCCCTGGTACGTCACCGGGAGGTCGCGGCGCACCACCGGCGACGCGGTCACCAGGAACAGCCGGTTCTTGTCGGTCCAGACGTCGTCGCGCAGGTAGCCGGCGAGCGCGTCGTCGACCACCGGCCGGCCGGCCAGCGAGTCGCCGAAGTCGCCCTCGTCGATGCCGAGCCGCGTGACCACGCGCCCGGTCTTGTCGAGCAGGATCACGAAGTCCGGCTTCACGTCGACCGCGGTCTCGCTGTCCTTCTTGCTACCGGCGATCGCATCGCGGACCTTGCGCGCGGTGTCGCGGACGCTCTTGGCGCGCGCCTCGTCGAGCTCCGCCGCCCCAGAGGCATCCGCGAGCGCGGCGACGACATCGGCGTCGCGCGCGAACGAGCCGACGACGTCGATGCGGTTGCGCGCGTTGTCACCGAGGAGGATGCCGACCACGCCGCAGGCGTGGACCAGGCGCTGATGCTCCTCCTCGACCTGCGCGCGCTGCGCCGGGCGCGGCAGCACCAGGGCCACGGTGATCGCGACCGCGGCCGCGAGCGTGACGATGAACAGCCAGATCTTGGACCAGAACACGGCGGATCACTTGCTCCCGACGAGCGGCAGCCCGGTCGGGATGTGGAGGTTCTTGAGGTCGAGCTTGCCCTTGGCGTCGACGGTGATCGTCTCGTTGGGCCGCTCGATCCAGCCGTCGCGGTAGAACACCTTGACGGTGTACGAGCCGGCCGGGACGTCCTTGAGCTCGAACGCGCCCGACGCATCGGGCACCGCGAATCGACCGGTCGCGAACACCGCGATCCGGCCGATCAGGTTGGGCGAGTCCTCGTCGTTGATCGTGAGGACGCCCGGATCCTTGGTCTTGAGCGCCTTGGTGCCGGTCGGGTTGAGCGGCCCCTTCGCGAGCAGATCCGGCGCCTCGACCACGTACAGCGCGGGTGTGGCCTTGCCGCGGTTCTTGATGACGACCTCGGTGCCCGCCATCACCGGCAGGAGCGGATGCGCGAACGAGGCGCCGAGCAGGTCCCAGGTGACCTGCGTGGTGGCCGGCGTCTGCGGCGGCCCGCCGTCGAGCACGACGACCATGAGCGGCGTCGGATCGACGGTCTTGACCGGCAGGTACGGATTCTCGACCCGATCGAGGTACGCGGGGTCGCGCGATGCCGGCGGCGCGCTCGCCGGCGGAAGCTCGAGCTTGCCGACGACGGAGCCGGCGTGAGCCGTCCCGAGCGCGGCGAGGCCCGACAGGGTGGCGGCGAGGCAGAACCGGAACGTCGCGTGAGCCATCGAGTCTCCCTCCGTGCATGGTAGGCGGGGGGCGACGCGGGCGTAAAGGGCCCCACGGCGCAACCGCCGCGACGCGGGCTCGATAGCCGCGCCATGTCGTCTCGGTCGGAGGTCCCCCGGGTCCGCGCATCGGCGGCCGCGGTCGCGCTCGCCCTCGGCATCGCCGCCGAGCGCGGTCTGGGCGGCGGTGGCGCGTGGTGGTTCCTCGCGGCGATCGCCGTCGTGGTCGCCGCACGCACCGCGCATCGCGCATCCATCCTCCTCGCGATCGCCGCGCTCGGCGGCGGGCTCGCGGCGCGCGGCGCCCCGGAGCCGATCCCGGGCGTCGACGACCGGCGTCCGGATACGATCACCGGCACGGTCACCGGCCCGATCGTGCGCGGCAAGGACACCGATCGGGTGGTCATCGCGACCGCGACCGGGCCGATCGGCGCCTGGGTCGCGCGCGATCGCTTGCGTCCGGGAGATGTCGTGCGCGCCACCGGCCGCCTGGTCGCGCCGCGCGGCTATCGCAACCCCGGCGGCATCGATCGCGCGCAGGCCGCGCGCGACGCCGGCATCACGGCCGGTCTCATCCTCGATCACGTCGAGGTCGTCGATCACGCGTTCTCGCCCTGGGCGTGGGCTGTCGATGCGCAGCGCGCCGGCGCGGCGGCGATCGCCGCGCGCGGCGGCGATCCGGTGGGCAACGCGATCGTCCGCGGCGCGGTGCTCGGCGATCGCAGCGCGATCCCCGAGGAGACCGACGCGATCTGGCGGACCGCCGGTGTGGTCCACGTGCTGTCGGTCAGCGGCCTGCACCTCGCGATCGTCGCGCTGATCGGCTTCGCGCTGATCGGCCGGCTGCTCGGGCTCTGGCTTCCATCCCGCGTCTCCCGCGCGCTCGCCGCCGGCCTCGCGATCGTGCTCGCGGTCGCGTACACCGCGGTCACCGGCTGGCAGGTCGCGACCGTCCGTGCGCTGGTGGTGGCCGTGCTGATGCTCGCCGGCGCCGCGGTCGGGCGTCGGCCCGCCCTGATCGATGCCCTCGGCGCCGCGGCGATCGCGATCCTCGTGCAGCGGCCGTCGGCGCTCGGCGATCCGTCGTTCCAGCTGTCGTTCACCGCCGCGATCGCGCTGGCCTACGGCGGCCTCCTGCGGGGACCCGCGCCATCGCCACACCGCCTGCTGCGCATCCTGCGCTGGCTCGGCCGCGCGATCGCGACCTCGGCGCTGGTCACGGCGATCACCGCGCCGATCAGCGCCTATCACTTCCATCAGCTCGGCCTCGCCAGCGTGATCGGCAACCTGCTGGTCACGCCGCTGGTCGAGCTGATCGCGATCCCGCTCGCGCTGTTCGGCGCCATCCTCACCGCGATCTCCTCGACGATCGGCGGTCCGCTGATCGATCTCTCGATCGCGGCCTGCGGCCTCGCCGATCGGATCGCCGCCGTCATCGCCAGCGCGATCCCCGCGGTCGCGGTCGCGCCGATCGGCATCGTCGCCAGCGCCGCGTGGATCGCGGGCATCGCGGCGATCGCCGCCGCGCTCGGCCGCCGCCTGCCATCCACCCGCGCATCCTTGATCGTCGCCGCCGCCGCCGCCCTCATCGCGCTCGCCGGCGCGCCGCCGAGCGGCCCACCTGCGGGCGGCGCGCGCATCGCGTTCCTCGACGTCGGTCAGGGTGACGCCGCCGTCGGCGAGGTCGGCGATCAGGTCTGGCTCGGTGACGCCGGCGGCGAGCCCGGCGCCGATCTCATCAACGGCGGCCCGGGCGCCGCGGTCGTGCGCTACCTCGCCGCGCGCCGCATCGATCACATCGACGTCGCGATCGTCTCGCACCCGCACCCCGACCACTACCTCGGCCTGCTCGCGGTCGCGGCGCGCGTCCCGATCGGCGAGCTGTGGTCCGCCGACGAGGTCGAGCCCCGCACGATCCCCACCGCGCCGGGCCAGGCGATGCCGCGCTTCGACGAGGTCGCGGCCGCGCTGGTCGCGCGCGGCACGCGCTGGGTGCACCCCGCGCTCGGCCCGCACGCGCTCGGCCCCGCGATCGTCCGCGTCCTCGCCCCGCACTTCGATCCCGGCGACGGCGCCCGCGCGATCGCGACCGCCGATCCGGTGGTCTCGGTCAACGACGCCTCGCTCGTGATCGCGCTCGAGGTCGCTGGCCGGCGCGTGCTGTTCCCCGGCGATCTCGAGGAGGAGGGCGAGACCACGCTGATCGCGCGGGTCGGCGCCTGGCTGCCGTCCGAGGTCGTCAAGGTCCCGCACCACGGATCGCCGACCTCGTCGTCGGCGGCGTTCGTCGCCGCCACCCACCCGCGCTGGGCGATCGCCTCGCTCGGCGTCGCCAACCGCTTCGGCTTCCCGTCGCCGGCGGTGGTCGCGCGCTGGCAGGCCGCCGGCGCCACCGTCCTCCGCACTGACCAGCGAGGGGCGGTCACCGTCGAGATCGACGGCGCGGGCGCGATGACGGCAGCGGCCTACGACCCGTGACGCGGCCCGGCGCCTGTGGTTTCATCGCGACGTGCCCGAACCGTCCATTCCCTCGGGAGGCTTCGACCCGTTCGAGCAATTCCTCGTCGCGGGGAGCGAACACCTCCGCCACGGTCGCCTGCCCGACGCGCAGCGCGCGTTCCTCGCGGCGATCGAGGTCCAGCCCGGCCACCCCAAGGCGCTCGCGCTCCTCGGCCTGACCTACTTCCGCGGCGGCCACTACGCCGAGGCCCGGCCGATCTACGAGGAGCTGACCGCGGCCTTGCCGCACGACGCCTCGCACCACCTCAACCTCGGCCTCGTCTATCTCAAGATCGGCGATGCCGAGCGCGCGATCACCGAGCTCGAGAAGAGCCGCGCCCTCGATCCGAGCCAGGGCCGCGCGGTCAGCTACCTCGGCCTCGCGTACGCGCGCGCCGGGCGGTTCGTCGAGGCGTACGGCGCGTTCCTGCGCGCCGGCCAGTCCGACCTCGCGCGCGAGATCGAGCAGCACCTCACCCCCGAGCAGAAGCAGGCGATCGAGGCCGCGCAGCGCCCGGTCGAGGCGCAGCCGACCACGGTCTCGGGTCGCTTCGTCATGCCGTCGGTGCAGACGCCGACCGGCCGCGCGATGACCGTGAACCCGGAGTTCATCCCGCCCGCGGCGACGACTCCGCCGGCCGCGCCCACCACGACCGCGCCGACCGTCGC
>JAIOQA010000300.1 GCA_021413675.1 Deltaproteobacteria bacterium | reverse complement strand
GGCGCAGGTGATCGCGGCGGCGTTGAGCGCGAGGTTGCGCTTGCCGATGTTGCGCAGCGCCCAGTTGACGGCCTTCTTGACGAAGTTGCGCTCGTCGAGGGCGCCGCGCGCGATCAGCGGCAGCAGCGCCCGGAACGCGGCGTCGTCGGCGGCCTTGTCGTGCGAGGCCAGGCCCGCCATCAGCGCGAAGCCGCCGCGCTTGACCCACTCCTCGTCGCGCCGCGCCCATGTCCTGGCCTTGGCCCACGCGTGCTTCGTCTGGTCGAACAGGCTGGTGGTCGCCTGATCGCAGAGGTCCCAGGAGTCGAAGTCGGCGGCCCACGCCTCCATCTGCGCCGCGGTGACCTGCGCCGGATCGTCGATGAAGCAGGCGACCAGGCGCGCCTCGTGGTTGCCGGTGGCCCACAGCGCGAGCGCCAGCGCGTGATCGCCGCGCAGCGGCTTCGCGAACGCGCGCAGCACCTCGACGGACACGCCGAACGCGTGCGCGACGTTGATCCCGTACCGCGCCATGCCGGCGCGATTGCGCGCGCTGCCGAGCGCCTGCAACTCGGTCAGGATGTCGTCGACCGATCGCGAGGTGCTGGTGCGCGGCTTGGCCATCCTCCTCGGAGTCTACGCGCGGGGCTGCTGGCTGGACTATCCTGCGTCGCGATGACGCAGCGAACGATCTACGTCTTCGGCAACGGCCGGCTGTCGTTCGAGGACTTCCTCCGGCTGTACGTGCCCGCGCTCGAGCCCGCGCTCGCGCAGCACGACACCGCGTGGGTCGTGGGCGACTTTCGCGGCGTGGACACGCTGGTGATGGAGTACCTGAAGGCGCGCACCGCGGCGGTCACGGTGTTCCACGTCGGCGAGCGGCCACGCTACCTGCCGGATCGCCACGGCGCGCTCGCGGCGCAGTGGCAGCTGCGCGGTGGCTTCGCCAATGACCGCGCACGCGACGAGGCGGCGATCGCGGCGTGCACGCACTTCCTGGCGATCGATCGGTTCTCGCTGCCGCAGAAGCCGACCGCGACCGCGGCGCTGATCGAGCGCTGCCGGGCCGCGGGCAAGCTGCCGATCGTCGCCGACGTCGATCGGGCCGTCGCGCTCGGGCGGGTGCGGGCGGAGATCGACCGCGCCGACGTGCATGCGACCGCGAAGGCGTTCGCGCGGATCTTGATCGAGCTGTTCCCGCCGTGGTTCACGTTCGCGCCGGAGCAGTTCGCGGTGCTGACCTGGTCGATGGGGCTGCACCTGGTCGCCTCGGGGCCTTCGGCTGACCGCCGCGCAGATGTCATGCTGATCACGACCTCCGACTCGCGGCAGATGCGCTGCGCGGTGCACGCGAGCTGGGCCGCCCGTGGCGAGACCGCGACGATCGGCATGCACTACGAGCCCAGCGACGCGCACCGGGAACGCGCGCGGACCGCGATCGCCCTGGCGATGCACGCGCTCCACCCGGGCACGCCGATCGACCCGGACCTCGCGGCGCGGGTCCCACCCCGGCGCGTGTTCCCCGACGACCTCGCGTGACAGCGGCCCCGGGCCGCCGCCGCTGGCATCGTCCGCTAGCACCTTGGCGCCATCCGCGAGTGCGCGAGCCCGCCGCTGCACTATCCTCGCTTCCATGATCGGACCTCCGAGGGAAGCGCGCGCCTGGGCGGCGATCGCGCTCGCGATCGCCGTGCCCGGCGTGAGCTCGCGTGCCAGCGCCGAACCGTTCCGCATCGGCGCGATCCCGGCCTGGTACGTGCTGGGCGGCGCGACCGGCGGCGGCACCGTCGGCGTCGACCAGAAGGGCGGCTTCGTCGGCGGTGAGCTGAGCGTGGTGCGGCTGCGCCAGGGCCGCTACATCGGCGGCTACGCCGACGCCTACTACGACTTCGGCATCGACGGCACGTACACGACCGCGGGCGTCGAGGTCGGCAAGCAGTTCGTCGGGCTGGATGCGGGCGTCGCGCTGCGCTTCGCCGGCGACACCGAGATCGGCGGCACCGCGCGGGTGTTCGTGTCGGTCGGCGTGTTCTCGGTCTTCGCGCGCTACGCCTACTTCAACAGCGACACGGACGATCACGTGATCCAGCTCGGCGCGATGCTGAAGCTGCCGCTCCACTCTCCGTTCGGGGGACACCGATGAAGCTCAACGTCAACGGCAAGGCAGTCGAGGTCGCGGTGCCCGCCGAGACCCCGCTGCTCTGGGTGCTGCGCGAGGAGGTCGGGCTGACCGGCACCAAGTTCGGCTGTGGCGCGGCGCTGTGCGGCGCGTGCACGGTGCACGTCGACGGCGAGCCGCGGCGCTCGTGCGTGACCGCGACCGGCGACATCGGCGATCAGGCGATCACGACGATCGAGGGCCTCGCCCAGAACGGCGTGCTGCACCCGCTGCAGCAGGCCTGGATCGACGAGAACGTGCCGCAGTGCGGTTACTGCCAGTCGGGGCAGATCATGAGCGCGGTCGCGCTGCTCGCGCAGACGCCGGATCCGACCGACGACGACATCGACGCGGTGCTGTCCGCGAACCTGTGCCGCTGCGGGACCTACCCGCGGATCCGCAAGGCGGTGCGGCGCGCCGCGGCGGTGATGCGCGGAGGCACGCCATGAGCGAGGTCGACGAGTCGACCGGGCTGTCGCGGCGCGATCTGCTGCGCGCGGCGATCCTCGGCGGCGGGGCACTGTCGCTCGGGATCATCCCGGGCTGCGGTAGTGCGCGCCAGGCGATGATCCAGCGCGCGGACGCGAAGGGCGAGCTCGCGCCCAACATGTACGTGACCGTGATGCCCAGCGGCCGGATCGCGCTCGCGATCAACAAGGCGGAGATCGGGCAGGGCGTGGCGACCGGATACACGACGCTGGTCGCCGAGGAGCTCGAGGTCCCGGTCGAGCAGATCGACTACTACTTCGCCGACTCGTTCCCGGAGTACCGGACGAGCTTCTTCATGCACCAGACCGGCGGCTCGACCTCGACCAAGGAGGCGTTCGGCCCGCTGCGCACGGCCGCGGCGGCGGCGCGCGAGATGCTGATCGCGGCGGCAGCGACCACATGGGGCGTGAAGCCCGCGGACTGCGTGGCGAAGAACGGTCACGTCATCCACGGCGACAAGCGCGTCGGGTACGGCGAGCTGACCAAGGCGGCGGCGCACCACGATGTGCCCAGGCACCCGCGGCTCAAGTCGCCGAGCGAGTTCACGCTGATCGGCAAGCGCCGCCAGCGCGTGGACATCCGCGGCAAGGTCGATGGCTCGACGGTGTTCGGCATCGACGTGACGATCCCGAACATGGTGCGCGCGCTGGTCGTGCACCCGCCGGCGCTCGGCGCGCACGTGGTGTCGGTGGATGCCGGCAAGGCGCGGTCGAAGCCCGGCGTGATCGATGTCCTGACGCTGCCGTTCGGCGTGGTTGTCGTCGCGGACAAGTACTGGCAGGCGCAGGCGGCCGCGCGCGATCTGACGATCACGTGGGGCCCCGGCGTGGCCAAGGGCCTCGACACCGAGGCGCTGCGGATCGCGATGGCGAATCATCGCGACGCGGGATCGCGGGCGCGCGACAGCGGCAACGTCGACAAGGCGATCAAGCACGCGGCGATCACGCTCGAGGCGACCTACGAGGCGCCGTACCTGGCGCACGCGCCGCTCGAGCCGCAGAACTGCACGGTCCACGTGCAGGGCAAGAAGGTCGAGGTCTGGGCGCCGTGCCAGATCCCGACCAACGTCCAGCAGTTCATCGCCGAGACGATCGGTGTGGATCGCGAGGACGTGCTGGTCCACACGACCTACAGCGGTGGCGGCTTCGGCCGGCGCGGCGTGCCCGATGTCGCCGCCGAGTGCGCGGTGATCGCGAAGAAGATCGGCCGCCCGGTGCAGCTGATCTGGTCGCGCGCCAGCGACATGCAGCAGGGCTTCTACCGGCCGATGTCGACCTCGGTGGTGCGCGGCGGCCTCGACGCCAGCGGTCACCCGGTCGCGTTCGCGAGCCACTCGCTGGCGCAGTCGCTGGCGGTCGGGCAGGGCACCAACTTCCGCGCGGTGATGCCGGGCTGGATGCCGCACTCGCTCGGCGGCGTGATGATCAACTCGGCGCTCGCGATGTTCAGCTCGAACACGATCGGCGATCTGTTCGCGACCGAGGGCCTGAAGGAGCTGCCCTACGAGATCCCCAACGTGCGGGTCGAGTTCACCCCGGTCGAGACCGCGATCCCGGTGGCGTTCTGGCGCTCGGTCGGGCACTCGTTCAACGGCTTCGTCGCCGAGAGCTTCATCGACGAGCTGGCGCACGCGGCGAAGAAAGATCCGTTCGAGTTCCGGCGCGACCTGCTGCCGATCGGGTCGCGCGCGCGGCGCGTGCTCGAGGCGGTGGCGACGCGCAGCCACTGGGGCCAGCCGCTGCCGGCGGGCGTGGGCCGCGGCATCGCGCGCCACGAGGCGTTCGAGAGCGAGGTCGCCGAGGTCGCCGAGGTCGAGATCGTCGACGGCAAGATCAAGGTGCGGAAGGTCTACTGCGCGGTCGACTGCGGCATCGCGGTCAACCCGGATGTGGTGCGCGCGCAGATCGAGGGCGCGGTGATCTTCGGGCTGTCGGCGGCGCTGCAGCAGGAGATCACCGTCGTCGATGGCGTGATCCAGCAGCGCAACTTCGACAGCTTCCAGCCGCTGCGGATGATGGACGCGCCGGCGATCGAGGTCGAGATCCTGCAGAGCGCGGCGGATCCGTCGGGCATCGGCGAGCCGGGGCTGCCACCGATCGGGGCGGCGGTGGCGAACGCGGTGTTCGCGGCGACCGGCGTGCGGCTGCGACGGATGCCCTTGCAGCAGGCGTGGGCCGCGGGAGGCAAGCGATGAGGCGCGCGATGCATGTCGGGATGATCCTGCTCGCCGCGGCGAGCGTGGCCGCGAGCGTGACGGCGATCGCCGCGCCCGGCGCCGGGCCGGCGAAGCCCGCCGGCGTCAAGCCACCACCGCCGCCAGCGCCACCGCCGCCGCCGACGCTGTCGGCCGACGTGATCGCGGCGGGCCAGCGCGGCTTCGTCGAGGTCGCGCACGTGTTGCAGTCGCCGCGCTGCCAGAACTGCCACCCCGCCGGCGATGCGCCGCTGCAGACCGACGCCGGCCGGCCGCACGCGATGAACATCTCGCGGCGCAGCGTCGCGGCCGGGCTGCCGTGCCGCACGTGCCACCAGGAGCGCAACTCCGAGGCGCTCGGCATCATCATCGGGCCGCCGGGCGCGCCGCACTGGGGCCTGCCGCCGCGCGACACGCCGATGGTGTTCCAGGGCAAGTCGGTCCACGCGCTGTGCGAGCAGCTCAAGGATCCGGCGCAGAACAACAAGCGCTCGCTCGCCGATCTCCTCGAGCACGTCAGCCACGATCCGCTGGTGCTGTGGGGCTGGAGCCCGGGCGGCACGCGCACGCTGCCGCCGCTCACCCACGACGTGTTCGTCGCGGCGTTCCAGGCCTGGGTCGCGTCGGATGGTGCCTGCCCGCCGTGACCGACGGCACGCGGGTTGCCAGCGGCGGGCGTTCGCGGATGCTCTAGACTGCGAGCAATGGACTCGCGCGACGACGACCCCGCGGTGACGACCGCGGCGCCGAGCAGCGAGACGACGATCGATACGTTCCTGCGCGGGGTGGCGGCGATCAGCGCGGCGCCGGCGAGCGGGCTGGTGGCGGGCGATGCGATGCGCGGCGCCGAGCGGTACGTCGACGATGTCGAGATCGCGCGCGGCGGGATGGGGAAGATCCTGGCGGCGTACGATCGGGAGCTGGGGCGACCGGTGGCGATCAAGGTGCTGCTGCGGGCGGGGCTGCGGGCGCGGTTCGCGCGCGAGACGCGGCTGACGGCGCGGCTGCAGCACCCGGCGATCGTGAGCCTGCTCGATGCGGGCACGTGGCGGGGCGGCGAGCCGTACTACGCGATGCAGCTGGTGCCGGGGCGATCGCTGGATCAGGTGATCGCGGCGGCGGCGACGAGCGCGGCGCGGCTGGCGCTGGTGCCGCACGTGCAGGCGGTGGCGGACGCGCTGGCGTACGCGCACGAGCAGCGGATCGTGCATCGCGATCTGAAGCCGCACAACGTGCTGGTCGGGGCGTTCGGCGAGACGGTCGTGATCGACTGGGGCCTGGCGAAGATCCTCGGCGAGGTCGAGCCGCGCGAGGGCGATGGCGATGGTGGCGATCGCGACGCCGCGATGACCGCGGCGGGCGACGTGCTGGGGACGCCGGCGTACATGGCGCCGGAGCAGGCCGCGGGCGACGCGGTCGACGCGCGCGCCGATGTGTACGCGATCGGGGCGCTCGCGTATCACGTGCTGACCGGGGCGCCGCCGTATCAGGGCAAGTCCTCGCGGGAGGTGCTCGAGGCGGTGCAGCGCGAGCCGCCCGCGCCGCTGCCATCGCGCGAGCCGGGGCTACCGGCGGATCTGGTGGCGATCGTCGCGCGCGCGATGGCGCGCGATCCAGGCGAGCGCTATCGCGACGCGGGCGCACTGGCGAGCGATCTGCGGCGGTTCGCGGCCGGGCAGCTGGTCGGCGCGCACCGCTATTCGGCGGGCGAGCTGGTGCGGCGCTGGGTGCGGCGACACCGCGGCGCAGTCGCGGTGGGCGCGATCGCGATCGCCGCGCTCGCGGTGATCGGCGCGCTGAGCGTGCGGCGGATCGTGGCGGAGGAGGCGCGCGCCGACGACGAGCGGCGCGTGGCGGTGCGGAGCCGCGCGGATGCCGAAGAGCTGATGGACTTCATGCTCGGCGATCTGCGCCAGCGGCTCGATGCGGTCGGCAAGCTCGACCTGCTCGACGCGGTGGCGACCAAGGCGCGCGCGTACTACGCGGCGCGCCCCGACGACGGCACGCCCGAGGGGCAGCACCGGCGCGCGCTCGCGCTGCGCAACCTGGGCAAGGTGGTCGCCGCCCGCGGCGATGCGCGCGGCGCGCTCGCGCTGTATCGCGAGGCCATCGCGATCGTCGCGCCGCTCGCGGCCGCCGAACCCGCGCGCACCGACCTGCAGATCGATCTCGCCGAGCTGCGCTACAACGCCGCGTCGGAGGTCCAGGATCTCGGCGACCACGCCGCCGGGCTCGCCGAGCTGGAGGCGGCGCGCGATCAGGTGGGGCGCGCGGTCGCGCGGCAGGCGGCGCCGGGCCTGCTCCGCGTGCAGGTCACGCTGCAGCACGCGATCGGGATGGCGCACGTCGCGCAAGGCGATCTCGTGGCCGCGATCGCCGACGAGCGCGAGGCGGTCCGGGTCGGTGAGGCGCTCGTCGCGGCGGAGCCCTCCGACGAGAACCGCGGCCGGCTCGTGCTCGCGTATCAGAACCTCGGGACCCACCAGCTCACCAATGGCGACACCGCGGGCGCGATCGCGTCGGATCGGGCGGCGGTCGAGCGCGCCGCGGCGCTGGTCGCGGCCGACGGCGCCGACGCGACTCGCCAGTACCGCCTGCTGCTCACGCGGACGCAGCTGGGCAAGGCGCTCTACGCCCAGGGCGACCCGGCCGCGGCGCTGACCGAGTTCCGCACCGCCGTCGCGATCGGCGAGCAGCTCGCGCTGCGCGATCCGAGCAACTCGCTGTGGCTCGAGGATCTCGCCCACGTGCAGAGCCGCTACGGCCGCGTGCTCGCCGAGCAGGGCGACCACGCTGGCGGCCTCGCCGCGGCGCGCGCCGCGCTCGCCCGGCGCGAGCTCCTCACCGCGCGTGATCCGGCGAGCATCTACTGGCGGCAGGATGTCGCCGCGTCGCACATGGACGTCAGCCAGATCCTCGCCGCCCACGGCGACCTCGACGCGGCGACCGCCGAGGAGCGCGCCGCGCTCGCGATGGACGAGCAGGTCGCGGCGACCGCGCCCGGCAACGGCACCTGGCAGCGCGAGGTCGCGGTCCATCACCTCAACCTCGGGCAGATCCAGCTCGATCGACACGAGGTCGTGGACGCGATCGCGGAGGCGCGCGCCGCGGTCGCGATCTTCGCGTCGCTGATCCGCGATCAGCACGACAACGTCGACTGGGTGCGGCTCCACGCCGGGAGCCAGCTGGTCCTCGCGATGGCGCTGACCGCGCATCACGAGCTCGGCGCGGCGAGCGCGGCGTCGGCGGTGGCGGTCGACGGGTACGATCGCCTCGCGGCCGCGGATCCGACCAACGCCGAGCTCGCGAGCGAGCGACTCGACGCCTGGACGGCGCGCGCCGCGGTGCTCGGCGCGCAGCGCGATGCCGGCGCGGCGGATGCCTTGCGGACGATGGTCCAGCTCGCCGATCAGCTCGCGGCGCAGGCTGCGACCGACCCCGACGCGCTGGGCAAGGCGACGACGGCGTACCTCACCGCGGGCACGGGCCTCGATGCGCTCGGCAATGCGGGCGCGCGCGAGGCCTTCCGCAAGGGGCTGGCGCTCGCCGAGCGCATCGCCGCCGGGAAGCCCGGCCCGTGGGCCGACGCGGCCGCGACCTTCCGGCGCCACCTCGGGCCCCGAACGTCGGGCGTGCAGTAGCGATCGATCGGCCCGCGCGAGGACGCGCAGCCCGATCTCGTCCGGAACCTGCGCCGGCAACTTCGTTGCCTCAGGCAGGCCACGCGTCGATCGGCGCGCGATCGAACTCCCACACCGCCTCCGCGAGGTAGCGGGCCGCCCGCTCGCGGCGAAACGGCGCGCGCGCGGCCTCACATGCCCTGTCGATCGCGCGATCTGCGCCGCGCGTCGCGAAGGTCCGCTGCGACTTCGCGAGCGCGGCGGTCACCTTCGCGTCGACCACGCCGATGGCCTCGGCGATCGCGCCGCAGCCCGCGGCGATCGCGATCGCGCCGAGCATGCGCGCGTCCTCGGCGCGGCGGATGGCGGTGAGCTCCGACGAGCCGAGCAGGGCCGGCACCAGCGCGAGCAGCGGCGCGGGATCGACGCCGAGATCGCGCAGGCCGATCGCCAGGCTGGCGAGCGGCGCGCTCCGGCCGCGATCATCGAGCGTGCGATCGCCGAGGGCGGTCGCGACGATCGGGTCGATGCCGTCGACGCCGGCGCCCTCGAGGCCCAGCGTCAGGGCCAGGATCGATCCGCGCAGCGCCTGGACCGCGCGGTACAGCCCATCGCGCAGGCGGGTGTGGCGATCGATCATCGCGCGATCGGGCGGCGCGAGCATCGCGGTGATGGCTTCGCGCAGGGTCTGCCCGGCGCGTGCGCGGTCGAGCGCGGCATCGTGCCGGGCCAGCGCGAGCCAGACGTCGAACCACACATGCGCGGGAGCCGCGGTGACGCGCGCGTGCGCGCGGTCCAGCCACTGCAGGCGATCCTCGGCGGCCGCGGTCGGGTCGCGGACATCGCGCAGCAAGACCAGGACCTGCAGCGCGGGTTCGGCCGCCACGCGGTCGCGCAGCACGACCTGATGCGCGACCGCGGCGTCGGGAAACAGCGCCAGGGAGCCGCGGGTCCGCAGCACCACCTCCGACGGCGACTCGGGCATCGCCACGACGCTACCACCCCGGCGCGACGCGAAATCGATCGCCGCGCTCGCGCGTTGGATCGAGAGGATGGTGACCCGGGCCTATTCGATCTGCCGCGTCTGCACCGCGGTCTACCCCGCCGAGCGCGGCTGTCCGGTCTGCGATGGTGACGCGCAGTCCGCGGTCGTCGTCGCGGTCGCCACCGCGCACGCGATCGAGCTGACCGCGTCGCCTCCATCGCCGCGGCGCGCGAGCACGGTCGCGGTCGTCGGGATGCTGGTGACGATCGCGCTGGTGCTGGGGGCCGCGGTCGCGGCGGTCGCTGGCTCGCGGCTCGCCGAAGGCGCGGCCGACGACGTCACGGATTCCGCGACGCGGTAGCGCGCGCTCAGCTGTGCGCGGTGCGGCGCAGGTGGACGAGCAGATCGTCGACGATGCCCTTGACCGCGTTCTCCAGCGCCTCGCGCCGCAGCTGTGGCAGGTAGCGCGGATCGAACGTGCGGCGCGGGACCTGGACCTTGGCGCCGTTGGTCAGGAACGACTTCATCCGACCTTCGTTGTCGGAGATCGCGAGCCGCAGGTCGGCCTGGATCTCGATGTAGTCGCCGCTCTGGCGTTGCTCGAGCTTCACGATCGAGAGATCGACCTGGCACGGATCGAGGCCGTAGCGCTTCGCGTCCTCGGCGACGTTGGTCACCGAGACCTGCGTGCGCAGGCTGCCGTTCAAGGAGTCGCGGATGATCGCCGCGTTCTCCTTGCGGGTCTTCGCGTCCTTGCCCGCGCCGGTGCCGGGCGAGTCGTCCTTGGTCGTCTTGAGGACGACGTAGACATCGGGGTGCGCGGCGAGCGCGCGCGGCGAGCGACCGAAGCCGGGCTTGCCGGTGGTGGGCGGCGCGGGATCGGCGGTGGTCGCGGCGGGCGCGGCCGTCTCGTCGGGCAGGTTGTTGGCCTGGCAGACGCGGGTGATCGCCTCGCGGGCGCGCTTCGCGACGAGGGCATCGGCGTCGCCGACCGCGTCGCGCAGCGCCGGCAACGACGCGCGGTGGCCGAGCTTGCCGAGGCCCGCGGCGGCGATCGCGCGGACCATCGCGCTCGGATCGTGGAGCGCGGACACGAGCGGACGCAGCGCGCGCTTGTCGCCGAGGCGGGCGAGCGCGGTGACCGCGCTGATGCGCTCCTTCTCGCTCGAGCTCGACGACAGCGTGTCGGTGAGCGACGCGACGCTATCGGCGCGGGCGGCGCGCTGGGCGAGCGGCCCGGCGGCGAGACCCAGCGCGAGCGCGCACGTCAGCAGCTTCGAGCGAGTGCGCACCAGCATCCGGGATGATTTAGGCACCGTCGCGATCGCCACGTCAATTCTTTCGATGCGGCGGCGATCACTCCGCCTCACCGGGAGCACTCCCGCTGCCCTCACGCCGCATCAACGTTGTATTGTCGTCGTGCGGAGGGGCTGCGCGCACGCCCACATGTGTGTGCCTAGCGGAGCTACCTGCGCTCATGATGCCCATCGATCTGCGCGACGATCGCACCTTCCAGTACGTCACCATCGCCGGCGCGGCGGTGCTCGCCATCGCGCTCGGCACGCTGCGCTTCTGCGGCGGCGTCTCGATGCCGCCGAAGCCAGCCGCGCCGCACGTGGATCGCGCGGGCGCGAGCGACGTGCTCGCGAGCGCCGACGCGACGCCGCGCGTGTATCAGAGTTATCTCGCGCACGACGCCGAGGTTGCAGGCGTGAAGACGCCGAGCATCGATGAGATGGGGCGACGGCTCGTGAGCCGACTCGATGAATCGCGCCACCCGCTCTCGCCCGGCGACGCGCCGATCGAGGTCGCAGGCCTGCGCCTGTCGGTGCTGGTCGAGAAGGACGATCTCGTGCTCGTGATCGAGAATCCGGGCGAGGTCGATCTCGCGTACTCGATCGTCACCAAGCCGAGCTACGGCAACTCGCTCTGCGCGCAGCGCCGGGTGCGACCGTTCAACGCGATGGTGGTCGGGCACGAGAGCGCGGAGAAGCGGGTCGAGTGCGCGTACCGCGATGGCCTCGTGCTCGCGGTCGAGCGGGTCGAGACCGTCGCCCTCAATCCGCTGGAGAGCTCCTACGTGAGCCGGGTGTCGCCGACCGCCGTCGGAATCGAGACCCGCCTCGCCCAGGGCCATCAGCCCCGGCTGCCGGTCGGGGTCGATATCTGCAACTTGTCGATGTCACAGACGATTCGCTCATCGCTCGAGAACGGCGTGATCGGGTGGCGAGATCTCGTCGATTTCTACGCCCGGCACCGCTGCGAATCATACGGCTTTCCCGAGGGATACCGAGCATTTAGCAAGGACGCCGAGCGTCCGTTGCCGGTGGTGAGCAGCGGTGGCTGACGATCGAGTCCTTGCAATTCCAAGGCGTTAGACTTGCGGTTGGCGGCGGACTCCGGGTACCGTGGAATCACGTTACGCGGAGTTGCACGCCGTGACCAAGTCCGAGCTCATCGAGAGAATCGCAGAAAACCTGAAGCTTCCCGCGGGTAAGGCGGAGGCGATCGTCAACTGCGTGTTCGATTCGATGGTCGCTGCGCTGGTGCGCGGCGAGGGCATCGAGATCCGCGGATTGGGGAGCTTCACCGTCCGGGACTACAAGTCCTACGAGGGTCGCAACCCGCGGACCGGCGAGCCGGTCCACGTCGCGCCCAAGCGCCTGCCGTTCTTCAAGGTCGGCAAGGATCTGCGCGAGCTGGTCAACAAGCAGACCGGCCCGCTCCCGGAAGACAACGACGGGCCCGATGACACCGGCCCCGACGACGATCATCCGGACGACGACGACGACGAGTGACGCGCCCGCCGGCGCGCGTCAGCCAGGCGTGAGGGCCTGGACCGTGCCCGCGTCACCATCGACGACCACGAGATCGCCGGTGCGCAGCGCGGTCAGCGCGCCGCGGACGCCGGCCACGTACGGGATGCCGAGCTCGCGCGCGAGCGCCGCGCCGTGATCGAGCGCGCCGCCGTGCTCGGCCACCAGCGCGATCGCGCCCTGCGCGAACAGCGCGAGCGCGGGCGTCACCGCGGGCACGACGATGATCGACCCCGGCGGTAGGTCGCCGAGCGCGCCGAGATCATCGACGAGCGCGACCGGCCCGACGACGCGCGGGCCGGCTCCGATGCCGCGCAGGCGGCCGTCGCTGATCGGCGGATCGACGACCGCGCCGTCGCGGACCGCGAGCGGCATGTCCCAGGTCTGGGCCCGGCGCGCGGCCGCGCGGGCGCCGGCGGCGCGGCTGCGGGCGCTGATCGGATCGATCGCGTGGGCGGCGTGGGCGGACGCGAGCTCGTCGAGCGGCAGCCAGGCGATGTCGTCGGGATCGACGCCGAGCTGCGCGGCGGCGACGAGCAGCGCGCGGCGAACGTGGGCCTGCGCGGCGGCGAAGGCGAGATCGTCGCGCTCGGCGAGCGCGAGGATCGCGGCGGCGAGATCGGCGCGCGGATCGGTCGAGGGGCGAGGTGCGTGCGCGCGCGGGCGGGCGGCGCGCGAGGCGAGCGCGGCGTGCAGCCAGGCCGGACGCTCGGCGAGGGTTGGTACCGCGACGTCCCAGGCCGGCGCCCAGTCGCCGAGCGCGGCGGCTGCGGACGTCCGATCGCCGGACACATCGCTGGCGGCCGCGAGCGCGCCGGTCAGGTTGTCGACCGGCGCGGTGCCCTGCGCGGCGAGCGCGGCGAACGCGCGGTGGGGATCGGGCTCGTCGTGCAGCGCCGCGAGCAGCGCGCGGCGGGTCGCGCTCAGCACGGCGCTCGCGTCGCGCGCCCAGATCCGGTACCAGGCCACGTACTGATCGATCGCCTCGGGGAGGCTCGCGCCCGCGATCAGCGCCGACCCGGCGCGCGCCAGGCCATCCTCGACGCGCGCGATCAACTCCGAGGCGGTCGTTGCGGGGGCGACCGTCGCTGCCGCCGCTTCGCCATAGTAGAGATAGCCCGCGACCACCTGCAGCGGCGCGGTGGCGGCCCCTACGGCGTCGACGCGCGCGACCAGCCCGGCCTGCGCCGGCGACAGCGGCGCGGGGTTGTGCGCGGCGTCCCAGCGCCAGGTCATCGCGGGCGTGGCGCGCGTGAACCCGAACAGCGCGAGCGGGGCCGGGCGGCGCGGCGCGCGCGGCGCGGGATGGATCACGGGCCGCGCCTGGACGATCGCGAGCGCGGACGGGCCCTCGATCAGCTCGACGTCGGCGCCGCGGCTCGCGCCGATCGCGCGCTCGGCGGCGATCGCGAGCGCGACCACTGGATCGCGATCCGCGCGCGCGGCGATCACGCGATCGCTGCCGGCGCGCTCGATCCACACGCGATCGTCGTCGGGGGAGCCGGGCGCGCGCGTGTACACGGTCACGCGCCGCCCCGGGGTGAACCGCTGCACGATCACGCCCACGCCATCGATGCCGGCGCCGCGGTGGCGCGCGTAGGCCGCGACCAGCGGCGAGAACGCGCCGACCCAGACCGCGCGGATCGCGTCCCAGACCGCCGCAGGCGCGACGTCGACCGCCGAGACGAACACGCCCGCGCCTGCGCCTGCGCCGCCGTCCTCGAGGCCCATCGACGAGCGCACCGCGAGCCGCCCGAGCCCGGCGGCGCGATCGCGGACCGCGGCCTCGAGCTCGGGTGGCAGCGCGGCGGCGAGCGCGCGGGTCTCGGCCTCGGCGAATCGGTGGCCGATGTCGTCGAGCCCGATCTCGCCCAGGTCGCCGACGATCGCGGTGAACGCGTCGTGGCCCAGGACGAAGCCCTCGGGGACCGGCAGCCCGGCGTCGATCAGCCGGGCCAGGTTGGCGGCCTTGGCGCCGGCGCGCGCGTCCGGCCGCGCGGCCTCGGCGAGGGCGATCACGTACGTGGCCATCGCGGGATAGTACGCGCTACCATCGGTGGGTGCGATTCGCCCTGATCGTCTCGATCGTGATCGCTCTGGTCGCCGCGCCCGGCGCTGCGCCGCGCGCGCGCGCCGACGACAGCAAGCTCGGCCGCGAGGACGTGATGATCCAGCCGCGCGCGCTCGAGCGCGGCAAGAACAAGCTGTGCTGCGGCTACCCGCTGTCGGCGACCGAGGGCTTCGCGCTGCACTTCTACCACCTCGCCCTCGAGCGCGATTACGACGAGCCGGCGGAGATCGGCTTCAAGAACCCCGACGAGATCGATCTCTACACGCCCGAGGGCTACTACCTCGGCTCCTACCCCGAGAAGTTCGCGTGGTCGCTGCGCATGGAGGGCACGGGGTTGCTCACCGACGGGCGCGTCCTCAACTACACCGGCCGCTGCAACTACGGCTACGGCACGTGCTTCGAGGAGGCCGACACGACGATCAACCCGTACGGCCGCGGCGCGCAGCATCGGCCCCTGATCCCGTTCAAGTCGGCGGCGGTCGATCCGCGGGTCGTGCCGATCGGCGAGCCGCTGTACGTGCCCGAGTTCGACGGCATGGTCCTGCCCGACGGCTCGATCCATGACGGCTGCGTCCGCGGCGACGACACCGGCGGCAACATCAAGGGTCGCGAGATGGACTTCTTCGTCGTCACCTACGCCAACTTCCGGTTCCTCCTCGAGGAGATGGCGAACATCAGCTACATCACGCCCCAGGTCGAGTCGCCGCGCTGCGAGTACATGCGCGACTACGTCCGGCCCAGCAAGTGGTGAGGCCGCGCCGCTCGGGAGGATCGCCGCGCCGAGGTCCCTGACCGCGGCGGACCCGGGGCTGGCTCGGCGAGTGGTATGGTGCGCCCGTGTTCGACGGGCTGTTCCTCGCATCGACGGTCGCTGCCACCGCGGCGGCGCTCGCCGCCGCTGATCTCGCCGCGGGCGCGCGCATCGCGGTCGTCGGCGATCTGCGGCTCGCGCGTGCGCTCGCCGAGCAGCGCCACACCGTCGTCGCGATCGCGCCCGACGGTCGCGGCCTGCGCCGGCTCCTGCGCAAGGGCAAGCTCGCCGGCGTCCAGGCCTCGGTCGGTGCGCTGCCGTTCGCCGATCGTTCGCTCGCCGCCGTCGTCGGCGTCGGCGCGGTCGAGGACGATGGCTCCGCGCCCGCGCTCGCCGACTGGGCGCGCGTGGTGGTCGCCGGCGGCGCGCTGATCCTGGTCGATCGCGTGGAGGCCACCGAGGCATCGCGCGCCGCCCTGTGCGCCGGGCTCACCGAGATCGCGCAGCGCCCCGCCGGCCGCGGCGTCGTCACCAGCGGCGTCGTCGTCGAGCTGTAGCGGAGCGCGCACTGCCGCGCCGGCGGCGAGCGTGGGGCTGCAGCCGCGGAGCGAGGGACCGGCGCCGACCCGGAATCGGTGCCGCCCCGCCGGGGTCCGAGCGCGTTCCAGATCCGAGCGGCCGCGACGCGGACCCGCTGCCCGCGAGCCTCCGCGGGCGGGCCCGCAAGCACATCCCGAGCGAGCGCTGCACCGAGCTGGCGGGCACATCGGCTACCTCGTCCGGAATCGCCGGCGCATTCGGTACGCGACGGCGAGGGCCCGCTGGTTCCCGATCGGCAGCGGCGTGACCGAGGGTGCTTGCAAGTCCGTCGTCACCGCGCGGTTCAAGCGTTCGGGCCAGCGCTGGAGCGAGCGCGGCCTGTCCGGTTGCCTGACGGTACGGGCGCTGCTCTTGAGCGAGCGCTTGCGATCGAGCTTCGAGGCGATGGAGAGCGCGTACATGCGCGAGATTCGCCCAGCGTAGGGATCCGAGCGCGTTCCAGACCCGAAAGCAACCTCTGCCCACCTCTCCGATGGCCGATGTCCGTTGCTCTCATGGACGTCAAATTGTACAACGGCGAAATCATATGTCGGCGCCGATCCAGACCGAGCTGCCATGGCGCACCCGCGGTGGGAAGCGTCCGGGGGCGGGGCGGCCGCCGCGAGGGCCGCGGTCGAGCGAGAAGCACAAGGCGCGTCCGGCGATCGACGCGCGCCATCCGCTGCACGTCACGATCCGCGCGCGTCCCGGCCTCAAGCTGCGCCGCCGCGCGGGCTGGCTCGCGGTCCGGCACGGGCTCGCGGTCACCTGTCGCCGCAGCGACTTCCGCATCTGCCACGTCTCGGTGCAGGGCAATCACGTCCACCTGATCGTCGAGGCGGACACGCGCATGGCGCTCGCGCGCGGCATGCAGGGCTTCCAGATCGCGTGCGCCCGGCGGTTCAACGTCACGACCCGCCGCCGCGGCGGCGTCTTCGCGGATCGCTATCACCCGCGCCCGCTGGCCACGCTGCGCGAGACCCGGAACGCGCTGGCCTACGTCCTGAACAACTGGCGCCGCCATCGCGAGGACATCACCGCCCGCCATCTCGCCTTCGATCCGTTCGCCTCGGCGCGCGCGTTCGACGGCTGGGCGGGCGATCCGCGGCGCGCGCATCTGGAGTTCGTGCCGGTCGTGATGCCGACGACCTGGTACCTCACCACCGGCTGGCGTCGCTACGGGCCGATCGCGCCGGGCGCGCGCCCCGGCCCGATCGCGCCGCACGCACGACCCTGAACCTCGTGTGTCGCATGCGCGCCCCGGCCCGATCGCGCCGGACGGGCGCGCCCGGGCTCGAACGCGCGGTTACGTCCGGCGTTGATCGGTCGCGCCGGTCGCGCGGGCCCGCCCATCCCCCGCGCCGCTACTGCGGCAGCGTGATCGTCACGCTCAGCCCGCCCTCGGCGCGATTGGCCAGCGCGACGCGCCCGCCGTGCGCCTCGGCGATCTCGCGGACGAGCGCGAGGCCGAGGCCGGTGCCGCCGCGCTTGGTCGAGTAGAACGGCACGAGCGCGTTGGAGAGCACGACCTCGGTCATGCCGCTGCCGCGATCGCTGACCTCGATCGCGACCGCGCTCGGCTGCCGCCGCACCTGCAGGCAGACGTCGTCGGGCGGCGAGCCGGCCTCGTGGGCGTTGCGCACGAGGTTGATCAGCACCTGCTCGAGCTGCGCCGGGTCGAACCGCGCCGGCGCCTCGGGCAGCGCGCCCTCGAGCCGGAACGCGACCTGGCTGCGCAGCTTCTCGATCAGCTCGGGCCACGTGACCGGCTCCGGCCGCGGCGCGGGCAGCTTGGCGAACCGCGCATAGCCGAGGATGAACTGCTCGAGGTGGCGCGCGCGCTCGGAGATCGTCGTGAACACCTTGTCGAGCTGCTCGAGCTGCCCGCGCCGCGCGAGCTCGCGCCCGGAGTGGGCGAGCGACGCGACCGGCGCGAGCGAGTTGTTGAGCTCGTGGCTGATCACGCGGATGACCTTCTTCCAGGTCCGCACCTCCTGGCGGTGGAGCTCGGCGGTGAGCTGGCGCAGCACGAACAGCTCGTGGGCGCGGCCGTTCAGGCGGAACCCGGTGCGCGCCAGGTAGTAGGTGTCCTCCTCGCCGTCGCGCTCGACGATGAACAGGCCGTCGCCGCCGCGGGTCACGGCCTCGCGCAGCGCCTCGGGGCCGGCGTCGAGCACGGCGTCGAGGCGCGCGCCCTCGAGCCGACGCCCGCCGTACAGCAGGTGCCGGGCCGCGAGGTTGCCGTAGACCACGTGGCCGCTCGGATCGCACAGCACCATCGCGACCGGCGTGTTCTGCACCATCGTGTCGAGCAGCAGCTCGCGGTGGATCAGCGCCTCGCGCTGCCGGCGCAGCGTGTCGCCGAGCTGGTTGTGCGCGGCGACCAGATCGCCGAGCTCGTCGTTCTTGGGCCACGCCAGGCTGAACGCGAAGTCACCGTCGCGGTAGCTGGTCACGGTGCCGGCGAGCGCGCGGTACATCGCGTTGACCGGGCCCAGCGGTCGCCACATCGCCGAGATCGCGATCGGCACCATCACCGCGAACGCGATCAGCCCGGCCACCCACACGTCCTCGAGCTGCGTCGCGAGCGCGAGCGCGGCGGCGATCGCGAGCGCGATCAGGCCGCACGCGACCAGCACGAGGCGCCAGGGCAGCGAGCTGCGCCGGACCATCTTCGCGGTCATTCGCGCGCGATTCCCAGCTTCTCCATCCGCCGGTACAGCGCCTGCCGGCTCATCCCGAGCTCGGCGGCGGCCTGGGCGATCACGCCGCGCGCCCGCGCGAGCGCGGCCTCGATCGTCCGGCGATCAGGCTCGTCGTCGGTGGGCGGCGCTGCGCTCGGCAACCCCAGATCAGCCGCGCGCAGCTCCGCGCTCGTCGCGAGCAGCGCCGCGCGCGACAGCGCGTTCTTGAGCTCGCGCACGTTGCCTGGCCACGCATGCCGTTTCAGCGCGTCGCACGCGTCAGCGGCCAGCTTCTTGCCCTCGGGCAGGAAGTGGCGCGCGAGCGGCACGATGTCGCCCACGCGCTCGGCGAGCGGCGGCACGTGCAGCTCGATCGTGTTGAGCCGGTAGTAGAGATCCTCGCGGAACGAGCCGGCGCGGATCATCTGGCGCAGATCCGCATTCGTCGCGCTGATCACGCGGACCGTGACGTGCTGCTCGCGGTTGGTGCCGAGCCGCTCGAACCGCCCGGTCTCGAGCACGCGCAACAGCTTCATCTGTCCGTTCAAGGACAGGTTGCCGATCTCGTCGAGGAACAGCGTACCGCCGTCGGCCGCCTCGAACTTGCCGGCGCGCGCCTTGGTCGTGCCGGTGTACGCGCCGGCGTCGGCGCCGAACAGCTCGGCCTCGATCAGCTCCGAGGGCAGCGCGCCGCAGTTGAGCGTGACGAACGGCCCCGCGCTGACCGCGGAGTTGGCCTGCACGATCTCGGCGATCTTCTCCTTGCCCGCGCCGTTGGGGCCGGTGATGAGCACCGGCACGTCGGCGCGCGCGACCTGGCAGGCGAGCGCGATCACGCGCTCCATCGCCGGATCGGCGAACACCGCGCCGCGCAGATCGTAGCGCTCGGCCAGGGCGTTGCGACGGCGATCCTCGTCGGTGCGGCGCCGCGTGAGCTCCTGGCGCGTCGCCGACAGCTCGAGCAGGTTGTGCACCGCGATCGACATCTTGTCGTCGTCCCACGGCTTGGCCAGGTAGTCGGCGGCGCCGGCCTTGACCAGCTCGACCGCGGTCTCGAGCTGGGTCCAGGCGGTCAAGAGAATCACCGGCAGATCGGGGAACCGCGCGTGGATCTCGCGGAACAGCTTCACGCCGTCCTCGCCCGAGGTGGTGTCGGCGCGGAAGTTCATGTCCTGGATCACGAGGTCGACCGGCTCGCGATCGAGCACCGCGAGCCCGGCCGCCGGCGTCTCCGCGCGCAGCGTCCGCAGGTCGTGCAGCGAGAACAGGATCTCCAGCGCCGTGGCCACGGCGGGGTTGTCGTCGATCACCAGGACGGTCGGCATCGGCGGACTACAGGCTACACGCTGCGGGTGGCGATGGCAGGCGAGATGCGCGCGGCGCGCAGCGCGGGCGCGAGCACCGCGAGCTGACCGAGCAGCCAGAGCGCGACCGCGCCGATCGGCAGCACCGTCGCCGGCAGGCGTGGCACCGCGTACGCATCCATGAGCCAGTGGTTGAGCGCGTAGGCGAGGCCCATGCCGACCACGATGCCCATCGTCGCGAGGATGAAGTTCTCGAGGAGGAAGTAGCGCAGGATGTCGCCGCGGCTGGCGCCGAGCGCGCGGCGGATGCCGATCTGCCGGGTGCGCTGCTGCACCCAGAAGCTGGCCAGCCCGACGATGCCGAGCGCGGTGATGATCAGGAGCGCGAGCGAGACGCCGATCAGCAGGTAGGCCATCGAGCGATCCTTGCGGAAGTAGCTGTCCCGGACCTCCGTCAGCGACTCGAGGTGCGTGAAGATGCGGTTCGCGGCGACCTTGGTGAGGGTCGCATCGACCGCCGCCAGCACCTCGCCGCCGCGCCCGGGCTCGACGCGGATCAGGTAGGTACCGCCCGTGGTGTACGAGATCGAGAGGGGCAGCACCATCGAGTACGCGGCGCTCTCGGGCCCGTTGCGGTCGTTGGGGCGCGCGAGTTCGTCGATCACGCCGACGATGGTCTCGGGATCGCTGCCCAGGTAGAGCGTGCGACCGAGCGGGCTCTGGCCGGGAAACAGGCGCTCGGCCAGCGCGCGCGTGACGATCGCCGAGCTGACCTTCGCGTCCTTCGCGTCGGCGTCCACGTACTCCTCGGGCGTGAAGTCGCGGCCGGCGATCAGCCGCACGCCCCAGGTCTCGAGCAGGTCCTGGGTGCCCATGTAGAGCGAGGCGGTCGTCGATCCCGACACGTCGTCGGGGATCGACGAGACGCTCGAGTTCCAGCCCGAGTTGCCGAACGGCACCTGGTTGGTCGAGGCGACCGATTTCACGCCGGGGATCGCGCGCAGCGCGACCAGGTCCTGCGCGGTGAGCGCGGCCGCGTCGGCGGTCTGGCCGATGCCGATCAGCCGCACGCGGACCAGCTCCTCCTCGACGACGCCGCTCGGCGTGTCCATGCGGGCCAGCCGCTCGCGGATCAGGAACACCGCGTTCGACACGATCGCGCAGGTCAGCGCGATCTCGAGGACGACGAGCGTCGCCGCGGTCCGGTGGCGTCGCAGCGTGGACAGGATCGGGAGGAAGTCCATGGGGGCCTCAGAACCTGTGAAGCTTTCGCTTCCAGGTTCGCTTTCGATCGATCGGCCCGCGCGAGGACGCGCAGCCCGATCTCATCCGGAAACTGAATCGGCTCACTTCGTTCGCCTCAGTGGGACTTGAGCTGGATCGCCGGGGTCAGCTGGCAGCCGCGCCAGGCGGGCAGGAGGCCGGCGCACAGGCTGCTCACCACCGCCAGCGCGATCGTGGCGAACAGCATCGGGAGATCGAGGTGCGCGAGCTCGGCGTAGTCGGTGGGCTGCTGGCGCACCGCCCACAGCCCGAGATACGCGAGGCCGAGGCCGAGCGCCCCGCCCGCGACGCCGACCAGGCCCGCCTCGACGAGCAGCTGCGCGAAGATCGACCGCTTCGAGGCACCGACCGCGCGGCGCACGCCGATCTCGGCGCCATGGCGCAGGAACTTGGTGAGCAGGAGCCCGACGGTGTTGATGAGGCACACGAACAGGAACCCGAGCGCGACCCAGGTCTGCAGCCGCGCGTCGCTCGGCACGACCTTCTGGACGTCGAGCCAGTCGGGGACGTCGCGCAGGCGGACGTTCGGCGGACGCTGATACCGTCCGGCCTTGCGCTGGTCGTCGGAGTAGCCGACGAGGAAGTCGCGGTACGCGTCGGCCGCGGCGGCGTCCTCGAGCTCGACCCAGAACTGGACCCACACGCACGGCGCGCCCAGGCCGTGCGGATCGTCGGCGTTCTCCCAGCAGTCGAGCGAGCCGTCGACTCCGAACTTGAGCTCGCGCGAGGTCGAGAACGGCGCGAACAGCTGCTCGCTCTGGCCGTACGTGCCCTGGTGCAGATCGTAGAAGTGCGGGTTCACGCTCCAGCTGTCGAGCACGCCGACGATCCGCAGATCGCCGGTCTCGACCCGGATCGACCGACCGACGACGTCGATCTGGCCGAACAGCTTCTCGGCGAGCGCGCGCGTGATCACCACGACCCGCGCGTTGGCGGCGTCGTCGGCGGCGGACCACGGACCGCCGGCCACGAACGGCACGCGGAACATCGGGAAGAAGTCGGCGGAGGTCCAGCGCGCGTCGACGCGGAACGGCGCGAGGCCGGCGGTCTGCGGCTCGATCGCCGCGCTGCCGCCCGACATCATCGCCTGGCGCTTGCCGCGGGCCGCGCGCACGAGCGCCTCGGCGTCGGTGCGGGTCAGCTGATCGCTCGGTTCCTCGCCCGGGTCCATGCCGAGGGCCGGCCGCGGATCGAGCTGCACCGCGTAGAGCTGGTGGCTGGCCTCGGGGATCGGATCCGCCGACAGCACGTGCAGCACGGTCAGCGTGGTCATGCTCGCGCCGACGCCGACGCCGATCGCGACGACCATCAGCAGGGTCAGGCCGACGTCGCGGCGGAGGCTGCGCCACGCGCGGTCGAGGTAGTAGGGGAACATCGTTGGCTCCGAGGATCAGGCGGTGCGCAGCGCCGGGCTGACCAGCGCGGGACCGCGATCGAGGTGGGACGCGACGCCGTCGACGATGTGGACGTTGCGCTGGGCGCGCGCCGCGATCTCGGGATCGTGGGTGACGATCACGACGACCGTGCCCCCGGCGTTGAGCTCCTCGAGCAGCTGCATCACCTCGCGCGCCATCTGCGAGTCGAGGTTGCCGGTCGGCTCGTCGGCGAGCAGCAGCTTGGGATCGCCGGCGATGGCCCGCGCGATCGCGACGCGCTGCTGCTGACCGCCCGACAGCTCGGCCGGGAAGTGCCGGATCCGCGACGCGAGGCCGACCCGCTCGAGGGCGCGCTCGATCCGCTGCCGGCGCTCGCCGCGCGTGAACCCGCGGTAGCGCAGCGGCACGTCGACGTTGTCGAACAGGTTGAGGTCCGGGATCAGATTGAAGCTCTGGAAGACGAACCCGATCTTCTCGTTGCGCAGCTTCGAGCGCGCGCGATCGCCGAGCTGCCGCACCTCGACCCCATCGAGGCGGTACTCGCCGCCGGTGAAGTCGTCGAGCAGGCCGGCGATGTTGAGGAAGGTGGTCTTGCCCGAGCCCGACGGCCCGGTGACCGCGACGAACTCCCCGCTCTTCACCTCGAGCGTCAGCTCGCGCAGCGCGTGGGTCTCGACCATCTCGGTCCGGAACACCTTCGTGACGTTCTTCATCGTGAGCATGGGAACCTCTCAGTTGGCGAGGCGCACGCGCGGCGCGCCGGCGAAGGTGTCGGTCGCGGTCACGACGATCTGATCGCCGTCGTGGGCGCCGGAGACGATCTCGACCGCGTCGAGGCTGATGGCGCCGGTCTTGATGGGGCGCCGCTCGGCGACATCGCCGTCGACGAAGTACGCGCTGTTGCCGCCGCCATCGTCGAGGAAGGGGCCGCGCGCGACCTTGAGCACGTCGGGGCGCTCCTCGATGAGGATGCGCGCGGTCAGCCGCTGGTTCTGGCGCAGGCCGGCGGGCCGCTGGTCGACGAACTCGAGCCGGGTCGCGACGGTGCCCTCGACGACCTCGGGCGAGACCGAGCGGACCCGCCCGGCGAAGCGCGCGGTGCCCGAGGTGATCTCGGCGGTCATGCCGATCGCGAGATCGCGGGCGAAGCTGTCGGGCACGCGCAGCTCGAGCTCGAAGGCGCCGAGATCGACGACCGTGATGATCGGCGCGTTGGCGGCGACGGTCGCGCGCTGCGCGACGACGAGCTGCCCGACCTGGCCGTCGACGGGCGAGGTCAGCTCGAGCGCGGCGACCTGGCGCTCGAGCTCCTTCACGACCGCGCGCTGGCGATCGAGCGCCTGGGTGCGGGTGCCGAGATCGAACGCGAGCTCCTGGCTCTGCAGGCTGGCCTCGGTGCGCGCGTGGTCGAGCGCGATGTTCGACTTCTTGAGCGAGTCCTCGGAGCGCTTGAGCTCGAGCGAGGCGATCACGCCCTTCTCGTAGAGCTGCTGGTTGATCTCGAGCTCGCGCGCCGCGGCCTGGCGATCGATGTCGGCCTGCGCGATCAGCATGCGGGCGTTGGCCTTGCCGTGCTGCACATCGAGGCCCGCGCGCTCGACGCCGGCGTCGAGGCCGGCCAGCGTGGCCTGCTCCTGGGTCAGGCGGCTCTGCAGCTCGGGGCTCGCGATCGTCGCGAGCGACTGGCCGCGGGTGACGGTGTCGCCGGCGCGGACGTGGAAGTCGACCGCGCCCGCGGCGATCGCGTAGAGGGTAGGGCTGTTGGCGGCGACCACGCGCGCATCGGCGACGACATCGCGGACCAGGGTGCCGCGCTCGACCCGCGCGATGCGGATCCGGTCGCGATCGACCGCGCGCTCGGCGCCGAGCCAGCCGCGCGCCACGTACCAGAGCCCGGCGACGACCACGACGGTGATCGCGATCGCCGTCCGGCCGCGCCACCACGGGCGGGACGCCGCGGACTTCGCGAGCGGTCGGTCCTGGGCGGAGGTATCGCGGATCATGCGAGGTGTTCAGCAACGACCGTGCCCGCGCCAAGCCCGCAGGAATGCACGCGGACGGGTGTCCGATCTGTCCGCGACACCGTCCGCGCGGACGCCGGACGAGTCGTGCCGGACGCGGACGCGTCGCGCCCGCACGCCGAGAACGTCAGCCCATGGGCGAGCGTGAGCGCGAGCGTGAGTCCACCGATCGAGAGCCGCATGCCCCGACCCACAGCAACCTGCATGCCCGCGCCAAGCGCGCGGTTCTGCTCGGATCGGCGCTGTCCGCCTCGTCCGATGAGTGTCCGGACGGACGGTTGTCCGGACGGTCGCCTCGAGCGTCAGGCCGGCGGCTTGGCGTCCGGCGCGTCGCCGGTGCCGTCGGGCGCGTCGGCGTCGTGGTCGCCGTGGTCGGGCTTGCGGTAGATGAGATCCATCTGCGAGCCGCGGCGGCCCTTGGTGTGCGAGCCGCGATCGTTGGGGTTCACGCCATCGGGCACGTGCCACGGGATGTCGAGGCTCGGGTAGTCCTTCGAGACCTCGTACATGTAGCGGGCCCACAGCGGCTCGACGGTCATGAACGCGGCGTCCTTGCGGCCGAGCGGGCGCTGGCGCAGGTCGTCGCCCATCCACACCGAGGTGATGAGGCGCGAGGTGAACGCGATGAAGTGCAGGTCCATCGTCGCGCTCGAGGTGCCGGTCTTACCGCCGGCCTTGATGTCGGTCGCGCGCACGGTGCTCGAGAAGCCGTACTTGATGACGGTGCCGAGCAGCTTGGCGGTGAGGTACGCGGTGCGCGGCGGGATCGCCTGCTTCGGCTTGATGCCGGCGGTCGCGGCCAGGCGATCGAGGCGATCGGCGGCCGACAGCTGCGGGTCGAACGAGACGGTGTTGTCCTCGATGACGTTGCCCTCGCGGTCGAGGATGCGGCGGACGTACTTCCAGTCGATCCACTTGCCCTCGCGCGCGAAGATCGCGAACGCGCGGGTCATCTCCGGCATGTACGTGCACGACGCGCCGAGCGCGAGCGCCTTGTCGGCGATGATCTCCGACGTGAAGCCGAGCTGCCGCGCCCAGGCCAGCACGTTCTGCGCGCCGACCAGCGAGAAGATCTGCACCGACGGGATGTTCTTCGAGTAGACCAGCGCGTACTCGAGCGTGACCTCGGTGTCGACGGTGCCGTTCAGGTTGGTCGGCGTCCACTCCTCGCCGGTGACCGGATCGATCTCGGTGACCGGGACGTCGTCGAGCATCGTGTCGTAGCCGTAGCCCTGATCGAGCGCGAGCGAGTAGTAGATCGGCTTGTAGGTCGAGCCGGGCTGGCGACACGCCTGGTACGCGCGGTTGAACTCGCTGCGGCCGTAGTCGTAGCCGCCGACCATCGCCAGCACGTAGCCGGTCTTGTGGTCGCCGGTGAACAGCGCGCCCTGCGGGTGACGACGTCGTCGTGCTTCTGGTCCCACTCGGACTCGTCCTCGGGCGACTGCCACGACGGGTTGTGGCCATCGGGCAGGCCCCAGTCGCGGAACCGCGCGCGCGACTTCACCTGGCGCTGCACCCAGACGACATCGCCGGGCTTGACCACGCGCGAGGCGCTGCCGACCTCGCGATCGTTCTCGCCATCGCCGGCCTGCCAGGGTGCCGCCCAGCGCATGTTGCGCAGCGGCAGCGCGAGGCGGCGGTCGCCGACCAGCACCTCGGCGCCCTCGGAGTTGACCTTGTCGACGAGCGCGAGGTAGCGCCGGTGCGGCTCGAGCGGGCCGGTGCCGTAGAGCGCCTTCTGGCGCGCGACGAAGGTCTCGCGCGCGGGGCCATCGAGGTACCACTCGGGGCCGCGCCAGCCCTGGCGCTTGTCCTGCTTGTGGGTGCCGTAGTCGACGTTCTCGTAGGCCGCGGCGTCGAACGTGGGCTCGACCGCGGTCTCGACGCGCAGGCCGCCCGCCATCAGGCCGTCGAGCTTGTACTTCTCGGCGACGTACCTGCGGACGTGCTCGGCGTAGTAGGGCATGACGTCGGGGAAGACGTCCTTGTAGGGATGCACGACGACGGGCTCGGCCTTGGCCTTGGCGACCTCGGCCTCGGTGGCCCAGCCCTGCTTGAGCATCGCGTCGAGCACCAGGTTGCGGCGCGCGATCGCGCGATCGGGGTGGCTCATCGGCGAGTACGCCGACGGCGCCTTGGGCAGGCCGGCGATCAGCGCGCTCTCGGCGAGCGTGAGCTGATCGAGGCGCTTGCCGAAGTAGCGCTGGGCCGCGGCCGCGACGCCGTAGGCGCCCGAGCCGAAGTAGATGTGGTTGAGGTAGATCGAGAGGATCGCCTCCTTGGAGTACTCGCGCTCGATCCGCCGGGCGAGGATCGCCTCCTTGACCTTGCGGGCGATCGACTTCTGCGGGCCGAGGAACTGCTTGGCGACCTGCTGCGTGATCGTGGAGCCGCCCTGGGCGAAGTCGCCGGCGGTCACGTTGGTCCACGCGGCGCGGGCGATGCCCTTCAGGTAGATGCCGCCGTGGTTCCAGAAGTCGTGGTCCTCGATCGCGAGGACGGCATTGACCAGCGGCTTGGGGATCTCGTCGAAGGGCGTGACGGTGCGCCACTCGCGCGCGAACTCGCCCATGAGCGTGCCGTCGGCGGCGTAGACCCGGGTGACCGACGGCGCGACCTGCGCGTAGTTCCGGAAGTCGGGGACCGCGGGGACATCGGCCTGGACGATGTCGTAGGCGAAGAACACGACGACGACCATCAGCGCCGCGGCGATCGCGAAGACGAAGGCGTAGATGCGGACCATCCAGCCCAGCACGCCGGGGTCGGCGCGGTTGGCGATGGTGATCCGGGCGCGGCCGGGTGGCGCGGGCTCGGTGGCCATGGCGGCGGGCGCGGTCGGCGGACGCTTGGGCGGCGCGGTCGGCGGGCGCTTCGCGGGCGCCGCGACTGGTTCGGCCGCTCGGGTGATGGGCTCGGCCGTAGCCGCGGGTTCAGCCAGCGGCTCGGCCGTGGGCGGTTCGGCGTGCGGCATCTCCGCCACAGGCGCTTCGGTCTCGTCCTCGGCCACGGAGACGGGAATCTAGCCTCGCCGACGGAGGCCCGGCAAGGCGTGTTTGCGACTGGTCTCCGATCCTCTATGCTCGCGTGGTGACGGGGAAATACGCGCTGATCGCGTCCGCCGTGCTGCTCGCGGCCGGGATCGCCTGGTACGCGACGCGGTCCCGGGGCGATTCCGGGCTGGCGCCGGTGGTGGCGTCCGGCTCCGCCGCCGCGGCACCGGGCCCGGCTGGATCGGCAAGCGATCCCGCGCCCGGGCCTTCGAGTGCCCGGACGTCTCACGCTCCGGTCATCGTCGTGCCCGACGCGAACGAGCAGGCGGCCGCCGCTGCCCCGCCCGCGCCCACGGACGACGCCGCGCCGGGGCCGACCCTCGAGCAGACGTTCGCGGCCGAGGACCGCGACCGCGCCTGGGCGTCGGGCCACGAGCGCGAGCTGCGCGATCGGCTGAGCGCGCTGCCGTCGGCGCCGGTCACGATCGCGGGCCTCGAGTGCCGCACGACCCAGTGCCGCATCACGATCACCGCGCGCGACGACGCGGCGATCGGCGCGTACACCGGGTTGCTCGAGGAGCCGGCCGGCCTGCACGGCTGGGCCGAGATGATGATCCTCGAGGGTGTGACGGTGCTGCCGGGCGGCGAGCGCCAGACCCGGATCTACGCCCGGTTCGCGCGGCCGCAGGCCGACGACAACGCGCCGAAGTGAGCCCGCCGCCTCACGGCATCGCGTAGATCTGCACCCACGGCTGGGCGTAGCCGTAGGTGCCGACCACCGCGACGTGCCCGAAGGCGTCGGTCGCGAGACCGGTCGGCGCGACCGCGTCGTCGAGGAGGTGGCCGCTGGGCGGCGGGTCGCCGGCCTTCTCGTGCGTCCACATGATCGCCCCGGTCGGCGAGAAGACCCGGAGGCGCAGGCCACCCAGCGGAGCGTCGACCAGCGGCCGGCCGGTGACCACGTCGTTGGCCGCGTCGACCGCGATGAAGACGGCGATCGAGCCTGCCGCGCTGATGGTCTCGTAGTTCGAGATCGTCACCTCGCCGGTGCTCGTGATGCGCGAGACCACCGTATGGCTGAAGCCCGAGCTCTGCGCCACGACCGCGCCGACCTGATCGCCCGCGAGCACGTGTCGGTAGTTGTCGATGGTGCCGAGATCGGCGAGCGGCGCGCCGTCGCCGTCGTAGCGCGTGAGGATGTAGCCGCTCGCCATGCCATCGTCGACGCCGACCACGAGCACGCCGTCGCTGGTGAAGGTGATCGGGGCCGCGACGCCCGGCACCGTCCAGCGCGGCTGGCCCGCGGGATCGAGCACCACGGTCCCGGCGGCGGTGTTCACGGCAATGTCGCCGATCGGCGCGACCGCGATCTCGATCCCGTCGACGGGATGCGCCCAGACCACCGCGCCGGCCGGCGACAGCCGGTACAGCGCGTCGCCCAGGAAGTAGATGTTGCCGGCGGCGTCGACCGCGAGATCGCGCGCGCCGCTGGCCGCGACCACGGTCGACCACACCACCGCGCCGCCCGGCGTCAGCTCGCTGACCGCGCCTGCGCCGGCGACGATCAGATCGCCGCCGGGGGTGTAGGCCACGAGCTCCGCGGGGACGGTCGGGAAGAACGCGGCCACCTCGCGATCGTCGCGATCGAACGTCGCGGTCGCGACCCGATCACTCACGATCGTGCCGAGGGCGCACTCGCCGGCAGCGCTCACGCACGCGCCCGACCAGCCCGCGAACGTCGACGGCGTGTACCCGACCAGGACGACGTCGTCGCCGGTCGGCACGTAGGACGTGCAGCTGGCGTCGCAGGTCACCCTGGTGTTCGCGGTGGTGTCGACGATCTGCACGCGACCGACGGTCGTGCCTGCGCCCGCGAACACGACGTCGATGCGCTTGCTGGTGGCGAGATCGTCGAACGTCGCGGTGATCGGCAGCGATCCACCCGCCGGCAGCGCGCAGGTGACGGCGGTGCCGCACGATCCGCTCCAGCCCGCGAACGTCGCGCCCGGATCCGCGGTCGCGGTCAGCGTGACCGCGCCGAGGAACAACCCGGCGCAGGTCGCGCCGCACGCGATGCCGCTCGGTGATGACGTCACGCTACCGGAGCCGATGGTGGTGACGGTGATCCGCCGCATGCCGATCGCCGACAGCCCGACCGCGACCGCGTTCGCGCTCGAGGCGACCGTCAGCGTGCCGGTCGCGAGCCCGAGCGAGGTCGCCTTGAAGCGGATCGTCAGCGTGCAGGCGCCGCCGGGTGTCACGATCGCGGGGCACGCGCTCGCGTCGACGGCGAAGCCGCCGGATGCGGCGATCGCGCCGAGCGTGACGTTGCTGGCGCCGGTGTTCGAGAGCAGGACCGAGCCCTGGCCGAGGTCGTCGAGCGCGAGCACGCCGAGGTCGAGGCCCGAGACATCGGCGTGCAGATCCGGCGGTGGACCGAGCGCGACGCCGTGCAGCGGGAAATCCAGGCTCGCGCCGCCACCGATCGCGAGGCGCAGGTCCGCGTCGCGCGCGCCGGTGCCCGCGCCGCTGGGCGCGAACGCCAGCACGGCCTGGCATAGATCGCCGGTCGCGAGCGCGACGCCATCGTCGCAGGTCGAGGCGAGCGCATCGATCGTGAAGTCCGTGACGCCGGTGAGCGACAGGGTCGGGATGTCGGCGGCGCCGTCGTTCTGGATGAAGAGCGTGACCGACGCGCGCTGGCCGGCGTAGCTCGCGGGGGGGGACCAGCTCGTGATGACCGCGGTGCCATCGATCACGGACAGCGCCGATGGCGGACCGGCGTCGGTCGGGGCATCGGCGTTCGCGTCGATGCTTTGCGCGGCATCGACGGCGGCGTCGATGCCGCGGGCGTCCACGGCGACGGTCGCGTCGAGCCCGGCACTTCCACCCCCGCCGCAGCCCGCGACGAGCGCGAGCAGTCCCATCATTCGTCCCGCCAGTGTTCGTCGCGTCATCACCTGCACCATGGCCGTGATCACGTGGGGTGATCGCCTAAAAGCGATCCCCCCACCGCGTCATGACCGCGCACGCGTGAAGTCCATCGTCCAGTTGGTCTCCCACGCCTCGCCATCGGGCGAGAACGCCTGCTCCCAGTGCGCGCGATCCGGGCCGAGCCGGCTCCAGCGGAAGCGGACGCGGACCGGTCGACCGCCGTCCTCGTCGTCGCCGTAGAACTCGCCGTGATCGCCCACGAACTCGCCCCACGTCGTGCAGCCGACGCCGCACTCGGTCAGGCGCCGGTTGAGGACATTCCAGGAGCCGGCGAGGAAGTCGAAGTCGTGGACGTCACCGGTGGGGATCGTTGTCATGGCGGCAGCGTGCGCGCCTGCGCTGCCAGCCTTCTGTCAGGTTTGGTCGGGCTGCGCCGAAAATGCGTCGGGCCCACCCGCTGGTGAGCCCGTCCGCTGCCCGTGATGCTGGTGCTCAGCTCGCGAACGCGAGGTCCGCGATCGCCGACTCGCCCGAGAGCCGCTCGACGCAGCGCTGGAGGTGGGCGCGGATCTTGTGCTTCTTCGAGTACACGGTCTTGAGGCTGATCTGCATCTCCTCGGCGACCGCCTCGGCCTCCATGCCGCGCGCGTAGTACAGCTCGAGGAAGGTGCGGTCCTTCTCGGAGAACTCGCTCAGCATCGCGTTGAACGAGTGCCAGCGCTCCTTCTCCATCAGGAGGTCGAGCGGGGTGCGGTCGCACTCCTCGTGCGGGTCGACCGTGCTGTTGACCTTGTCGAGCATCGGCCGGCGGCCGAAGCTGCGCAGGTAGTCGTACGAGGCGTTGACCGCGATCAGGCCGATCCACGAGCCCAGCTTGGTGCCGCGGGCCGGGTTGTAGACGCGGAGCTTGTAGCAGTCGTCGCGGAGGAGCTGCATGAGCACCTCGGCGTAGATCTCGTCGTTGTCCGCCATCGCGATCGCCGAGTACCGGCCGGTCACCTTGGTGATGCAGCGGTAGATGAGGGGGCGGAAGCGGCGGACCATCTCGGCCCACCCACGCGCGTCGTTGCGGAAGACGCGAGTCAGGAGCTCGCGGTCATTCCACTCGGACGGCTTGAGATCGTTGCGGGCGGCGAGGACGGGCATGCGGAGCCATAGAGCAACCTCGGTGCCATCACTCAAACCCCTGGAATTGCATAGTCAAATCCGGAACCCACAGGTCCCCAGCACCACCTTTTGGCTAAAACCACCATCGCTGGTGTTTTTGCCGGGAAGCTTCGGGGAGGAACCGCCGTACCACGATTTACCAACCAGCCCGGCGTGGCTGGCGCTGTCGCGGCCGAGGGGGGCCGAGTTCGCGACGGTGGGGCGGGTAGGTGGGTGCGGTGCGTCATTGACGCACCGCGCCGCGGCGGTGGGGCGGTGGGGCGGTCGGTCGCGAACTCAGGCCTTCGCGACCGCCTCGTCCCAGCGCGCGAGGTGCGCGGCGACGCGGGCGCGGTCGGTGGTCGGCGTGAAGCGGCGGTTCTCACGCCAGGTGCGGCGGATCTCGTCCTTGTTGCGCCACACGCCCGCGCCGAGGCCGGCGAGGAACGCCGCGCCGAGCGCGGTGGTCTCGACCAGCTCCGGGCGCACGATCGACACGCCGAGGACGTCGGCCTGGAACTGCATCAGCAGATCGTTGGCCGACGCGCCGCCGTCGACCTTGAGCGTGGTCAGCGTGCGGCCCGAGTCGCGCTCCATCGCGCGCAGGATGTCGACGTTCTGCAGCGCGATGCCCTCGAGGGTCGCGCGCGCGAGGTGGCCGCGGGTGGTGCCGCGCGTGAGGCCCGTGATCGTGCCGCGCGCGTTCGGGCGCCAGTGCGGCGCGCCGAGGCCGGTGAACGCCGGCACCACGATCACGCCGCCGGAGTCCGGGACCGTCGTCGCGAGCGCCTCGACCTCGGCCGCGGTCGAGAAGAAGCCCAGGCCGTCGCGCAGCCACTGCACCGCGGCGCCGGCGATGAACGCCGAGCCCTCGAGCGCATACGCCAGCTCGTGGCCCTGCGCGGCGCCGAGCTTCCACGCGACGGTCGTGAGCAGGCCCTGCTTCGAGGCGACCGGCGCCGCGCCGGTGTTCATGAGGATGAACGCGCCGGTGCCGTAGGTGCACTTGGCCTCGCCCGGATCGAAGCAGGCCTGGCCGAACAGCGCCGACTGCTGATCGCCGGCGATGCCCGCGATCGGCACGCCATCGGGCACGCCGGGCACGCCGCGGGTCGTGCCGTAGATCTCGGCGGAGCTCGCGACCCGCGGCAGGATCTCGGCGGGGATGTCGAGGAGCGCGAGCAGCTCGGGCGACCACGCCAGCGTGTGCAGATCGAACAGCAGCGTGCACGACGCGTTGCTCACATCCGTCACGTGAGCGGCGCCATCGGTGAGGCGCGCGACCAGGTAGCTGTCGATCGTGCCGAACGCCAGCTCGCCGCGGGCCGCGCGGGCGCGGGCGTTGCCGTGATCGGCGCGATCGAGCATCCACGCCAGCTTGGTGCCCGAGAAGTACGGATCGAGGGTGAGGCCGGTCAGCTCGCGCACGCGGGCCTCGCGGCCCTCGGCCTTGAGCCGGGCGCACACGTCGGCGGTGCGCCGGTCCTGCCAGACGATCGCGTTGTGGACGGGATGGCCCGTGGCGCGATCCCAGAGCACCGAGGTCTCGCGCTGGTTGGTGATGCCGATGGCGGCGATGTCGGTCGGCGCGAGGTGCGCAGCGGTGAGCGCCATCGCCAGCGCACCGGTGACCGAGGCCCAGATGGCATCCGGGTCGTGCTCGACCCAGCCGGGCTCGGGGTAGATCTGCGGGAACTCGCGGTAGCCGCGGCCGCAGACGCGGAGCTCCTCGTCGAGGACGAGGACGGTGGTGCCGGTGGTGCCCTGGTCGATCGCGATGACGTGGCGCATCGCGCGCATCGTACACAGATGTCGAGATCGATGGTCACGCGTGGCGCGCGCGGAACGTGGTCGGGCTCTCACCCTGCCACTTGCGGAACGCCTTGTTGAACGAGGGCACGCTCTCGTACCCGACGTCGCGCGCGATCTCGCCGATCCGCCGGCGCGTCTCGCGCAGCAGCTCGGCGGCGCGGCCCATGCGCCAGCGCGCGAGGTACTGCAGCGGCGGCTCGCCGACCAGCGCGGTGAAGCGCGCGGCGAACCCCGAGCGCGACAGCCCGACGGCCTTCGCGAGGGTGGCCAGCGTCCACGGGTGCGCGACCTTGCCGTGGAGGATCGAGAGCGCTTCGTGGATCGCCGGATCGGCGAGCGCGGCCAGGCCGCGGTGCTCGGTCGCGACCGCGCGCAGGGTCTGGATGAACAGCACGTCGGCCAGGCGCTGCAGCACCAGCACGCTCGCCGGGCCGGGCGCGGCGCTCTCCTCGAGCAGGAGCTGGAGGGTGGCGGCGGTCCGGCGCTGCTGGGCCGGATCCCTCGCGGTCACGGGCATCACGCGCGGCATGCCATCGAGCAGCGAGGGCTTGCGCCCGGCGAACTGGAAGAAGCCCTTGATGAGCGTGCTCGGCGCGCCGGTGCCGCCGAGGCGGCGGGTCGCGCCGCGCGGCGACGGCGAGCCATCGCACACGCGCACCGGGCGGGTCTGTCTGGCATCGCGGACGACGTGCGCGGTGCCGTGCGGCAGGAACAGCGTGTCGCCCGCGGCCAGCTCGCACACCGGTTCGCCCTCGACCTCGACCCGCGCGTTGCCGCGGACGACCACGTAGAACGTGGCGCGATCGTGCGCTGGCACCTCCATGCCCCACGGCGCCCCGCACTCGATGCGCCGGTACATCGCGTTGCGCAAGAGGCTCGCCCCGAGCACGTCGGCGAGGACGTCGCCGCGCGGATCTTCGAGCGCGAGCGCGTGTGGACTCCTGGATAAGTGATTCGGATGTTTGTCCATTGGGCGTCCAGCACCTCGGAGCTACCACGGATTCATCGCCATGGACCTCATCGATCGCGTGTTCACCCAGGCCCACACCCACTACGCGTGGACTCCGGAAGACATCTCCGAGCAGCAGCTGCGCGCGCTGTTCGAGCTCGTGCGCTGGCCGCCGACCGGCGGCAACGCCCAGCCGCTGCGGATCGTGTTCGTGCGCAGCGCGGAGGCCAAGGAGCGGCTGCGGGCGGGGCTCGCGCCGGGCAACATCGAGAAGGCGATGACCGCGCCGGTCACCGCGATCCTCGCCTACGACGCCGCGTGGTACGAGCGGCTGCCGCGGCTGTTGCCGTCGCGGCCGGAGAACCGCGATCGGATCGCGGCGATGCCGGCGGCGGAGCGCGACGGGCTCGCGACCCTGAACGCGACGCTGCAGGCGGGCTACTTCATCCTCGCGGCGCGCGCGCTCGGCCTCGACTGCGGCCCGATGGGCGGCTTCGATCGCGGCAAGGTCGACGCGGCGTTCTTCCCCGACGGCGAGTGGCGCAGCCTGCTGCTCGTCAACCTCGGCCACGGCGATCCGGCGCGCGGGTTTCCGCGCCAGCCGCGGCTCGAGTTCGCGGAGGCGTGCCGGATCGAGTGACTAGCGCGGGCGGTGCAGGTGCAGGCGCGCGCCGATGGTCGCGGTCGGGAACACCGAGACCTCGACGCCGGAGCTCGAGTGGTAGTCGCGGGCCAGGTACGCGTGGACGTCGCGGGCCTGGCCCATGTCGTCGATCTGGACGTTGATCGCGCCGCCGACCAGGAGATCGACGGCGCCGACATCGATCGCCACGGTCGCGCGCAGCTGGTCGAGCATGCCGAGGTTGTCGTCGAAGAGGTTGGTCTGCCAGGCGAGCGCGTCGATGTCGAGGGCGTGGCGCCCGAGGCTGCGCTCGAGGCCGAAGCCGAGGCCGACCAGCGGCGTGCGATCGCCGTCGTTGGCGGCGGCGACCGCGTAGATGGTGTGGAACGCGCGCGAGCCGTGGCGCAGCGCTGCGGCGGTCACGCCCGACGACTCGGCCCAGGCGTCGACCATCACCGGGCCGTTGCGCACGATGTTGACGAGGCCGATCGGCGCGCCGTCGACGTCGTCGCTGACGTTGACCACGCCGAGCTGCAGGCCGTGGACGTGGCGCGCGACGTTGATGACCGAGATCTGCGCGCCGCGGACCTCGCGGCCGATCGCGAGCACGCCGCCGACTTGCAGGCCGTGGACCTGGTCGGCGATCGCCGCGATGCCGGCGACCTGCGCGCCGTTGACCGATCGCGCGGTCGTGGCGATGCCACCGACCTGGAGGCCGTCGAGGTCGCGGGCGGCAGTGGCGATGCCGCCGACCTGGAGGCCGTCGAGGTCGCGGGCGATGGTCGCGATGCCGCCGACCTGGATCGCGCGGGCGTCCGCGGCGACGGTCGCGATGCCGCCGACCTGGAGACCGTGAGTCGGCCCGCTGATCGCCGCGATGCCGGCGATCTGCGCGCCGCGGCTCTGGCGCGCGATGGTCGCGATGCCGCCGACCGAGATGCCGAGCACGTCGCGATCGATCGCCGCGATGCCGGCGACCTGCACGCCGACCATGAAGCGGCGGTTGATGTCGACGATGCCGGCGACGCTCACGCCGCGCACGTTCGCGGTCTCGCCGATCAGCGCGTGGACGCCCGCGCCGACGGTGGCGTCGTCCGCCCACAGGCGATCGGTGGCGAACGGCGGGATGAAGCCGATGCTCATCGGCACGCGCGGACCCTCCTCGGGGTCGGGGCGCACCACGCGCGTGCGGGACGGCGGCGCGACGACGATGACGGGCACTGACGGGACCGGCGGGGCGACGATCGGCGCGGAGGCGGCGGCGCCCGGCGCGGCGGTGCCGCTCGGCGCGGCGGCGGCGGCGACCGGCGCGGGGGTGGCGGCGATCGGCGCATCGTAGGGCGGCGTGACCACCGACGACGGCTCGAGGCCACCCAGCTGATCGCGCACCAGGTTGCCGGCGACGAACGCGAGCAAGCGACGGCGATCGTCATCGCCGACCGGCAGCATGACCGCGCGCACCAGCTCCGGGCCGGTGGGCGGCAGGTAGCGGATGACCGCGCGGTCGCTGGCGGTGAACTCGATCGCGATCGCCCCGAGGCTGCCCGGGACGTTCTCGATCAACGTCACGCCCAGCTCGTCGGCGATGGCGGACAAGAGCATGGGCCGGTCGACCGCCAGCGGGCCCTGGCCGAGGGTGACCGCGAGGGTCGGGGTGGCATCGGGAGCGCTGGCGGGCGCGGGCGGCGCGGGCGGCGCGGGCGCGTCTGCGGGCTGGGCGTGAGCGACGCCCGCCAGGCCGGAGACGATGACGAGGACGCGAAGGGAGGTCATGCCGCTCTGTTCCCGGACCCTCGGCGATCGTTTCGCACGAAGGGAGATCGAAGCGAGATAAAGATAGCGTTGAACGGTCCGGACGCGACCGGGTACCAACCGCCACGGACCCGTGGCATGAGCCAAGCGATCGCCTACTCCACCGAAATGCCGATGCCCGCGCGCGCTGACGATGATCTCGTCGCCCGGCTGGCTCGCGGCGAGGCCGGCGCGGTCGCGCAGGTCTACGACGCGCACCACGCCGCGCTGAGAGTGTTCGCGCGCCGCCTCATCGGTGACGATGGCGTCGCGGAGGATCTCGTCCACGATACGTTCGTGGCGCTGCCATCGGCGATGCGCGGGTTCCGCGGCGATGCCTCGATCCGGACATTCTTGATGTCGATCGCCGTCAACCGCGCTCGCAAGCACATCCGCTCGGCGACCCGGCGGCGCGCGGCGATGGCCCGCTACGCCGAGCAGCCAACCGCGGCGATCGCCGGCCCCGACAATGATGTCGCGCGCCAGCAGCTGGCCGAGGCGCTGTACCGGGCGCTCGATGCGCTGCCCCACGATCAGCGGGTCGCGTTCGTGCTGTGCGAGGTCGACGAGCTGACCTCGGTGGCGGCGGCGCGGGTCATCGGCTGCCCCGAGGAGACCGTGCGCACGCGGCTGTTCCACGCGCGCAAGAAGCTGCGCGCACGGCTCGAGGCGGAGGGTGTGCGATGAGCCCGAACCTCGACGATCTGCTGCGCGCGGCGCGCGAGACCTCGGCCGCCGATGCGAACGATCCGGCGCTGGCGCGGGAGACCCGCGATCGCGTGCTCGCGACCCTGCGGCCGCGGCCGTCGGCGCGCCGGCGGCTCGGCGGGATCGCCGCGGCGATC
>JAIOQA010000296.1 GCA_021413675.1 Deltaproteobacteria bacterium | reverse complement strand
CGGTGCTCGCCGCGGCGATGTCGGGCGCGCCGATCGCCGCGCCCGCGGCGATCTCGACCACGCCGCTCGAGGATGCGCAGCGCGCGCGGCGCGCGTTCGAGGCGTCGCGCCGGCTCGCGGTGCAGCACGACCTCGTCACCGCCGAGGCCGAGGCGAGCGCGCAGGTCTGCGAGCTGCTCGCCGCCGACCGCGCCGCGTGCCTGTTCCACGACGCGGGCTCGGGCGCGCTGTGGTCCGAGGACCGCCAGCTCGCGCAGGGCGCGGACGATCGCCGCGCCGTCGGCGGGCTCGCCGGCTACACCGCCCGCACCGGCGAGGCCGCGGTCGCGACCCGGGCCCAGGACGACGCGCGCTACCTGGCGGCGCTCGACGATCCGCGCGGGCGCGGCGACGAGCGGATCCTGACGATGCCGGTGATCGTCGACGGCGCGGTCCAGGCGGTGCTGGTCGCGGTGCGCAGCGCGGGTCGTCCGGCCTTCACGCCCGCCGATCTCGCGCTCGGCACCGCGTTCGCCGCGGCGATCGGGCCGCTGCTGGTGCAGCTCGGCTCGCAGGTCGAGGCGCGCGCGGTGATCGACGAGGCCGCGCGCGGCGCGCTGTTCCGCGCCGAGGCGCTGGCCGCGCGCAAGGCCGATCGCCTCGGCGACGTGCTGCGGCTGCGCCCGCGCTGGCTGCGCTGGGGCTACGCGATGCTGCTCGCGATGACGGTGGCCGCTGGCGTCTACGTCGCGATCGGCCGGATCGGCACGTTCAGCGCCGGGCCGGCGGTGATCCGCGTGCAGGCGCGCAACGAGGTGACCGCGGTCGTCGGCGGCGCGGTCCGCGAGGTCGCGGTCGCGCCCGGCCAGCAGGTCGCCGCGGGCGATCTGCTGGTGCGCCTCGACGACACCCAGGAGCGGGCCGAGGTCACGCGGCTGACCGCGGCGTTCGAGGCGCAGGTGCGCGCGCGCATGCTGGCGCCGAGCGCCGAGGCCACCGGCCAGGCGGTCGCGGGCCTGCGCCTCGATCTCGATCGCGCGCTCGCCCGCGCCGCCGAGCGCGAGGTCCGCGCGGTCGCCGGCGGCATCGTCGGCGAGGTCCGCGCGCGTCCGGGCCAGCCGGTCGCGGCCGGCGAGCCGCTGCTGTCGCTCGTCGATGTCGGTAGCGGCTACGAGGTGATGGCGTTCCTCCCCGGCAGCGATCGTCCGCAGCTCGCGCGCGGCATGGTGCTGCGCCTGCACCTCGCCGGCTTTCCCGAGACCTACCAGGACCTCCCGATCGAGGCGGTGGCCGACGAGCTGATCGGCCCGACCGAGGCGCAGCGCACGCTCGGGCCGCAGCTCGGCGACAGCCTGTCGGTGGCGGGCCCGGTGGTCGTGGTGCGCGCGCGCGTACCGGCCGACGGCTTCGTCGCCGATGGCATGCGCTACCGCTGGCACGACGGGCTGAGCGGGCACGTCGAGGTCCGCGTTCGCTCCGAGAGCATCCTCGCGACCGTGTTGCCGGCGGTGAAGAAGCTATGACCGACTTCGAGGAAGAGCAGACGATCGTGGATCGCGCGACGCCGCCGGTCGTGCGCCCGACGCCGCGGCGCGGCGGCGCGCAACCCGCGATCACCGAGCGGCGGATCTCGGCGCAGATCACGACACCGTTCGCGGCAGTCGAGCCCGAGCTCGAGCGCGCCCGCGGTGGCCGAGCCGCACCGGCAGCGGCGGCGCGAACCGGCGAGCCGCGGCGCAGTGCGCCACCGTCGCCGCCGAAACCGGCGACCGCGGCAGCGCCCGTGCCCGTGTCAGCCCCCGTGCCCGTGCCCGTGCCCGTGCCCGTGCCCGTTGCCGCGCCCGCACCCGCGGCATCAGCGCCGGTCGCCGCCCCCATCGCCGCGTCCCCGCCGAAGCCGGCGCCCGCGCCGCCGCCGATCGACGCCGCGCGCTTCCCCGCGCTGTCGCGCCTCGGCCTGCGCGGCCGCCGCGTGCCGTTCGTGCAGCAACTCGAGGTCGCCGACTGCGGCGCCGCCGCGCTGACGATGGTCCTGCACTACCACGGCCGCCACCTCCGCCTCGACGAGGTCCGCCGCCAGAGCGGCGTCACCCGCGCCGGCCTCGACGCGATGACGATCGTGCGCACCGCCGAGACCCTGGGCCTGCGCGGCCGCGGCGTGCGCGCCGAGATCGAGGATCTCGATCAGCTCCCGCCCGCGACGATCCTGCACTGGGACTTCAACCACTTCGTCGTCCTCGAGCGCGTCACTCGCCGCGGCGTGATCATCATCGACCCCGCGGCCGGTCGCCGGCTCGTGCCGATCGCGCAGGTCCGCCGCTCGTTCACCGGCGTGGCGCTGGTGTTCCAGCCCGCGAGTGACTTCGTGCGCACGCCGCGCGGCAGCCACCCGACCTGGGCGCTGCTGCGCCGCCTGCTCGAGCAGCGCGCGCTCGTCGGTCACGTCGTGGTCGTGTCGCTGATCCTGCGCGTGTTCGCGCTCGCGACCCCGGTGCTCACCGGCCTCATCATCGACCGGGTCGTGCCGCGCGGCGAGAACGACCTGCTCGTGATCGTGTCGCTCGGCCTCGGCGGCGTGCTGGTGTTCCAGCTGCTCGCGCGGCTCATCCGCGCGCACCTCCTGCTCGAGCTCCGCACCCACCTCGACACCCGCATGACGCTCGGGTTCCTCGATCACCTCGCGGCCCTGCCCTTCGGGTTCTTCCAGAGCCGCTCGACCGGCGACCTGCTCATGCGGGTCAACAGCAACACGATCATCCGCGACACGCTGACCGCGACCACGCTGTCGGCGCTGCTCGATGGCGCGCTCGTCCTCGTCTACCTCGTGCTGCTGTACCTGGTCAGCCCGACGATGGCGTTCGTCGCCCTGGGCGCGGGCGTGGCGCAGACCGCGGTGTTCGTGCTCCTGCGCGGCACGTTCCGCAACCTGGTGTCGCAGGACCTCGAGGCCCAGGCGCGCGCGCAGTCGTACCTCGTGCAGATGCTCGCCGGCATCGAGACCCTCAAGGCCTCGGGCGCGGAGCAGCGCGCGGTCGCGCAGTGGTCGCAGCTGTTCGTCGATCAGCTCAACGTCGGCCTGCGCCGCGGCCGGCTGTCGGCGGCGGTCGATGCGATCGGCGCGGTGCTGCAGGCCGGCGCGCCGCTCCTCCTGCTGGTCACCGGCGCCATGCTCGCGATCGATGGCCAGCTCAGCCTCGGCACGATGTTCGCCGCCAACGCGATGGCGACCAGCTTCCTCGCGCCGATCGCCACGCTCGTCGACGGCGCGATGCAGCTCCAGACCGTCGGCAGCTACGTCGATCGCATCGACGACGTGCTCGCCAGCCCGGTCGAGCAGGATCCCGATCGCGCCGCGCCGGCGCCGAGCCTCACCGGGCGGATCGAGCTGGTCGGCGTCGGGTTCCGCTACGGCCGCGATCTGCCGCCGGTGGTCACCGACGCGACGCTCGCGATCGGCGCGGGCACGACCGTGGCGATCGTCGGGCGCTCGGGCTCGGGCAAGTCGACCCTCGCCAAGCTGATGCTCGGCCTGCACGCGCCGACCGACGGCCGCATCCTGTTCGATGGCAACGACCTCGCCGGCCTCGAGCTGCGCTCGCTGCGCCGCCAGGTCGGGCTGGTGCCGCAGAGCCCGTACGTGTTCGCGGGCACGGTCCACGACAACATCGCGCTCGCCGATCCGACCGTGTCGCGCGAGCGCATCGTCGAGGCCGCGCGCGCCGCGTGCATCCACGACGACATCCTCGCGATGCCGATGGGCTACGAGAGCCTGATCGCCGACGGCGGCGCCTCGCTCTCCGGCGGCCAGCGCCAGCGGCTCGCGCTGGCCCGCGCGCTGCTCCACCGCCCGGCGGTGCTGCTCCTCGACGAGGCGACCAGCGCCCTCGACAGCCACACCGAGCGCGGCGTGATGGCGAGCCTCGATGCGCTGCGCTGCACGCGAATCGTGATCGCGCACCGCCTGAGCACGATCGCGAGCGCCGACGTCATCGTCGTCGTCGATGGCGGCCGCATCGTCGAGACCGGGCGCCACGCCGAGCTGGTGCGGCGCGGCGGACCGTACGCGCAGCTGGTCGCCGCCCAGGCCGAGCTCACCACCGGAGCCAGTTCATGAGGTTCGCCCTCGCAGCGCTCGCGCTCGTCGCCTGCAACCCGGTCGCGCGCGACACCCCGCGCGAGACCGCCGCGCCGGTCGCGACCGCCGCGCCCGCGCCGCGCGCCGTCGCCGCGCCGAGCTACGTCGGCGTGGTCACCACCACCGAGGCGGTCGATGTCGCGCCGGCGATCGAGGCGGCGCTGGTGTCGATCGCGGTCCGCCCCGGCGATGAGGTCGCCGCCGGCCAGGTGGTCGCCGAGCTCGATCCGCGCGCGGTCCGCCGCGATCTGAAGGTCGCCGAGGCCGCGCTCGCCGAGGCCTCGGCCGCGCGCCGCGCCGCCGCGGTCGAGGTCGCCAACGCCGGTCGCATCCTCGCCAGCGAGCGGCGCGCGGTCGCCGCCGGGGTCAGCCCGCGGCGCGCCGTCGAGGACGCCCAGGCCGAGGTCGCGCGCACCCGCGCCAGCCGCGATCGCGCCGACGCCTCGGTGACCGAGGCCAGGGCCCAGGTCGACGCGATCCGGGTCCTGCTCGACGACACCGCGGTCCGCGCGCCGTTCGCTGGCGTGATCGCGCTGCGCTATCGCGAGGTCGGCGACACCGCCGGGCCGCGCAGCCCGATCGTGCGGGTCAACAAGCGCGACGGCCTGCGCCTGCGCTTCGGCGTCCCGCCCGACGACGCGCGCGCGCTGCGCGCCGGCCAGCGCGTGGTCGCGCAGCTCGACACGCTGGCGACGCCGCTCGACGCGACGATCGATCACGTCGCGCCCGAGGTCGACGCGCCATCGCGGCTGGTGTTCGTCGACGCGGTGCTCGCGCTCGCCGACGCGACGCCGGCGCTGCAGCCCGGGCTCGCCGCGCACGTGCGCGTTCCGTAGCGTCGAGACGGGCGCGCCGCGCGCACGGTATCCTCGCCGGCGATGAGGACCACCGTTCGATTCACGCTGCTCGCGCTGATCGCGCTGGCGGGCTGCGCCCACCATGCCGCGCCGGCGACGACCACGCCCGTCGGCGACACCATCGGCGAGCCTGCGGTCGCCGCGCCCGATCCGTGCAACGCCGCCCAGGCCGCGGTCCGCCGCGACGCCGACGCGCGCGCCGCGCCGTGGAGCCTCGCCCAGCACCTGACGAAGAACTTCGCCGATCACCAGGTCGCGTGGCTCATGAAGGACGCGGCCTACGACAAGTACGTCGTCGCGACCCACGCCGTGCACTTCGGCCGCTGCGACGACTCCGGCTGCTACCTGTTCGCCGCGCCCGCCGCGGTCATCCACGCCGCGGTCACGGCCGCGCACGCCGACGGCGGCCACGATCCCGCCGCGCTCGGCAAGGCGCTCGGCCTGCCGGCCGCGAACTTCGAGGGCCCGCTGCGCATGATGACCCTCGACGTCGCGGCGGTGTGCGTGCGCCTGCCCGTCGAGCAGGACCCGGGCGCGTGGCCGTGCAAGTCCGCCGACGATCACGACTGCTTCAAGTTCGGCGGCTACACCTCGGGCGGCATCCCCGAGCTCATGGTGATCGACGCGCCGGTCGCGCCGGCGACCGTCGAGGCGATCCCGTAGCCACGCGTCAGCGCGCGGTGCGCACCAGCAGGAAGCTCGATCCGCGGCCGTCGTCGAGCGCCAGCAGGCGACCACCGCGCACGGCCTGGAAGTGCGCGCCGAAGCTGGCGGGCTGATCGCCGAAGCGGTGGGTCGCGGTCACCGACCACGCCGACACGGCGTAGGTGCCGCGGTACTCCTGATGGAAGGTGCTCATCGGCCCGACCGCCGCGCCGCTGGCGCCGTTGTGGACGCTCTGGTACGTGCCATCGCTGGCGAAAGTGAACGTCGAGGTGTGAGCGGCGAACGTGACCCCGGCGAAGGCGCCGGTGTTGGCGTCGTACCAGGACGCGGTCTGGGTGCCGCTGCCGTCCTCCCAGGTGCCGACCAGATCGTCGGCCCCGATCGGGAACTGGTTGTAGCGCGCCAGGCCCGCGAGCTCGGACTGCCACTCGGCCGCCTTCGGGAACCACGCCCGCACGGTCTCCTCGTCGGGCGCCGCCACCAGCGTGATGAGGCCGGCGTTGGGGACCACGCCCAGGTACATCGCGAGGAACCGACGCCGCCCGGTGACGCGATCGGTCGCCCAGCCCTCGACGTAGCTGGGATGGAGCGCGATCGTGTCGCCGTCGCGGTGCTGCCTGGACTGCACCGCGAACTGCCGGGCCACGTACGTATCCCAGTAGTAGTCGCGATCGGACACGCCCGTGCCGGTGAACCGGTCGGCGTTGTAGGGAAGCGCGTAGTACAGGTAGACGTCGACGTCCTGCTTGTGCGCCAGCACCCAGTCGTCCTGGACCGTCGAGATCCAGCCGTCGTCGAAGGTCGCGGTGGCGAAGGCGAAGCCGTCGGTGCGCGCGTGCGCTGGCGCCGCCGATCCATCGCCCACGGCGACCTGGCCGCCGTCACCGAGACACGCCGCGGTCTCGGCGGCGCAGCGCTCGTGCACGCAGGCCTCGTCCGCGCAGCCCGCGCTGGCGATGCACGTCACGGTCGCGCGGGACCGCGCGGCCGCGCCCGGGCTCGCCGTACCGTCGCAGGTCGCCATGCACGACTCGGTCAACGGCGCGCACGCCTGGTAGCACGCGTACACCGCCGGGCAGGCGGCGCCCGCGACCGCGGGCGCGCCACCTGTCGCGGCGGGCGCAGCGCCGGGCGCGGCTGCGCTCCCGGACGCGAGCCATGGCTGCGAGCCGGCCGGCACGCATGCGTTCAGGAGCAGGAGCGAGGTCAGGGCAAACGATCTCGGCGTCATGATTCCAGGAGCCTGCCGGGGCCAGAAGTCCCATCGCGATCGCACGATTTTCGACTCCTCAACGCATCAGCGTATCGAGCGCGGCGACGCCAGCGCCCCAACCGGGAGCCAACGCCGATCCGAGGATCGGATGTTCTCGGACAAAGTCGACCTGGTCGCCCGCAAGCTTGACCGCGCCGGTGCCGATCGCTGCGTTGGTGTTCATGAAGGTCTGATTGACACCCCCCAGAGCTCCGAGGCTGTTGCCCAGCACGCCGCCGGCGACATCACCCACGAAGCTGTTGCCAAGGAGGGTATGGCCCACATCCAATCCCATGCTCTGTCCATCGGCGGTCTTGTCGCGAATGCTGCCCAGAAACGTGTTCTTGTCTCCGTCGCGATCGTTGCCGTACCAGCCGGCGGCTTGCGCATCCTTGTTGCCATACGCCGCGAGCCCCGCGAGCCCCGCAGCGGCCGCGATCTCGGGCGCGGCACTGACTGCCATGATCGACGAGACGCCGGAGGTCATGCCGAGCGCACCCGACGCAATATCGAGCGTGCCTTGCGAACCGTCGCCCTTGCTCACCTCGTCGATGCCGCGCGCCATGCTGAAGCCACCCAGCGGAAGCCCCAGCATCCCAAGTCCCAGCCCGAGGGCGCTCGGCACCGGCACCATCGGTGCAGGGACTCCACCGGCCGCCGCGTGGTGACCGCCGAAGAGATGCGCCAACCCCTCGAGGCTCTCGAAGCCCGCGAGTGCCCCATGCGCCTCGTGCGCGAAGTGAAGGATCGGATTGTCGTCGTGAGGCTCGGCGGTGGCAGACGATTCGCTCATGTCGGTCTCTCCTGTGGGTCAGTCGATCGCGAACGCGCCGAACGCGGGCGCGCTGACGATCGGTGCAGCAAATGGCGTGATCGAATCGATCACGGCGTCGAGCACATCGCGATCCTCATCGGGGCACGTCGTGCTGAGCTCGAATGGATACTGGTAGCGCGCGTCGAACGCGACCGCGATCCGATGCGCGCGCGCGCTCGCGCCTCGACGACAGACCACGTCCTGCGCCTCGACCGCGAGGGCCGCGCGCGTCGTCATCCGCACGGCGCGGGACGCGATCACCGTCCAGCCGGCGTCCTCGAGGCGCGCGTGAACGCTGGCGAGATCGACCCGCCCCACGATGCTCACGGGGTTTGCCGGGTACACGAGCAGGCGCGTGTCGTGGTCCGGATAGCCCGGCGGTAGCCAGGTGGTCGAGAGTCCGCGCGTGAGCGGCTGCCAGTCCGCCGGCGGGGTGTACTCGAAGCGGCGACGCCGCACGCCGAGCGTGTGATCGTCGCGCTGTCCGAGCTCGCGCACGAGCTGGCGGATCTCGGGGCCGCGCTCGCGCGTGAAGCCCGTGGTGACCGAATAGAAATCGTCGGTGATCACGTAGGCAGCGTGCACGTGCAGCACCCCGGTCGTGTCGTGGACCCGGAGCGAGACCATCGCGGCGAGCTCGCCGTCGTCAGTGACGAAGCGTTCGATCGCGCTGACCTCGTGACGAACGACCCCGGGCACCGATGCGACGAGCTCACCGACGAGCTCACCGACGAGGTCGCCCAGGCGGCGAGGTGCGCCCGCGCGCTCGCGGTAGCGAATCGCCGCCGCGTCGGCGCCCGCGGGGTGAACGAGCACGATGCCGCGCCCCACCTCGGCGATCGCCCATCCGTCCGGGACCGGGATCACGCGGCCTCCAGCTCGAACCACTCGGCCACGCACGCCGGTTCGACGCTGCGCAACCGTGGACGGCCCGACGGCAGCACGCGCTCGATCAGATCGCGCTGGCGCTCGAGCTCGACGGCGCGGCCCATCACCATGATCGCCCCGACCATCCACAGCACCTGATAGATCGCGACGTACCGGCGCTCGACCTCACCGGCCTCGTCCACGATGCGCACCGTGGCCGTGGTCATCGCCCAGCCGACGCGCGCGCGGCCCGTCGACTCCGCGAGCACGTCGACGCGCGCACCGGCAGGGAGCGCGTGCGACAGCAGCTGGCGCACGTCCGCGAGCGGTCGCTCGACGAGCGGCGCGACGACGAAGCGGAGCGAGTGATCCGGCGCCGCGTACGTCGCCCATCCGCGGTCCCTCGTTGTCGCCCAGGGCGGGAGATCGAAGAGCAACTCCATACCCCCAGGAGCCGCGACTCACGGGATGTCCCACCGAAATCGCACGCGCGCAGCTCGCGCCAGGAAGATCAGGTGCTTGCGGGGATCACGGCGGCGGCGCCGATGGCGTGACCGCGTGCGTGGCCTGCCACGCGCGGATCTCCTCGAGGATCGCGGAGGCGCGCGCGGGGAGCTTGCGCAGCGCTGCCGCGGGCTTCACCGCGATCAGCGCCTGAAGTTCGGCGGCGGCATCGGCGGCGAGCGCCACCGCGCGCGGGCGGTCGCCGAGCCCGCCATCGAGCCAGAGCGCCTGCGCGAGCGCGAACCGGATCGCAGCGCGCGGCAGCGGGCGCACCGTCTCGGGGTGTGCCGCGATCGGCTCGAGCAACGCGCGCGCCTCGTGCATCTGCCCGGTCGCGACGAGCGCGATCCCGAGCGCACGTCCGGTCTCGGCGAGCTCGTCGGTGGTGTGGGCGCCGCCGGCCTCGGCGAGCTCGCGGGCGCGGCGCAGCGTTGCGATCTGCTCGTCGTATCGACCGAGCGAGTGAAGGCAATCCGCGGCGCCGAGCAGGGCGCCGAGCCTGGACTGGCTGATCGCGACGAGATCGGGCGCGGCGGGCGGAAACGCGTAGCGGTCCGGAGGCAGGGACCACGCTTCTTCGGCCTCCCGGTAGGCGGCGAGGCACTGCACGTAATCGTGGTCCATCGCGTAGGCGAGCGCGATCTCGTCGAGCATCTGCCCGACCGTGAAATACGGGACCTGCGGCTCGGCCCGCATGGCGGCGATCATCGCGCGCGCCCGCGCGACCGCGCCCGCGAAGTCCCCGCGCATCGTGTACGACTTCGGGGTGGCACCGCTGTAGACCGCGGGCACCCCGAGCCGGACCCTGACCGCCTCGATGAGCTCGTCGGCGCGCCGGTTCGCGGCCGTCCACCGAGGCAGGTCCCCCGCGATGGACCAGCTCGCCGCGAGCCGGCTGTACGCGTTGATCAGCTCATCGCTCGCCTCGGGCGATCGGGCCTCGATCATCGCGACGACCCTGGTCTGGATCTCGGCGGCCATGCGATGGTCGCCGCGCGCGCTCGCGATGGCGACCTCGGCCTCGAGGAGCTGCTGCTCGATGGTCGGATCGCTCCCCGCGCGGCGGAGGGTCGCGTGGGCGGCGGTGACCACGGCGGTCGCCTCGTCGGGACGCGTCGCGATCAAGAGCGCGAGCGACGCACCGGCGCTGGCTCGCGCGAAGTCGTCGCCGGCCTGTTCGGCGCGCACCATCACGTCGCGCAGCCCCGCCTCGGCGCCGCGCAGATCGCCGTTCCAGGCCGCGTTCCGCGCCTCGAGCGTCCGCGCGCGGAGCACCTGGGGCACGTCGCCGATCGCGTCGGCGCGTTCGCGCAGCGCCGTGGCCTCCGCCATCGGGAGCGCGGGGTTCCCGGCGGCGAGGTTGATGGCGAGCCGGGTGAGCTCCGCGTCGAGGGCCGCGCCCGCCGCGGACTGCGTCGCGTTCGGCGCGGCAAGCGTCGGGGTGCAGCGCGCCAGGCTGGGTAGCGTGCTGACGATCTCCGCGGCGTGCGGGAGATCCTCGGCCGTCGCGGCCATCATGTCGCCGAGCGTGAGGGCGAGTTGATCGCGCGCGCGATCGAGGCACGCGACCCGGCGCTCGAGGCCCTCGACGGTCTGCTCGTGGCGCTCGTGGGTGGCGCGGCAGGCGTCGACGCGCGCCGCGCGCCACTCGGTCGCGTATCGCCCGAACGCGTCCGCGACGAGCGGATCGAACTTGCTCGCGAGGGCGGTCGCGCTGCGATCGGACCAGACGGGATCGAGGAGCGCGCTCGTCTCCGCGCAGTTCACGGCCGGCGCGCGCGTGCTCCAGAATGCCCCGGCTGCGGCGAGGGCGCCGGCGGCGACCAGCGCGCCGCCCCCGAGCCACACGCGCCGCGTGCGCGGTCGGGGCGACAGCGCGCCGAGCAGGAGCTCGATCGACGCGAACCGCGCCGACGGATCGGGCGAGAGCCCGCGGCGCAGCGCGGCCTCCACCGCACGCGGAACCTCGACCTCCGGCGGTCGCGCGAGCACACCCGCGCGCGCATTCGCGACCAGCTCCGCGTGCGTCGCGCCCTCGAACGGACGCCGCCCGAACAGCGCCTCCCAGGCCGTCGCGCAGAACGCGAACTGGTCCGACGCCGGCGTCGCCTCGCCGCCCACCTGCTCCGGCGCCATGTACGCGGGCGTGCCGAGCACGGTGCCGGTCGCGGTCAGCGCGTCGGAGCTGACCGCGTCACTCGAGGGATCGTCGGGCGACCAGGACGGCGCCGGCTCGGCGCTGCGGGCCAGGCCAAAGTCCCCCACCATCACCTCGCCCGTGCGCGCGATCAGGACGTTGTCGGGCTTGAAGTCGCGATGCACGAGACCGGCGGCGTGCGCGGCGGCGAGGCCCCGGCCGGCCCGCACGAGCACGTCGAGGATCTCGGCGCGGGATCGCGGCGTGACCAGCCACTGGCGCAGGTTGTCGCCGACGACGAGCTCCATCGCGATGAACGTCTGGCCATCGTCCTCGCCGACGTCGTAGACCCGGACCACGTTCGGATGGGCGAGCTTGGCGAGGGCCTGCGCTTCCCGGCGCAGGCGGAGCGCGGAGGCCTGGGGCCGGAGCAGCTTGACCGCCACGTCGCGATCGAGCTCCGGATCGCGCGCCCGGTAGACCACGCCCATCGCGCCCCGCCCGAGGATCGGGCCGAGCGCATAGCGCCCGATCTGCGCGCGCTCCGGCGCCGGGGCGAACGCACCGGGTCCCGATGCCGCCGTGTCGACGAGGACCGCGATCGCCGCCCGGCACTCCGCGCACTCCGATGCATGATCGAGGAGGAGGCCCCGCTGCTCGGGCGACAGCGCGCCGCGCTCGAACTCGGCGAGCATCTCGTCGTCCGCGCACCCCAGCACAGCCGGACTCCATCACGGTCAGGCTCCACGGGCAACAGCGTGATAGCGTTTGCCCGTGGCGCAGCCGGGTGGTGATGCGATCGCAGCGGCCGTGACCGAGCTCCACGAGCGCGGCGCCCGGAGCTGGGCAGGGATCGTGGTCAGTCGCGAGACCTTCGCAGCCGCGCTGGCCAGCCGGCTCGGCAAGGACGCGACCTCCGGGCCCGCGATCGCGGCGCTCCATCACGACGTCTACCTCGCGATCGCCGCGGCGGCCGGCGACGAAGCCGCCGCGCGCGCCTGCGACGAGATCGCGGTGCGCGAGGTCGAGTTCGCGGCGCGGCGGCTGCGCGCGACCGACACCCAGGCTCGCGACGTGCAGTCGGACGTGCGGCGGCTGATGTTCTCCGAGGACGAGGGCCGGAGTGCGGCGATCGTGACCTTCACCGGCCGCGGCGATCTCCGCGGCTATCTGCGCGTGGTGGCCGCGCGCGCCCTGTCCCGGCGGATGACGCGCGATCGTCGCGAGGTCGAACTCGCCGACGACCTGCCCGACGCCTTCGGATCGGCCCTCGATCCCGAGGTGGTCATGCTGCGCGAGCACTACCGTGCCGACGTCGACGCGGCGTTCCGGGCCGCGCTCGCCGCGCTGTCGGCGCGATCGCGCGCGGTGCTCCGCTACCACCTCCTCGAGGGGTGGAGCATCGATCAGATCGGCGAGCGGTACGGTGTGAGCCGCTCGAGCGCGGCGCGCTGGGTCAAGGCGGCGCACGAGGAGCTCGGCGCCGGGATCCGCGCGACGCTGGCGACCCGGCTCCAGATCCCGGAGAGCCAGGTCGATTCGATCGTGGCGCTGGTGACCAGCCGCGTCGAGGCATCGATCGAGCGGCTCCTCGGCTCGACCGAATAGCGCGCCATTCTACGGCGTGAACGCGTCGGGGTCGGGCGCGATCCCGTCGCACTCGCAGACGTAGCGCTGCTTGGTCGGATGGCAGGCGTCGTCGTTGTAGGCGTGGTCGGCCAGCTCGACGCAGTCCTCGCCCGGGCCGGAGTCGTTGGGCTCGCCGGCCTTCCACGGCTGGAAGGCGAGATCCGCGCCGGTCACGTCGACGAACTGATCCTCGTCGACGATGTCGGTGGCGCCGATCCACACCTGCGTGGTCCCGACCATCGCCGCGATCGCGTCGAGCTCGGTGTCATCGGCGATCACGACGAGGTGGGTCCCGAAGCCATCGGCCGCGCAGTCGGCCTCGGCCTCGAACCAGTCGCGGCGCGTGGTCGCGTAGCGATACGCCGAGCCGGTGGCCGCGGAGCGCGCGTAGCCGGTCGGGCACGGATCGGCGTCGGGCGGCGCGGTCGCGTCGGGCGTCGCGACCCCCGCGTCGGGGATCGCGGTCGCGGCGTCGGGCACGGTCGCGTCGCCGCGGGCATCCGCGACTGGCGCGTCGGCGGGCGCGCCGATCGGCCTTGCGCCGCTCGCGTCGAACGAGCAGCCGGCGACCGCGGCGAGCAGCGCCGCGGCGGCGTATCGGAGGGGCTTCACGTCCGCCGCGTACCACAGCTGCGCCGCGGATCGCACGGCAACCCGCTGACAGCCTGCGATCGGGACCTCGCGATGCATGCCACTCATGGTGATGCCAGCCACGCCCAGACCGCCGCGACCCGGTCGATGGCCCGTGGTCCGGCCGCGGTGAACGCGGTGACCGCCGCGAGCGCGAGGTCTTGGCTGCGCGTCGCCGGCTGCGCCAGCCCGCGCAGGCCGCGGGCCAGCGCGAACTGGCACTCTGCGCGCTCGAGCGGATCCCCGGGCTGCGCGTCGAGGATCTGCAGCGCGCGCGTGAGCTCGGCGACCGCCGGCTCGAACGCGCGCTGCTCGACGAGCACGCGCCCGTGCCGGACCAGCACCTCGGCCACCCGCGGGTGCTCGCGCCCGAGCGCGCGCTCGGTGACCGCGAGCGCCTGCCGCAGATCGGCGTCCGCCGGCCCCAGCGCGCCCTGCTCGCGCTCGATGTCGCCGATGTTCTCGAGCGCGGTCGCGAGATCGACCGAGCCGCGGCGCTCCCAGATCGCGGCGGCCGCGCGATAGCTGTCGCTCGCCTCGGGCAGGCGGTGCTCGGCGCGGTAGATCTCGCCGAGGTTGTTGAGCGCGGCCGCCACGTCCTCGTGATCGGGGCCGTAGACCGCGCGCCACAGCGCGAGCGCGCGGGTGACCTCGGTGCGGGCGCGCGCGTACTCGCCGAGATAGAACAGCGCGAGCCCCACATCCATCACGCACGAGGCGACGTACGGATCGTCGGGGCCGTAGGCGCGCTGCGCGAGCTCGGCGGCCTGCTGGCTCGAGCGCAGCGCATCGGCGTACTTGCCCTCCTGGTAGTCGAAGACGCCGATCACCCGGTGGTACTTCGCGAGCGCGCGCTCCGGCCGATCGAGGCGATCGATCGCGCCGTGCGCGAGCGCCGCGATCCGCCGCGCGTCGGGGTAGCGCCCGAGGCGCTCGCCGATCACCCACGCCAGCTGGGTCAGCGCCTCGGCGCGGATCTCGTCGACGCGGCCGGTGTCGGCGGCGATCGCCGCCGCCCAGAACTCCTGCTCGGCGCCGGCGTAGTCGCCGGTGCGATCGCGCAGCCCGCCGCGGCGCAGCGCCGCCTCCGCGATCAGCGGCGGATATGCCAGCTGCGCGGCGTCGCGAGTGATCGCGTCGATCTCGATCAGGCCGTCGGCGTAGCGCCCCGCCGCGAACAGCGCGCCGACGTGAGCGAGCGCACGCTGGACCTCGGCCACGCGCGCCTGCGCGGCGCCCGGTGGCGGCACCGCGGCGCCGAGCGCCGCGCCGTCGGCGCACCCGTCGAGCGGCGCCAGCGAGCGCGCGGCCTCGATCGCCTTGTCGACGACGCCGCGATCGGAGCGCGCGAAGACGTCGACCAGCGCGCGCAGCCCATCGCGGCGGCGATCGAGGCACTGGATGCGCAGGTCGAGGAGGTGCTCGGACTGCTCGCCGCGCACGCGGGTGGCGCGACACGCGTCGAGGCGCATCCCGGTCCAGGCCTGCGCGTAGCGATCGAGCGCGACCGCGACGCGCGCGTACGCGTCCGCCGCCGAGGCCGCGCCGCTCGCGTCGAACGCCGCCCGGGTCGCGGCGCGCCGCCCGCCATCCCACACGCCGGCGAGCGCGGTCGGATCGGCGGCGCAGGGCTCGGGCTCGGCGCCGCGACCGCGCAGCCAGCCGGCGCCGAGCACCACCGCGACCACCGCGGCCCCCCCGACCACGAGCGCCTGGCGGCGACGCCGCGCGGGATCCCGGCGCAGCTCGACGAGCAGCGCGGCGACCGAGGGGAACCGGTCCCCCGGCCGCGGCGACAGGCCGCGGCGCATCATTCGCTCGATCGCCGCGGAGACCTTGGCGCCGGCCGGGCGGTTGAGCTCGCCGGTCTCCATCTTCATGCGCAGCGCAGCGCGATCGTCGGCGACGAACGCGCGCACGCCGAACAGCGCCTCCCACAGCGCGACGCAGAACGCGAACTGATCGCTCTGCGGGCTCGCCGGCTCGCCGGCGTGCTGCTCCGGCGCCATGTAGCGCGGCGTCCCCATGATCGCGCCGGCCTGGGTCAGCGGCGTATCGAGGCGCGAGCTCGAGGCCGCGCCGGGCGATTCGCGGACGGGCTCGTCGCGCGCCTCGCTGCTCGGCGTCGGCGCGTCGATCGCGCGGGCCAGGCCGAAGTCGAGGACGCGCGCGCGACCGTCCTCGCCGATCACGACGTTCGCGGGCTTGAAGTCGCGGTGGATCAGGCCCACCGCGTGCGCGGCCGCGAGGCCCTCGCCCGCCGCGAGGTACACGGCGAGGATCTCGCGCGGCGTGCGCGGCTTCGCCTTGAGCCACGCGATCGCGGTCTCGCCCTCGACGCACTCCATCGCGATGAACAGCGCATCGGCGGTCGTCCCGACGTCGTGGATCGCGACGACGTTGGGGTGCGAGAGCTGCGCCAGCGCCTGGGCCTCGCGCAGCAGGCGATCGCGCACCGCGCCGATGCGGTGGGGCGTGTCGACGAGCTTGAGCGCGACCGCGCGGCTCAGCTCGGGATCCCACGCGCGGTACACCACGCCCATGCCCCCGCGCCCGAGCAGATCGAGCACGACGTAGCGCCCGACCTTGGTGCCGCTGAGGATCGGGGCGCCCGCGCGGATCGCGCCCGGCGAGTGGGTCGCGACCGTCGCGTTGGGCAGGACGCCCGACCGCGTCGAGAACGGCGACTCGTCGGGCGACTCGGGATCGTCGGGCGGCGTCCCCTCGGGGCCGCGCTCCGGCGCATCATCGCTGCGACGTCCCGCACCCACGAGGCAACCGTATCACGCCCCCGTGGCGAGGCCGCGTCGGTCTCCAGGGCCGGTCAGCCCAACCTCAGTTGACCTCGATCTGGCAGGTGCTGGAGCAGCCGTCGCCGTTCGCGCTGTTGGCGTCGTCGCACTGCTCGCCGTTCGCGGTCTGGACCACGCCGTCACCGCAGCGCGCGCCGAGGGTCTTGCAGCCCGGCGCGCACGCCGATGCGGCGCCGCCGAGGTTGAGGCCATCGTCGCAGATCTCGCCCGCGGCGGTGTCGACGTGGGCGTCGCCGCAGTACGGCTCGAGGGTGCAGTCGCTCGCGCAGCCGCCGTAGTCCGAGCCATCGCCCGGACCGTTGTTCGCGCCCTGATCGCAGACCTCGCGCGACGACACCACGCCATCGCCGCACTGATCGGTGCAGGTCGACGGCGTGCGCGCGAAGTTGGTCAGCGTCAGCCGGTACTGCGAGCGCTTGGTGTGGCGCTCGGCCTGGAACACGATCGCCTCGTAGGTGCCGCCGACGCTGAGGCCGAGCGCGGCCGCCTTGGTCGAGAGCGTGACCGAGCCGTCCTGCCGACCGTGCACGCCGCCGATGTCGACGGCGAGCTTGCCGTTGATGAACACCCAGACGTCGTCGTCGCCGGAGAACGCGAGCACCTCGGTGCCCTTGTAGTCGAACCAGAAGTGGACCTCGCTGGTGAAGTGGAAGTTGACCTCGCCGGCGCCGTTGCCGTCGGTGTGCAGGATCTCGCACGGGCTGTTGCCGCACATCACCGTGTCGAAGCCGCGGCCGGTCGCCGGGTAGAACGACAGCGCGTCGACCTGATACGCGCCGTTGCCGATCGACCCGAGGGTGAGCTCGGTGGCCAGCGACTTGTTGATGTTGTCGTCGGACCGGTACCACTGCGCGAACGCCGCGTCGCTGGTGGTCTTGGTGTTGGCGACGCGCACCGGCTTGCGGTCGACGTCGAGGTCGTTGGCGACCATCCCGGTCGCCGCGCCGTCGAAGCACTCGAAGTCCGGGTGGCCGAACGGCGCGGCCGCGCCGGTGGCGCCCTCGATCTTGCGCGCGCCGGTGCCGCAGCCGCCGATGAAGTCGCGGACCGTGGCGTAGACCTTCACCGAGGCCGGATCGGGCAGCGGCGTCTGCACGCAGCCGAAGCCCTGCTCGACCTGGCACGTGCTCGAGCAGCCGTCGCCGTTGAAGCGGTTGCCGTCGTCGCAGCCCTCGCCGGGCTGGATGACCTCGTCGCCGCAGACCGCGGCGCACACGCCATTGGCACAGCTCGGCTCGCGCACGCAGCCCGGCGTGCAGCCGTCGCCGACGATCACGTTGCCGTCGTCGCACTCCTCGAGGCCCTGCGGCTGACCATCGCCGCACATCGTGGCCACGCACGGCGCGCCCGGGGTCGGGCAGTAGAAGCCCGGCTCGAGCTTGCAGTCGACGCAGCCCGCGCCGCTGGTCCCGTCGTCGCAGGCCTCGAAGCCGGCGACGATCCCGTCGCCGCACTCGGCGGCCACGCACGCGGTGCCGGCCATCGGGCAGCTCCAGCCGTCCTGGCGCACGCAGGTCGAGGAGCAGCCGTCATCGTTCCTGGTATTGCCGTCGTCGCAGGTCTCGCTGCCCTCGATCTTGCCGTTGCCGCAGGTCACGATCCGCACGCACGGCTTGCCCGGCTCGGGGCACGCGTAGTCGGTCTCGACCTGGCAGTCCGCCGAGCAGCCATCGCCGGGCACGACCCCGCCGTCGTCGCAGGTCTCGGGCGCCGTCACGATGCTGTCGTTGCAGACCGCGACGATCGGCGCGTCGATCGCCGCGATCGGCGCGTCGACGACGCCCGCCGCATCGGCCGGACCGCCGCTGGCATCGGGCGTGTCCTTGCCACCGCCCTTGCTGCCACATCCGCTCGCCGAGCCGAGCACCGCCACCAGGAGGGAGATCACCACACGCGAGCGAAAGACCACGATCGCAGCCTAGAGAAATCCGTGCACCGACTCAATGTGCGCAATGCGGGCCGCGCTTCGCGCGTGTCGAGCGCATGACTACATCACCCGGTGCATGTGGGCACATCGTCGCCGCCGTCGCGCGCCATCACGCACCCGGGCGGACGTCGGGCCGCCGGGCCAGCGCGTAGTAGAGGCCCGCCGCCACGCCGAAGCCGAGGAACCACGAGTACGGGTACAGGAACGCGATCGCGTCGACGAAGCGGCCGCTGATCGCGACCACGCAGCCGGTGACCGTCGCGATCACCGCCGGCCAGTGCCAGCCGCGATCGTAGGTGTACGCACCGTCGGCCACGTACAGGTCGCGCAGCACCAGCCGGGTCTTGCGGATGACCCAGTAGTCGACGACCAGCACGCCGGCGATCGAGCCCAGCATGCCGCCGTAGCCGCCGAGCCAGTCGCCCAGGTACTTCGACTGATCCTCCATCAGCTTCCACGGCATCATCGCGATGCCGATCACGCCGGTGATGAGCCCGCCGGTCGCGAAGCTGATGCGCTTGGGGAACGCGTTCGCGAAGTCGTTGGCCGGCGACACCGTGTTGGCCGCGATGTTCACCGCGAGCGTCGCGACGATCACCGTGAACATCGCGATCGCGACCACCACCGGCGAGTGGAAGTGGCGCGCCAGCTTCATCGGATCCCACTCCGCGGCGCCGAAGATCACCGCCGACGCCGACGTGATGATGATGCCCATCGCCGCGAACACCGTCATCGTGGTCGGCAGCGCGACCACCTGGCCGATCGCCTGCTCGCGCTGCGATCGCCCGAACCGCGTGAAGTCCGGCATGTTGAGCGACAGGGTCGACCAGAACGCGATCACGCCGGTGAGCGCCGGCATGAACACCTTGAAGAACGCCGCGCCGTGCAGCGTGCCGCCGCGCTCGACCAGCGGCCCGAGCCCGCTGGCGGCATCCAGCGCCCACCACACCAGCGCCGCGGTCATCACCAGCACGAACGGCGCGGCCCAGCGCTCCACTTTCCGCAGCAGCTCCATGCCGCGATAGACCACCGCGATGTTGAGCGCCCAGAACGCGAGGAACGAGATCCACTCGGTCGTGGTGTGGCCGCCGAACGCGCCCAGCGCCGTGTCCCAGCCTGGCCACAGCGCGAGCATCAGCGTGTGCACCGCCTCGCCGCCGATCCACGCGTTGATGCCGAACCAGCCGCACGCCACCAGCGCGCGCATCATCGCCGGCAGGTTCGAGCCGCGCACGCCGTAGGCCGCGCGCGCGAACACCGGGAACGGGATGCCGTACTTGGTGCCCGGGTGGGAGTTGAGCAGGATCGGCACCAGCACGATCAGGTTGCCGAGGAGGATCGTGCCCAGCGCCTGCCACCACGCCATGCCCGCGGCGATGAGCGTCGCGGCCAGCGTGTAGGTCGGGATGCAGTGGGCCATCGAGACCCACAGCGCCGCGAAGTCCCACGTCGACCACGTGCGATCGGCGACCCGCACCGGCGCGAGGTCGTGGTTGTACAGCGCCGAGCGCGCGATCTCGTCGTGCGACGCGAGCTCGACGCGGCCGTCGGCGTGGATGATCTCGTCAGACATGCTCGCGCGAGTAGATGCACGAACCCGCGCGGGCGCAAGCGGGGGCGGCTACTCGACGCGCCCGGGTCACGTGGTACGCGATGCGCTGGACCGCAGGGTCATCGGTCGCGGTGACGGTCACCTCGCCCGCCACACCGATGCGCTCGTCGACCTCTCGATCAACGCCGGCGCCGCGTTCGCGCAGGTCGCCACCGCGCCGCGTCGTGCGGCGCGCGGGCGACACCCGGCGCGCGTGGATCGCGTCCCCGCGCACGCAACGGTTGCGCTCTCACCCTCGGCGAACGCGCGCGCGCCTGCGCCGTGAGCCACCATGGCGCGACTGTGCAGGCGCTTGCACAGTCGCGGCGCGATTCCGTAAGCCGCCGTCCGGAATCTCGATCACGGGTCGCGATCGCGTGCCGAGATCGCACCGCGGCGCTGTCATCGCACACGCGGTGACCGCGCCTTCTCGTCGAGCACCGGTCAGCGACGAGATGTGGCGAGCCCACGCCGACGCCGCGCAGAGTGCCTGTGCACGTCGGGCCTTCCTGGCCCTTCATGCGGGTTCAGGAACACCAACAGTACTCGGTACGACAGGGGAGCCTCGCAACCATGAAATCGCAACTGCAGCACCTTCGCTCGATCGCGCTCGCGTGTCTGGCTGGCTGGTCGATGACCGCGTGTGTCGACGCACCTGCGGAAGACGGCTCGGAAGACGACGTGACCTTCACCGATCAGGTCCACTCCATGCCGTGGCGCGATCCCAGCGCGCCGCACATCTTCAGCGCGCCCGCCGGCGCCAAGCTGAACTACTACGGCGGCAAGGTCATCCAGAACGTGAAGGTCGTGCAGGTGCTGTACGGCTCCGGCACCTATATCCCGCAGCTGACGAGCAACACCGCGCCGAGCATGGCGTCGTCGTACTCGCAGATGGTGTCCAGCGGCGTGTACGACTGGCTGAACGAGTACAACACCAGCTCGCCGGCGCAGACGCTCGGTCGCGGCTCGTTCCTGCAGTCGATCCAGATCGCGCCGGCGTCGGCCCGCAACGGCACGACGATCGCCGACGCGAGCGTGCAGGCCGAGCTCAACGCGCAGATCGCCGCGGGCACCCTGCCCGCGCCCGACGACAACGTCATCTACATGGTCCACTTCCCGAAGGGCAAGACCAACACCTCGCCGGACGGCGCCAAGTCATGCGTCTCGGGCGGCTTCTGCGCGTATCACGGCACGTTCAAGATCGGCAGCCAGAACGTCTACTACGGCGTCATGCCCGACGTGACCGGCGGTTGCGCGACCGGCTGCGGGAGCTCGACGGCGTTCGGCAACCAGCAGTCGATCGCCTCGCACGAGCTGATCGAGGCCGTCACCGACGCCGAGGTCGGGCTCGCGACCGTCGTCGGTCCGCCGCTCGCCTGGTACGACACCACCAACGGCGAGATCGGCGACATCTGCAACGGCCAGCAGGGCACGTTCGTCGGCACCGACGGCCAGACCTACACGATCCAGAAGGAGTTCTCGAACCAGCAGAAGGACTGCATCACGACCCGCGCGGTCTCGACCACGCCCGACTTCACCGTCGGCGCGTCGCCGGCGAGCGCGACGATCGCGCCGGGCGCGTCGACGACCTTCGCCGTCACCACCACCGCGGTCAACGGCAGCTCGCAGTCGGTCGCGCTCTCGATCGCCGGCCTGCCCAGCGGCGTGACCGGGTCGTTCAGCCCGGCCACGGTCACCGCCGGTGGCAGCTCGACCCTGACCGTGGCGGCGTCCACCACCGCGACCGGTAGCAGCACGTTCACGATCACCGGCACCGCCGGCTCGACGACCCACACCGCGACCGGCTCGATCACCGTCGCCACCGTCGGCGGCAACACGCTCTCGAACAACGTGCCGGTGACCGGCATCTCCGGCGCGAAGAGCTCGCTGACCTACTACAAGATCACCGTGCCCGCGGGCCAGACCAGCCTCGTCGTGCAGACCAGCGGCGGCACCGGCGACGCCGACCTCTACGTGCGCAAGGGCTCCAACCCGACGACGACGACCTACGACTGCCGCCCGTACAAGAACGGCAACGCCGAGACCTGCACGATCACGAGCCCGGCGGCCGCCGACTACTACATCATGCTGCGCGGCTACGCCGCGTACGCGGGCCTGACGCTCGTCGCGCACTACCCGTGACGGGTCAGGCAGCCATCGGCAGCGCGACCACGAACGGCTGACCGAGATCGACCCCGACGCCATCGGGGTCGATCGTCCCGGGCGGCAGCACGCGATGCAGCCGCGCCTGCGCCGCATCCAGCTCGCGCGCGCTGGCGTCGAGCACCGCGCAGGCGGCCTCGATGACCGGCAGCGACGCGGCGATCGCGGCCTCGAGGCACGCCTCGAACGTGCCCCACGCGCCGTGCAGGTAGATCGGGATGGCCCGCGCCTTCTCGGCGGGCGGCGCGATGCGGCGGCCGATCGGCGACGCGAGCAGGCGCGTGTGCGCGTCGTAGCCCCGGCCGAAGCCGACCAGCGCCCGCGCGCTCGGCGCGCGCCCGAACGCGCGGGTGTACGCCGCGAGGATCGCGCCGCCGAGGGCGGCGTCGTCGAGGCGGCGCGCGGCGTGGATCACCAGGTACTCGCGCATCCCGGCGCGGCCCATCAGATCGCGGTCGTGGTAGCGCTCGTGGAAGACGATCGACTGGAACTTCTCGACCTCGCGGTGCGCCGAGCCGAGGTCGGCGCCGACCGGGTTCGCGCGCGCGAGCGCGTTGATGAGCGGGTGCAGCGCGCGATCGATCGCGAGGTGCGAGGCCAGGCCGAGCGCCATCGCGCCGACCGCCTCGTCCTGGCGCTCGCGGGCCACCGCCAGCACGCCATCGAGCAGCGCGATCGCCCCGCCCTCGTGCAGCTCGGCGCCCCACGGCGACGGCTTCGCGGTGACGTGCAGCGCGTAGCGCACGACCTCCTCGACGTAGCGGTGGAAGTACGGCAGATCGACGAGCAGCGCGCCCAGCCGCGCGTGGTCCTCGCGCCGCACCACGCGCCGGCGCACGGCCGGATCGATCCGCGGCGAGGCCAGCGCCTCGCGCAGCGCGGTGAGATGGATCCCTTCGGCCGGCATGGCGCAGGGATAGCACGCGCGGTGCGCTATCGTGAGGCATGGCCCGCCGCGCGCGCGAACCCGACGCCTTCGTGCGCGCGGTCGAGCTCTTGCGCGACCGCGTGCCGAGCTTCGAGGTCTACCCGTTCGCGATCCCCGCGATCCGCACGCTCGAGTCGCTCGCGCTCCACCCGCAGGTCACGTTCCTGGTCGGCGAGAACGGCTCGGGCAAGTCGACCCTGATCGAGGCGATCGCCCAGGCCGCGGGCTTCAACGCCGAGGGCGGCTCGAAGAACTTCAGCTTCGCGACGCGGCCCGAGTCGTCCGCGCTCAAGGACGCGCTGCGGCTGGTGCGCGGCATGCGGCGCGAGCGCGATGGCTTCTTCCTGCGCGCCGAGAGCTTCTACAACGCCGCGACCTACGTCGACGAGACCGGCGCGAGCGGCTACGGCGACCGCTCGCTGCACGCGCAGTCGCACGGCGAGTCGTTCCTGGCGCTCGCCAACCATCGCTTCCGCGGCGATGGCCTGTATCTCCTCGACGAGCCCGAGGCCGCGCTGTCGCCGTCGCGCCAGCTGTCGCTGCTCAAGATCATCGATCAGCTGGTCCGGCAGCGCGGCTCGCAGTTCGTGATCGCGACCCACTCGCCGATCCTCATGGCCTACCCGCGCGCGACGATCTACGCCCTCGGCGTCGATGGCGCCGCGCCGATCGCCTACGAGGACACCGAGCACTTCCAGCTCACGCGCGACTTCCTCGCCAGCCCGGCGCGGTTCTTTCGCCACCTGTTCGACGCCGACGACGAGTAGCGCTCAGCAGCCGAGCCGGCTGGCGCCGACCGCGATGTCGTCGAACCAGACGTCGAACTGGCCCGGGGTCGGGCCGCCCTGGTAGAGCCACCAGCCGAACCAGATCGACGTGAAGCTCGGGAACACGAAGTCGACGGTGCTGCCGCCGTGGTCCTTGGTCGTCACGCCCATCTCGGGGTGCGCGACGCCGTCGATCCACACGTTGATCGCGTTGTCGGTCGCCGCGAGCTGCCACTCGAGGCACACCCACTTGCCGCCCTCGGCGGGCGCGGTGGTCTGCCAGCGCGTCCAGTCGCCGGTCGCGCCACCGTCGCTGCCCACGCCCCACAGGCTCTTGCCCGCCGACGGGATGTACTGGCCGCCGATCGGGCGCACCACGCCGCCGCCGTTGCCGGCGAGCTCGACCATCGTGAAGTGCGCGTAGTCGGGCGCGCTCGGGAAGCCATCGACCCACACGTGGGCGCGCGCGTAGAAGCTGTTGGCCGGCGGCGCGAAGCCGTTCACGCGGATCAGGCCGCGGCCGTTGCCGGTGGTGTGCACGTGCAGCGCGCGCGCGCCGCGGGCGTGGGTGCCATCGATCGTGACCTCGCCGTTCGCGGTCTCGGGTGTCCACCGCGCGCTGGTCGCGGGCCCGGGCGCGAGATCCTCGAAGTCGTCGCAGAACAGGAGCCCGGGGTCAGCGCAGGTCACGCCGCTCGACGCGGCGGCGTCCGCGCCGCCATCGGGCGCCGACAGATCGCGGGCGTCGGCGACCGTCCCGCCCGGCGCGGCATCGGCGATGACGCCTCCGCCACCCGGGTCCGGGCCAACGACACATCCAGCGAGCGCGAGCGCGGCGACCAGGCGGTACATCGGCACTTCTCCACAGCAACCGACATGCCATCCCTTCGATCGCGAGAAGCTGCTCGATTCATTCGAGGATCGCCGCGCGCTCGCGGCGGCGGCCCACCGGTTCGGCGACTCCATCCCCACCGCGACGCCCCGCGGCACCGACGGCGACTCAGCGGTTCACTGACCCGCGAACCGGTCGATTACCATCGAGGCGAGCCACCGATGATTCCGGACGAAGCCGTCGCGCCGGTCAGCGACGAGACCAAAGTCGCGACCGAGTTCGCGGTCATCAAGAACGACGTGATCGCGGACGTGCTCGCGCGCGTCGTGCCGCTCGCGGCCGCCGCGACGCTGTTCGCGCTGATCGGGCTGATCGCCACCAGCCGCGACCAGCCCGCCCGGTTCGTGCCCGCCGTCCTCGCCACCGTGTGCCTCTCGATGGCGTGGCGCGAGATCCGCCGCCAGGCGCTCAGCCGCGCGCTGCAGCTGTGCCTGCTCGGCGTGGGCGGCGCGGTCGTGTTTGGCATGGCGCTCAACGGCGGCCTGCGCGCGCCCGCGTGGCGGCTGGTCTACTTCGTCGTCGTCGTCACCGCCTGGGCCTATGGGCGCCGCGGTAGCACGACGATGGCCATCGGGGCCTCGACGCTCGCGGCGATCGTCTTCGTGCTCGAGCGCACCGGCCTCTTGCCTGCGGCACGGCCGGCGCCGATCGCGTTCGAGTTCGTGATCGCGCTGGTCAGCACGTGGCTGGTGTGGATCGCGGCGAGCGTGCCGCAGGTGCGGTTCCGCGAGGCGCTCGCCCGCGCCCTGACCCGCGAACGCCAGCTCGCCGAGGAGCACGCGCGCCGGCTGCGCGCCGAGGACGAGCGCGGCGCGCTCGAGATCCAGCTGCGCCACGCCCAGAAGATGCAGGCGATCGGCACGCTCGCCGGCGGCATCGCCCACGACTTCAACAACATCCTCGCCGCGGTGTCGGCGAACCTCGAGCTGGCGCGCGCCGACGCCGCCGCCGGGCAGCCGCAGACCGAGAGCCTCGAGGCGATCGAGCAGGGCGTCGTGCGCGCGATCGATCTGGTCCAGCAGATCCTGCTGTTCAGCCACAAGGACACCACGCCGCACGCGGTCACGCCGCTGCGCGCGATCGTCCAGGAGGCCGCCGGGCTCCTGCGCGCCGCGATGCCGGCGAGCATCGAGCTGGTCGTCGACGTGTCCGGCGACGTGCCGCACGTGCTGGCCGATGGGACCCGCCTGCACCAGGTGATCATGAACCTCGGCACCAACGCGTGGCACGCGATCGCGCCCGCCCAGGGGCGCGTCACGATCCGCGCGATGGAGATCACGACGGACGGCTCGACGCGGTTCCCGGCCGGCCTGCCGGCCGCGCGCTACGCGGTGCTGTCCTTCGAGGACGATGGCCGCGGCATGGACGCGGCCACGCGCGAGCGGATCTTCGAGCCGTTCTTCACCACCAAGGGCATCGGCAAGGGCTCGGGGCTCGGGCTCGCGGTGGTCCACGGCATCGTGAGCGAGCACCAGGGCGCGATCAGCGTCGAGAGCGAGCCCGGGCGAGGCGCGATCTTCCGGATCTACCTGCCCGCGATCGCCGGGCCGGTGCCGGCGACGGTGGTCGCGCCGCGGGTCGAGCCGGCGCGCGGCCGCGGCCAGCGCATCTTCTACGTCGACGACGAGGAGGCGCTGCTGCGCGCCGGCCTGCGCAACCTCGCGCGCTGGGGATACGAGGCCACGACCTTCGCGCGGCCCGAGGACGCGCTGGCCGCGCTGCGCGCCGATCCGCACGCCGCCGACCTCGTCATCACCGATCACAACATGCCGGGCATGTCAGGCACCGAGCTCGCGACCGCGTTGATCGCGCTGCGCGCGGATCTCCCGATCGTGCTGGTCTCCGGCCACCTCGACGCCGTCGACCACGGCCAGATGCACACCCTCGCCAAGCCGTACCGCGCGCCCGAGCTGGCGGCGCTCCTCGAGCGGTTGCTCCCCCGGGCCCAGGGGCCCGCCTGACCCGCGCAGTGCTGCGAGGATTACCGAGACGACACATTGCGGCGCACGCGCGCCGACCATCGTCTATGATCGGCGCGGGGGACGATGAAGGTGGAACGACCGCGCGCGAGCGAGGATGACCGGCTGACGGCCGCTGCGGAGATCCGCGGCATCGAGAACGCGGTGATCGCCGACGTGCTGACGCGCGTCGTCCCGATCGGCGTGCTCGCCGCCGCCGGCGCGGTGGTCCTCGTCGCGGCGACCAGCCTCGATCAGCCGCTGCGCTTCGTCCCGCCCGGCTTCGCGCTCGGGATGTTGATGGTGGCGTGGCTCGCCACGCACCGCGCGCGGTACGACCGGGCGCTCGCGGTCTGCCTGGTCGCCCTCGCCGGCGCCACGGTCTTTGGCCTCACGCTGAACGGCGGCATCGACGCGCCGGCCTGGAAGCTCATCTACTTCGTGATCGTGGTGTCGGCGTGGACCTACGGCCGCCGCGGCAGCGTGATCGCGACCGCGCTGGCGACGGCGCTGGCGATCACGATCGCCGTGCTCGAACACCAGGACGTCCTGCCCCACGCCGCCCACGCCACGATCGCGTTCACGCTGGTGATCTCGCTGCTCACCGCGTGGCTGGTGTGGTTCGCGTCGAGCGTGCCGCAGCGCCACTTCCGCAGCGCCCTGACCCGGGCGCTGGCCCGCGAGCGCGATCTCGCCGCCGAGCAGGCCCGCCGGATGAAGGCCGAGAACGAGCGCCTCGCGCTCGAGGCCCAGCTGCGCCACGCCCAGAAGATGCAGGCGATCGGCACGCTCGCCGGCGGCATCGCGCACGACTTCAACAACATCCTCGCGTCGGTCGTGGCGAACCTCGAGCTGGTGCGCGGCGATCTGGACGCGACCCATCCCGCGCACGAGAGCCTGCACGCGATCGAGCTGGGCGCGACCCGGGCCACCGAGCTGGTGCGACAGATCCTGATGTTCAGCCACAAGGAGCCGTCGACGATGACGGTGCTGCCGCTGCGCACGGTCGTGCAGGAGGCGGTCGGCTTCCTGCGCGCGGCGATGCCGGCGGCGATCGCGCTCGACGTCGTGCTCGCCGACGACGTGCCGCACGTGCTGGCCGATCCGACGCGCCTGCACCAGGTGTTCATGAACCTCGGCACCAACGCGTGGCACGCGATCGAGCCCGCCAGCGGGCGCGTCGAGATCCGCGTCGACACGATCACCACGACCACCGCGGGCGCGGTGCCGCCCGGACGCTACGCGCGCATCACGATCACCGACACCGGCTGCGGCATGGACGCCGCGACCCGCGATCGGATCTTCGAGCCGTTCTTCACGACCAAGAGCAAGGGCAAGGGCGCGGGCCTGGGCCTCGCGGTGGTCCACGGCATCCTCGACGAGCACGGCGGCGCGATCAGCGTGACCAGCGAGCCCGGGCACGGCACGTCGTTCGAGGTGCTCTTGCCCGCCGTGGCCGAGCCCGCCGAGGCCGCGCCGCCGCAGCCCGCGCGCGAGGTCCCGCCCGGCCGCGGCCAGCGGATCTTCTTCATCGACGACGAGGTCGCGCTGCTGCGCGCCGGCGCGCGCAGCCTCGAGCGGCTCGGCTACCAGGCGACGACCTTCGCGCGGCCCGAGGACGCGCTCGCGCTCCTGCGCGTCGACCCGCGCGCCGCCGATCTGGTCATCACCGATCACAGCATGCCGGGCATGTCGGGCGTCGCGCTCGCCGCCGAGCTCACCCGCCTCCGGCCCGAGCTCCCGGTCGTGGTGATCTCCGGCCACGTCGACACCGTCGATCCCGCCGCGGTGCCGCATCGGCTGGCCAAGCCGTACCGCGCCCACGAGCTCGCCGATCTGCTGCGGACGCTGCTGCCGCAGAGCTGACGGTCAGGGTCCCGCGTCGGCGCCGGCCTCGAGCTGCTCCTCGGCCTCGAGCCGATCATCGAGCCGTTTGATGTCGCCGCGCAGCGACGCGCCGCAGTGCGGGCAGCGCGTCGCGGCGGCCGGCACGACCGAGGCGCAGTTCGAGCAGCGCGGCACGCTCACGCCGCGCCCGACGACGTGCCCGACGCTGGCGCCGCCGAGCAGGCACAGCGGCGCGAGGCCGCGCGACGCGATCGTGGCCGCGAGCCCGGCGCCGATCATGATGCCGCCGATGAACCCGACGCCGCCGCGGTGGGTGCGCCAGCGAAACGCGGTGCGCGCCGGCGGCGCCTCGGCTTCCAGCTCGACGTCGTCGAACGGCACGACCTCCGGACGGGCGGCGGCGACCGCGTCGGCGGCGATGCCGAGGCGCGCGCGCAGCTCGGTGCGCTGGCCGCCGAGCACCCGCAGCCAGGTCGAGACCTCGTCGCGCTGAGGGCCCTCGAGCCCGGCGGGCGCGTCGGTGCCGCGCACCACGCTCTGCACCGCGAGCAGGAACGCGAGCTCGGACATCGGCACGTGGCCGGCGCGCAGGACGTCGTACTCGAGCGGCGAGTACGCGCCGTTGAAGCGACCGGCGCGGCTGTACTGCTGGAACGCGGCGTTGGTCGCGAGCACGCCGAGCCCGAGGTAGATCGTCGCGATCGAGCCGCGCTCGTGATCGCGCCCCGGATCCACCTCGAGATCGGTCGGCGCGGTGCTGCGATACGGCTCGGCCGCGCCGGGCCGGTTGAGCACCGCATGGGCGACGCCGAGCTCGTGCGCGAGCGTGCCGGCGACGTCGTCGGCGCCGATGAACTCGAGGCGAAACCCCAGCGCCGCCGGCCGCACGGCGGTCAGCTCGACCCGGGTCGCGGGCCTGCGCTCGGTCGGCGGCGCGCCGAGGCGGGCATCGGTCACCTCGATCGCGCGCGGGATGCCGGCGTGCCACGCGAGCCGGCGCAGGAGCGCGGTCACGCCGGCGCGCGTCGGCTGCCACGGCTCCGGGAACGCGTCCTCGCCGGGGATCACCGGCGATGCGAGGAAGGCGCCCGCGCCGCCGCGCGCGATCAGCTCCGCGAGGATGTCGAGCAGCGCGTCGCGACGCTCGGCAGGTAGGGCGTGCTCGTCCACGCGGCCATCATGACACGCAGGACCGTCTTGCCACGCGCCAGTGGGTCGCGTACCCCTTCGCCGTGAGCAGTTCGCACCGCGGCCTCCGCATCGCCGCCCGGCCGACGGCCACCCCGCTCGGCAAGAAGCAGAAGCGGTTCAACCTGCTGGTCAAGCAGGCCGCGCAGCGCCGCGCGCTCCTGGCCGAGTGGGCCGCGCGCGACCCCGAGTTCGAGCGCACGATCGCCGAGGGCCGCAAGCTCGACGACGTGCACCGCGGCCTGGTCGCCGAGCTGGTGCGCACGGGCGAGCGCCACGTCGAGGACAAGACGCTGAGCCGGCTCGAGCGCGACCTGCTGCGCGAGCTGCTCGCCACCGCGGCGTTCGACCTGCTCCAGGTCGGCGGCTTCGACGATCTCAAGCCGATCTTCAACCGCCTGAGCGGTCGCGACTACGATCGCGAGGCCGCCGCCGAGAACGCCGCGCACATGCGCACGATCCGCGATCTCTTCGAGGAAGAGCTCGGCGTCGAGGTCGGCGACCACGTCCGCTCGGTCGAGGACCTCCACCAGTTCGCCGCCGAGAAGTTCGCCGAGCTCAAGCGCGAGGAGGAGGAGGCCGCGCGCGCGGCCGAGGAGCGGCGCGCGCAGCGCAAGAAGACGCCGCGCCAGGCCGCGGCCGAGGCGGTGCGCGTCGCCGAGCGGGCGCAGGCCGACAAGGCGCTGCAGACGATCTACCGCGCGCTCGCGATCGCGCTCCACCCCGACCGCGAGCAAGATCCGGTCGAGCGCGACCGCAAGACCGAGCTGATGCGCGAGGTCAACGTGGCCTACGAGGCCAAGGATCTGCTCAAGCTCCTCGAGCTGCAGCTGCGGTTCGAGCAGGTCGATCAGGCCGCGCTCGACACGATCGCCGAGGATCGGCTCGATCACTTCAACAAGCTCTTGACCGAGCAGGCGGCGCAGCTGAAGGAAGAGCTGACCGCGCGCGAGGCGGTGTGGCGCGAGCGCCTCGAGGTGCCCCGCGCCTCGAAGCTCACCCCCGACCGCGTGGCCGCGGCGCTGCGCGCCGACGTCAGCGGCATGACCTTCACGATCCTCGAGTGCCGCGCGGATCTGGTCGCGTTCGAGGACCCGCAGACGCTCAAGCGCTGGCTCCGCGGCCAGGCCCAGGCGCGGCGCCGCGGCGCTCCCTACTGAGGGATCGCGGCCTCGAGCTCGTCGAGGGCCTGGCCGGTGAAGACCGCGAGCCGCTGCAGGCGCGGCACGCTGTCGCGGCAGCCGGTGAAGCCGAAGTTGATCGTGTCGACGTAGCTGTTGATCGTGATGTTGAGGCCGTAGCCGTGGGTCGGGATCGACAGCGGGTAGATCGCCTCGAGCCGCGCGCCGCGGAAGTACAGCGGCCGCTCGGGGCCCGGCACGTTGGAGATGACGACATTGAACGCCGGCCGCACCCGGCCGCCGGTGCCGGTCAGCTGCTGCAGGCTGAGCGGCGACATCATCACCGCCGAGTACTGCAGGATCGCCGAGCGCGACATGCCCTGCAGCTCGGCCTTGGCCCGCTGCGCCGAGGCCATCACCGCCTGCAGGCGCGCGAGCGGATCCTCGAGATCGGTGGCGAGCGACGCGAGGATCGAGCCGACCGCGTTGCCGCCGCCCGGATCGTCCTTGGGCCGGATGTTGACCGGCACCATCGCGATCAGCGGCGCCGCGGGCAGCGCGTCGAGCTCGACGAGGAGGCGGCGCAGCGCCGCGCCGCACAGCGTGAGCACGACGTCGTTCAAGGTCGCGCCGGTGGCCCGCGCGATCCGCTTGAGCCGCGCGATCGGGTACTGCTGGGTCGCGAACCGGCGGTTGCGCGTGATGCGGCGGTTGATGATCGACGACGGCGCCTGCAGCGGTGACACCAGATCGCGATCGTGATCGCGGGCCGCGCGGAAGACGTTCATCAGCGCGCGGCCGGCCTCGCGCGCCGCGCCCATCTGCGTGCGCGCCATGTCGGTGATCGTCGTGAGCGTGGGCGGCGCGAGCTCGGTCGGCGGGCGCGCGCGCGGCCGCTGGCTGAAGAACATCGGCGTGTCGCGATCGTCGGGATCCTCCGACAGCGTGCTCGCGAGCATGCGCATGCTGGTGTAGCCGTCGACGAGCGCGTGGTGGATCTTGAAGTACAGCGCGAACCGGCCGCCCTGCAGGCCCTCGATGATGTGCAGCTCCCAGGGCGGGCGATGGAAGTCGAGCTGGATGCCGTGCAGACGCGACACCAGGATGCCGAGCTCGCGCTCGTCGCCGGGCGTGGGCAGGGCCGAGCGCCGCACGTGGTACTCCATGTCGAACGCGTCGTCCTCGATCCACGACTGCAGCGGGTTCTTCAGCAGCTCGGGCGTGCGCAGCCGCAGGTTCCACGGCGCGACGATCTCGGGCGTCTCGCGCAGCTCGTCGGCGAGCGCGCGCAGGAAGCCGGGCTTGGCGTCGGCGGGCGGCGTGAACGGGAACAACCCGCCGACGTGCATCATCGTCTCGCGCGACTCGCCGGCGAGGAACACGGCATCCATGATCGAGAGCTTCTTGCCGCTCATCGCCGGCACCCGGACGCGATTCCCATCCCGACAGGCTACGCGTCGGCGCGCGCGCGCTCAATGGCCGCGCGCGCGATGACCGTGACCGATCGCAGGCTACAGTGGCGCTCCATGCGCGTCCCCCTCCTCCGCCTCGCGCTCGTCGCGCTCGCCGCGTCCGCCGCAGTGCCAGTGTCCGCGGCGCACGCCCAGCCCGCCGCGAAGCCGGCCAAGCCGCCGTCGTTCGCCGACGCCGTCAAGCAGCAAGCGAAACCCCTCACGCTCGCCGCCGGCGCGCTCGCCGGCGCCGGCGCGGCGCCGCTCAAGGCCGCGCTCGCCGACGCCAACTTCGTCGTGCTCGGCGAGGATCACGGCATCGCCCAGATCCCGCAGCTCGCGACCGCGATCTGCACCGAGCTCGCGCCGCGCGGCGTGCACCGGCTCGCGCTCGAGGTCGGCGCCGCGGTCGGCCCCGAGCTCACGCGGATGGCCAGCGCGCCCGACGGCGCGGCGCAGCTCGCGGCGTTCACTGCGAAGTACCCCGAGACGATCGCGTTCTACGACTGGCAGGAGGAGTTCGCGTTCGTCTCCGCGTGCGCCAGGGCCACCGCCGCGCGCAAGGCGCCGCTCGAGATCTGGGGCCTCGATCAGGAGCTGATGGGCGCCTCGCAGTTCGTCCTCGATCAGATCCTCGCGACCAGGCCCGGCACCAAGGCGACCACCGCGATCACCGCGCTCGCGAAGGCCGCCGCCGACGCGCGCGCGACCGCGATCGCGAAGAACGACTTCGGCGCGCTGTTCCTGTTCTCGGCCAAGCAGGCGCCGCTGACCGCCGCCACCGCCGCGCTCAAGAAGGACGGCTCGGCCGTGGCCCAGGCGCTGTTCGCGTCGCTCTTGCGCAGCCGCGTGATCTACCAGGGCCAGTCGGGGCCCGATCCGTACCTCTCGAACCGCGACCGCGCGAAGCTCATGAAGGAGACGTTCCTCGACGATCTGTCCGCGGCGGCCCGGGCCGACGGCGCGTTCCCGAAGGTGTTCCTCAAGTTCGGCGCGTACCACGGCTACCGCGGCAACAACCCGCTGCATTCGTCGGAGATCGGCAACCTGATCGGCGAGGCCGCCGAGGGCCACCGCGTGACGTCGCTGCACGTGATCGCGCTGGGCGTGAAGGGCCAGCAGCTCGCGATGGTGGGGCCCGGCAAGGCCGCGCCGGTGCCGCTCGATCTCACCGCGGATCCCGACATGGCGTTCCTCGCGCCGTTCTTCGCGGCGCAGGCGCCGAGGGCGTGGACGATCTTCGATCTGCGGACGTTCCGCAGCCACTGGGGGCGGTTCGGTGCGCTCGATCCCGAGCTCGAGCGACTGGTGTTCGGCTACGACTTCCTGGTGCTGATCCCGGATCCGCAGCCGCAGCATCCCCGGACCTGACTGGTTCGACCAATCCCGCGCAAGTACCTGGCGCGGTGCCGGGTCCGTCACGGTCGCGAGTCACCTCTCTGGCATTCGTGACAGATTCGGGAAGGGAGCGCGGGGATTCCTCGTAACCCTAAGCGAGCCGGGGACCTACGCCTGGCGGGCGGGAGACGAAACGATGTCGATCAATGCGTCGGGTTACGACCTCGAGCAACGTCCACGCGACGCCGAACCAGCCGCAGGGTCCGGCGAGTCCGCCCCGGGCAAGCGCGCGTTGACCGATGGCCTGCAGCGCGGCCGACTCGAGCCATCGACCCGCTCGCAGATGGAGAGCTCGTTCGGCGTGAGCTTCGGTCACGTCAACGTCCACACCGATAGCCCGCGCGCGTCGGGCTCGGTGCAGGCCCTGACCGAGGGCAACGACGTCCACTTCGCGCCCGGCCGCTACGCGCCGGGCACCTCCGGCGGCAACTGGCTCATCGCGCACGAGCTCGCGCACGTCGTGCAGCAGAGCGGCGCGGCGCCGAGCGCGCAGGCGTTCGACGTGTCGGAGCCGAGCCTGACCCACGAGGCCGACGCCGATCGCGCGGCCGATGCCGCGGTCGCCGGCCAGCGCGCCCAGGTCAAGCTGTCGACGCGCCACGGCGCGCGCCAGCACTACGAGGCGTGGGAGCACCGCGCCGCGGGCGACGCCGGCGGTGGCGGGCGCACGATCACGGTGAACTGCGGCATCACGCTGACCTACGGCCAGGTCGTCGCACTGTCGGGCGACTTCTATCGATCGCCGGAGGCGCTCATGAACGCGCCGCGCGGCGAGCTCGAGCGGATCCTCGCGGTCATGGACCGCGAGCGCAACGAGGCGGCGGTCGGCCAGGGCGGGCGCCCGACCGCGGCGCAGATCAACCAGAACAACGCCGACTACGAGATGGCCACGACCGGCCCCGGGTCGCGCGCCAACCACCACAACCACGACGGCGAGAACCCGCTCGCCGACGACGACCACGATCACGACCACGACGGCGGCCCCGACGCCGATCACCCGCACGGCAAGGTCCACCAAGGCGAGCACGTCGAGGACAACGGCCCGCAGGGCGGCGCGCCGGCGGGCGCCGAGGCCTCGTTCCTCGATCTCGCCGACAACAACGCCAGCCACTTCTCGCCCGAGAACATCGAGCTGAACTTCACGCCCAAGCACCAGATCGCGATCGACCTGGCGAAGGAGGCCTGGCACGCCCGCAACCCGGGCAAGACGCCGGGCTCGGGGCCCGCCGCCCCGCTGCCGAGGTCGCAGCAGCCGGTGCCGGCCGCGACGCCGGATACGTCCGCGACCCACGCCGCGCCGGTGCCGACCGGCGCGACCGCGCCCGACGCGCACACCGTGAGCACCGCCGGCAGCTCGACCGACGCGGGCGAGCGCAAGGAGGCGATGGCGGTCCTCACCGACGGCTTCGCGGCGCACTTCCTGACCGACGCCTTCGCCTCGGGCCACCTCGTGAGCGGCAGCACCGGTCGCAAGATCGGCGCGAAGTTCTACAGCGAGCACCAGGGCACGGTCATGGCCGGCCTGGCGGCGTGCATGGCGCGCGAGTACCCGGCCGCGATGGCGGTCATGCCGGGCGGCGCGATGGCGGTCCTCGGCGGCATGGCGGCGCTGATCTCGTCGAAGGCCGGCAGCCTCACGCTCAAGATCATCCACGACTACTTCAACGCGCACGGCCTCGAGGTCAAGAACAAGAAGGGCACGCTGTGGCGCACCGTCGGTGACGCCAGCCTGGCGAGCTCGCCGGTGACGATGGCGCAGGCCACGCTCGCGACCACCAAGTCGCGCGAGGGCGTCGACAAGGTCATCCGCGAGGGCCAGATCAGCGACACCGAGCGCGACGAGCCGCTGCAGTACATCCCGTCCGAGGCCAAGTTCGCCGAGGGCGCCTTCCAGCCGATCTCGTCGTTCTGCGTCGACGAGAACATCTTCAACGCGGTGCTGACGTCAGAGATGATGTCGGCGGATCCGGCGACCAACCGGCTGTGGATCCTGATCAAGGGCAACGTCCAGCCCATGATCGCGCTCAAGCTGCGCCAGGGCGGCCGCTGGGTCGGCGACCTCGCGACCGGCGCGTACGAGACCGCCTCGAACGCGGTCAGCACCGCCGGCAACGCGATCGTCAGCGGCGCCAAGACGGTCGGCAACGCGGTCGTCGAGGGAGCCAAGACCACCGGCAACGCGATCGTCAGCGGCGCCAAGACGGTCGGCAACGC
>JAIOQA010000295.1 GCA_021413675.1 Deltaproteobacteria bacterium | reverse complement strand
GCGCGGCCTTGGCCTCGTCCTTGTCGCCGGGCTTCACGTCCTTCTTGTGGGTCGCGAGCGCCTCGGCGAGCGTGAGGTACGCCGCCGCGGTCATCGCCTCGCGCTCGTGGATGACCGGATCGATCATCACCAGCGCCCCGTCGGGATCGCCCTTCGCGAGCATCACGCGCGCGCGCAGCTCCAGCGCCGGCAGGTAGCCGGGGTTGGCGGTGGTCGAGGCCTCGAGCTCGGTCGCGGCGGTGTCGAGATCCGGCGGCGTGGCGGCCAGCGCGAGCTGCGCCAGCGCGGCGTGCGTGCGGTACGCGACCGGGTTGGGCTGCTCGTCGGTGATGCCGTCGAGAGCCTGGGTCAGCCGGTTCTTCGCGTCCTTGGCGTCGCCGCCGATCGCGAGCAGGGCCACGCCCTGGGCGTGGCGGCCGAGCTTGGTGTTGGCCTCGCGCGCGATCTTGTCGAGCGCGCTGGCGGCGGCCTCGCGGTCCTTGCCGGTACCCGCGATCATCCGCGCCTCCTCGCGGAGGATCTCGATCTCCACCGTGTCGGGCGCCGCGTCGAACGCGGCGTCGAGCTCGACCTGCGCGTCCTTGGCGCGGCCGAGATCGAGGAGCGCCTGGCCGCGCAGCACGCGCGCGCGCAGCGTGTCGCCCTTGGCGGTCGCGAGCGCGGTCTCGGGCCGGCCCGACGCGAGCAGGAGCGCGGCGTCGGCCAGCGCGACCACCGGATCGGTCTCGGGCTTGGTGGCGCCGTACCAGGTGACATCGGCGCGGGCCTTGGCGGCGCCGGCGAGATCGCCGAGCCCGACGCGACCGATGGCGACGCGCGCGAGGTAGCGCGGCTCGGTCGGCCCGGTCGCGAGGTCGAGCGCCTGCTTGGCGGGCTGGTAGTACTGCAAGGTCGCCTGGGTCATCGCGACCGCGAGCTGGCGGTACGCCTCGACCCGCGCGCCCGCGGGCTTGGCGAGCGCGACGTTGAGGTCGTCGTTGGCGGCGGTCGCCGCGGCCTTGCCGTCGCCGCGGGCGATCGCCTTGCCGACGATCGCGAGCGGGTGGCCCGGGTGGGCCTTGATGACCTGATCGTAGAGCGCGAGCGCCTGATCGAGCTTGCCGTCGTCGACCATCAGATCGGCGCGATCGATCTGCGCGACCGCGAGCCGCTCGGCGTCGGTCGGCGCGTCGGACGCGGCGGTGAGCGACGCGATCGCCGCGGTCCGCTCGCCGGCGGCGAGCTGGGCCCGGGCCAGGAGCCAGCGCGCCCAGCGATCGTCGCCGTGACCGGCGAGCCAGGCGTCGAGGTCCTTCTTCACCGTGCCGAGGATGAGATCCTGGTGCGGGGTGTCGTGCAGGGTCGAGAGCGCGTGCGCGGCGCGGGCGATCACCAGCTCGCGGTAGCCCGGCTGATCCGCGGCGGTCAGCTCGGGGATCAGCTGGCTGATCGCGCGGCTGACCGGCTCCGGATCGCCGCCGTAGAGCAGGTTGTCGATCGCCAAGAGCTGGGCGATCTCGGCGAGCACCGGCGTGCTGTTGGGATCCAGATCGAGCGCGGCGATCAGGTGGGTGCGCGCATCGATGATGCCGTCGTAGGTGGTCGAGGCCAGGCCGGTGTGCGCGGTCGCGCGGTGCTCGGCGATCTGATCGGCGCGCTGCTGCTGATCGTAGAAGTACCAGCCCACACCGCCGCCGGCGGCGAGCGCGAGCACGACGAACAGCGCGATGAACATGCGCGTCGACGAGCGGCCCCAGCGCTTGTCGGGCCGGATGTCGAACTCGGCCTCGGACGCGCGGACCCCGGGGACGTCGAGCAGGCCCCCGGTGAGCAGATCGTTGAGGTAGCCCTCGCCGACCGCGGCCGACTGGCGCAGCGACGCGGCGGCGGCGTTGATCGGCTTGGCGGCCGGGATCACGCGCGGCCGCACCGTCGGCGGGGTCTGGGCCGGTGGCGGCTGCGGCGCCGCGGCGACCGGGCGCGACTCCGCCGGCGACAGCGGCAGGCGCGGCTTGGCGTCGTCGAAGTCGCGGCGCGGCGGCGAGACCTCGGTCGGGTCGCCGCGGACCGAGGTCATCTCGCCATCGGTCGCGGGCCGATGAGACTCGGCGACCGAGGTCGGGCCGTCGTCGAACGGCGGCGGCACCGGCTGCGGCGGCGGCCGGGTCGGGCC
>JAIOQA010000062.1 GCA_021413675.1 Deltaproteobacteria bacterium | reverse complement strand
CGCGAGCGGCCCGCCGACCGGCCCGCGGCCCGCGGCGCAGCAGCCGGTATCCTCGTCGCCGGGGATCGTCAGCGTCGCGGTCGCGGTGTGGGTCGCGGCGGCGCCGACGCCGGTGATCGTGAGCGTGTAGTCGCCGGGGGCGGCGCTGTCGGCGATCACCAGCGTGCAGGTCGCGCTCGCGCCCGCCGCGATCGTTGCGGGCGTCAGGGTCGCGGTCACGCCGGCCGGCGCGCCGGTCACGGTCAGCGCGATCGACGTCGGATTGCCCGAGGCCACGGTCGTCGTGATCGCCAGCGTCCCGGTCGCGCCGCGCGCGAGCTCGAGCGTCGCCGGCGCGACCGTCAGCGCGAAGTCGTCGGCGGCCGTCACCGTCACGGTCAGCGTCGCGGTGTGCACGTTGCTCGCGGCGGTCGCCGTGATCGTGAGCGGGTAGCTGCCCGGCGCGACGCCCGCGCCGACGCCGACGGCCAGCGAGGTGCCACTGCCGGCCGCGACCGTGGACGCGTCGAGCGCGGCGGTGACCCCCGCGGGCGCGCCGGTCACCGTCAGCGCGACGTCTCCGGTGAACCCGGCGACCGCCTCGGTCGTGATCGCCGCGGTGCCGCTGGCGCCGGGCGCGAGCGTCAGCGCCTCGGGCGCGACGTGCAGCGCGATGTCGGGGCGCGCGGTCACCGTGAGCGCCACCGTCGCGACCTGCGTGCTGTGCACGCCGGTGCCGGTGATCTGCACGCTGTACGTTCCGGCCGCGGTGGTCGCCCCGACCGCGAGCGTGGCCGTCGCGGTGTCGCCGCTGGTGATCGACGCCGGCACGAACGCCGCGGTGGTGCCGATGGGCAGGCCGCCGGCGGTGAGCGCGATCGCCTGGGCGGCGCCGAGCGTGGTCGTCGAGGCGAGCGCGACCGTCCCCGAGGCACCCTGCTCGACGGTGAGGCTCACCGGCGATGCGACGAGCGCGAAGTCCGCCTCGGGCGTGACGACCAGCGCGATCGTCGCGGTGTGGGTGGCGGTGCCGCCGGTCGCGGTGATCGTGAGGTTGTAGGAGCCCGGCGGCGTCGTCGAGGCCGCGGTGATCGTCAAGGTCGACGGGTCGCCCGCGGTCAGCGACGCGGGTGCGAACGCCGCGGTCGCGCCGGCGGGCAGGCCGCTGGCGGTCAAGGTCACGCCCTGGGCCGTGCCCGCGGTGACGCTGGTGGTGATCGCGGCGGTCGCGCTCGCGCTCTGCACCACGGTGATCGAGGGCGCGGCGGTGATCGCGAAGTCGCGCGGCGGGATCTGGAGCTCCCAGAAGCCGCGGCCGAAGGTCGCGACGCGCATGAGCGCGTCGTTCGGCGCGATGTAGACGTCGGTCACGCTGACCAGCGGCAGGCCCTGGCCGAAGCGGCTCCACGTCGCGCCGCCGTCGGTCGAGCGGTACAGCCCGACGTGCGTGCCGGCGTACAGCACCTGGCCCAGCCCCGGCTCGGGCACCGGGTCGGGCTTGATGACGTTGACCGGCACGCCCGCCGGCAGGCCGTTGCCATCGATCGGCGCCCAGTGCGCGCCGAAGTCGCTCGACTTCCACAGGTGGTTGAGCGCCGCGTTCGGCTTGACCGACGCGACGTACACGGTGTTCGCGTCCTGCGGATCGAAGGCGATCGCGCTGAGGCTGGCGCCGCTGTTCGGGAGCGCGAGCGGATCGGTGCCCGTGCCCTCGGCGACCTTGGTCCAGTGAGCGCCCGCGTCCTGCGACAGGAACACGCGGCCGTCCTTGGCCACCGCGCCCAGCACGTTCATCGTCGACGGCGCGACCGCGATGTTGCGCAGCTCGACGTCGGTGGCGAGCACCGGCAGCGCGGTCCACGACGCGCCCCAGTTGGTCGAGCGGTACAGGCGCGTGTTCGCGAACGTGTAGACCTCGTTGCCGGTGGCCGTCGCGCCCTCCCACGCCACCAGCCGGGTGATGAACGGCGCCGCGGTCTGATCGCCGACCTCGGCGATGCCGGCGGTCGCGTCGTTCCACGACGCGCCGCCGTCCAGGCTCCGGTAGATCTGATCGAAGTAGAGGGTGGCGAGCAGGCGCTTGCCGTTGGTGCGGTGGATCAGCGCGCCGAAGCCGTCGCCGCCGAGCACCGTGTTGAACACGCTGGTCGAGCCCTCGCGCACGCGCGTGCCGTTGTCCTGCATGCCGCCGATCACCGCGCTGGGCGCCCCGAGCGACGAGCCCACCGAGTACAGCAGGTGGGTGACCAGACCGTTGTTGAGCGTGTTGGTGAAGGTCGTGCCGCCGTTGCTCGCGTCGATCGCGCCGGCGTGGAAGTCGGCGTGCACGTACGGCAGGCCGTCGCCGAGCCAGTCCGACATCGCGCGCCACGTCGCGCCGCCGTTGGTCGACTTCGCGAGCGTCAGCGCGCCGCCGAGGTAGACCGTCTTGGGGTTGGTCGGATCGACGACGACGACCTGATTGTACCAGCCCTGGCCGTTGAGCAACGACCCCGGCGCCGAGGCCTGGGTGTTGCTGTAGTTCTTGTTCGGCACGCCGAGCGCGGTCCACACGTGGCCGCCGTCGGCCGACGAGTAGATGTCGATGAGGTCGGCCGACGGATCGGGCAGCACGCGCGGGTCGGGCGCGGCGACCATCGCGTAGACGGTCTGCGGGCTCGACGGCGCCGACGCCAGCGTGATGCGTCCGAGCGCGGCGGGCAGCCCGAGCGCGGTGCTCTGCGCCCAGGTCGCGCCATCGTCGTCGCTCAGCCAGAGCTGCCCCTGGTTGGTGAGGCGCGTGTCGGTGGTGGCGGCCGAGGTCAGCGCGAAGCCGTGGCCGCCGGTCCACGCGATCGACCACACCACCGGCTGGGTCGCGTACCCGAACGGGATGGCCGTCGATGTCCATGTGGTGCCGCCGTCGAGCGAGCGGAACAGGCCCTGGTCGGTGCCAGCGAGCACGATGCTCGGGTCGGTCGGGTGGAAGAGCAGCACCGGGATGCGTCGCGCGTCGCCCAGGAAGATCGGATCGGTCCACGTGTCGCCGCCATCGCGCGAGGCGATGACGCCGATGCCGGTGCCATCGAACGGATCGCCGAGGCCGAGGATCAGGTGCTGGTGATCGAGCGGATCGATCGCGAGCGCGCCGCACGACAGCGTGCCGATGGTGTCGCCGAGCGCGGTCCACGCGTTGTTCTCGCGCCGCCACACGCCGCCGCCGGCGGTCGCGACGTACATCCGGGTGCCGTCGGGGATGATGGCGTTGATGCGGCCGGAGTCGACGACGTTGACGGCGCCCATGCCGTTGGCGCCGGAGTGGGCCTCGGTCGGCCCGAGGCTGACCCACTGGCTGCCCTGCACGGCCGTGTGGGTCTTGGCGCCGGGCATGAGGCTCGGCCAGCGGAGCCGCTCGGCCCGCGCGACATCGAGGAGGTACGCGCGGTAGTCGCGCGACCAGCCGTCGCCGCCGCGCGGCGCCGCGGTCTCGTCGTACCAGTCGGCCATCGCGGCGGCGCGCAGCGTCGGGTTGTCGGGGCGATCGCCGCCGGACTCGTCGACGAGCTGATCGCGATCGCGATCGTCATCGTGCGCCGGGGCATTCGAGCGACACGCGCTGGCCGCGACGAGCGCGAGCAACACGAGGGAGCGGACGCGGGGGCGCACCGTGAGCATGGCCGGTCATGGGACCACGACCGCCCGGGCGGGCCGATCCGCGAGAGCTGTCAATCTTTGGCAGTCCGAGCGCAGGTTCGGCCGCCGGTGATGCGCCGGGGCGCGACCCGTGGCGGCGGCCACGGGCGGTGGCAAATCAGCGAACGAGCAAGTACACCGCGAGTGCGACCGCGACGAGCACGCCGATGATGACTGGCGCGAGGGTCTTGGTGACCTCCTTCGCGACCGCGCCCGCGAGCTTGCCGGCGTCGGCCTTCTTGTAGTTCACCACCGGCGCGGCGATCGCGGCGGCGGCGACCGTCGAGATCGGCGGGGCGGCGGGCTTCGGGGCCGAGGGCTCGGGGGCGGGGGCGGGCACCGCGTCCGCGACGGGGGCGGCCGGTGCCTCGATCGCGGGCGCCGGAGAAGCGGCCGCCTCGTCGGCGGGCGCGGGTTCTCGCGCGTCGACCTGCGCGACCGCCTCCGGCGCGGCGCTCGCAACCGGCGCGACCTCGGCGACCGGCTCGGGGGCCGCGACCACCGCCGCCTGATGCGCCTGGTACGCCTCCGCGCGCAGCTTGATGTTCTCGTTCAGGCCCTCGAGGCTCTGCTTCACGATCGCGCGGGCCGAGGTCTCGACCAGGCGCTGGCCCACGCTCGCGACCTTGCCGCCGACCTGGGCCTCGGACTCGTAGCGGATCCGGGTGCCCGCGCCCTCGGCGCTGAGCGCGATCGATGCCGTCGCCTTGACGAAGCCCTGCGGCCCGCGGCCGTCGACGATCATCCGGTAGCTCGTGGGCTCGACCATGTCGAGCAGGTCGACCTTGCCGGTGAACTTGCCCTGGATCGGGCCGATCTTCACCTTGAGCTCGCCGACGTACGATCCATCGACGCGCTCGAGCTTCTCGCAGCCGGGCAGGGCCGCCGCGAGCACGGCGGGATCGAACAGCGCATCCCAGACCTGCTGGACGCTCGCGTCGAACACGAACTCACCGTCGAGCTTCATCGCGATCCTCCCGGGCTCGTCGCCTCGAAGTTACCCTACGCCGGTTCGCGCCGCGCGAGGGTCGCGAGCGCGTCCGGCGTGTCGATGTCCAGCAGGATCGCCGGATCGTCGACGGCGACCCAGCGGACTGACGCGGCGTGGCGATCGATCAGCGCGCGCGCGCCGACGTCGCCGGAGAGCGAGGCGATCTCGGCGAACCTGCCGCGCCCCCACAGGACCGGGTTGCCGCGCTTGCGATCGCAGGTCGGGACGATGATCGCGCCATCGTCGTCCGCCTCGGCGAACGCGTCGAGCAGCACGCCGAGGTGCGCGGCGGTCACGCGCGGCATGTCGCCGAGGCAGACCAGCGCGCCCGCGGCCTCGGGGACCGCGGCGATGCCGGCGCGCAGCGAGCTGGCCATGCCGGTCGCGAAGTCGGGGTTGTGCACGAACGCGACATCGAGATCGGCGATCGCGGCGCGCACGAGATCGGCCTCGTTGCCGACGACGACCACGACCGGCCGCGCGGACGACGCGAGCGCAGCGAGCGTGGCGTGACGGACGAGCGGCGCGCCCTCGAGCTCAGCGAGCAGCTTGTTCGCGCCCATGCGCGACGAGCGCCCGGCGGCCAGCACGATCGCCGCCACCTGCCGCGGCGCGGTGTCGGTGCGCTCGCGCGGCGAGGGCCGGGGGGCCTCCTCGAGCAGGCCGCCGACGCCGAGCGCGGCGATCCGCGCCGGATCGATCGGCAGGCCGGCGCAGATCCGCTCGAGCGCCCAGTCGAAGCCCGAGCGCGACAGCGAGCGCGCGCAGCCGGGCAGGCCGATGAACGTCCGCGCGCCGAGGTGGCCGAGCAAGAGCAGGTTGCCCGGATCGACCGGCATGCCGAAGCGATCGATCGCGCCGCCGGCGCACTCGAGCGCCTGCGGGATCACGTCGCGCCGGTCCATGATCGCGGACGCACCGAGCGCGAGGATCGGATCGCAGCCGGCGGCCGCGAGCTCCGTGATCGCGGCGGCGACCGCGTCGACATCGTGGGCGACGCGGCGCTCGTGCGCGAGCTCGCCGCCGAGCCGCGCCAGCCGGGTCCGCTGCGCGGCGGCGGCGCGATCGAGGATCGCGGGCGCCGTCGACGGGAACGCGGTCATCACCAGGCCAGCCCGCCGCGGCTGCCACGGCGCGACCGCGATCGGCGACGCGGCCGCGCACGCCGCCTCGAGCGCGGCGGCGCGCACCGCGAACGGGATGATCTTGATCGTCGCGATCATCTCGCCCGCGCGCACCGCGTGATCGCAGGGCAGGGTCGCGACGGTGATCGCCTCGTCGATCGCGTTGACGCCGGTGATCGCCGCCGGATCGATCACGAGCAGGCCATCGGTCGCGGCGCGCAGGTTGGCGCGACCGGTGCGCGCGGCGTCGACCCGCACGCCAGCGCCCGCGAGCGCGATGGCGAGGCGCGCGGCCGCGGCGTCCTCGGCCAGCTCGCCGGGCTCGAGCCGCGCGCAGGTGATCTCGCGCAGGCCGGCGGCGGCCAGCGCGTCGAGATCCGCGGCGTCGAGCACGCGGCCCTTCACCAGCATGCGCGCGGGCGTGCGCGTGGTGTGCACGAGGATCGCGCCGAGCGCATCGGCGATCGCGAGCGGCCCGAGCTTCACGCGGGGCTGGCTCCGCGCAGCGTCGCGATGATCTCCGCGAGGATCGACACCGCGATCTCCGCCGGGCTGCGCGCGCCGATGCGCAGCCCGACCGGGCCGTGCAGGCGATCGAGCGCGGATGGCGCGACGCCGGCGGCCGCGAGCCGATCGCGGCGCGCGGCGTGGGTCTTGGTCGAGCCGAGACAGCCGATGTAGAACGCCGGCGAGCGCAGCGCGACCAGCAGGCCCGGATCGTCGAGCTTGGGGTCGTGGGTGAGCGCGACCACCGCGCTGCGCGTGTCGAGGCGCAGCGCCTCGATCGCGACATCGGGCCACGCGGTCGCGAGGGCGAGCCCGGGGAACCGCTCGGCGGTGGCCCAGGCGCGGCGCGGATCGACGATCGTCACCGCGAATCCCGCGAGTCGCGCCATCTCCGCGAGCGGCTGCGCCACGTGAACCGCGCCGATGATCACCAGGCGCAGGGGCGGGTTGTGCGGCTCGAGCAGGACAAGGCCGCGCGCCGACGGCACGACGATCGCCTGATCGCGGCGCAGGGCATCGGCGACCTCGGCGGCCAGCTCGGGGCCATCGGTGCCGAGCACGCGGCTCTCGCTGCCGTCGAGCCAGGTCGCGAGCACGACCGGCCGTGCGGCGGCGCGCGCGGCGCGCAGCTCGTCGAGGATCGCGCGCTTCATGATCGATCGGCCCCGGCGATGACGCCCGGCCCGATCTCCTCCGGATCCTGAGCCGGCTCGCATGTTCGCCTCATGGATCGATCGGCCCCGGCGATGACGCCCGGCCCGATCTCCTCCGGACCACGCGCGCAGCGCCCCTGCGCCGGCTCGCATGCTCGCCTCGGAGAGTGGGAAAGAATGACTTCCCCACTCTCTGTTAGATCGGCTTGCTCGACGAGGAACGTCTCGCTGCGCCTATCCGGAAACGGGTCTGTTTCACAAACCCTCATGTCAGCGCCTCGACGAACACCTCGACCCGTCCACCGCAGGCGAGCCCGACCTCCCAGGCCGTCGCGTCGCTGACGCCGAAGGCGAGCACGCCCGGGCCGCGCTCGCCGGCCATGATCGCCTGGGCCTCGGCGATCACCGCGGCCTCGATGCATCCGCCCGACACCGAGCCGACGAACTCGCCGCGCGCGTTGACCGCGAGCTTCGAGCCGGCCGGCCGCGGCGAGCTGCCCCAGGTGCGCACGACGGTCGCGATCGCGACGCCGAGCCCCGCGTCCTGCCAGGCCGCGGCCTGCGCGAGGACCGCGTCGAGATCGTGACTCGCGTCCCCCATTTCGTGCCAGCCTAGCGCTTGTTGATGGACCTGACAGCCCGCCGCCGCGCGTTTCCGGCGCTCGATCAGCGCGCGCACGGTCAACGCCTGGCCTACCTCGATGCCGCCGCGACCTCGCTGCAACCGCGCGTGGTGATCGACGCGGTCGTCGACGCAGCGCTCCATGCTGCGGGAAATCCTGGGCGCGGCGTCCACCTGCTCGCGGAGGCCGCCAGCGTCGCGCTCGACGACGCGCGTCACGAGGTCGCGCGCTTCCTCGGCGCCGACGCCGACGAGGTCGTCTTCACGAGCGGCACGACCGCGTCGATCAACCTGGTCGCGGATGCCTGGGGCCGCGCCAACCTCGGCCCGGGCGACGCGGTGATCGCGACCGAGCTCGAGCATCACTCGAACCTCGTGCCGTGGCAGCGGCTGTGCGCCGAGCGCGGCGCGGAGTTGCGGATCGCGCCAGTCGATGAGGACGGCCGCATCGATCTCGCGGCGCTCGACGCGCTGCTCGATTCGAAGGTCAAGCTGGTCGCGGTCGCCCATGTCTCCAACGTGCTCGGCACGATCGCGCCGGTCGCGGCGATCGCCGCGCGCGCGCACGCGGTCGGTGCGCGGGTCCTCGTCGATGGCGCGCAGGCGGTCGCGCACCTGGAGATCGATGTCCGCGCGCTGGGCTGCGACTTCTACGCGTTCTCGGGCCACAAGCTCTACGGTCCGCCGGGCACCGGTGTGCTGTGGGCGCGGCGCGCGATCCTCGACGCGATGCCGCCGTGGCAGGTCGGCGGCGGCATGGTCGCGCGCGTCGATCGCGCGCACGCCCGCTACCGCGAGCCGCCGTATCGGTTCGAGGCGGGCACGCCCAACACCACCGGCCTCATCGGCCTGGGCGCGGCGATCCGGTTCGTGCGATCGCTCGATCGAGCCGCGGTCGCCGCCGACGAGGCGCGCGTCCACGCCGCGATCGCGCGCGCGGTGCAGGCCGCCGACGGCACGATCCTCGGTCGCCCCGAGGTCGGCGTCGTGTCCTTCGCGCTCGGCCGCGTCCATCCCCACGACGTCGCGACGATCGCCGATCAGGCGGGCGTCGCGCTGCGCAGCGGCCATCACTGCGCCGAGCCGATCCACCATCGCCATGGCGTCGACGCCAGCACGCGCGCGTCGATCGGCTGCTACAGCGACGACGACGACGTCGCGCAGCTCGCCCGCGCGCTCGCGCGGGTCCGCGAGGTGTTCGGATGAGCGACGACCTCTACCAGGCGCTGATCGTCCTGCACGATCGTGCGCCGCGCCACCACGGCCCGCTCGCCGGCGCGACTCACGTCGCGACGATCGACAACCCGCTGTGCGGCGACGAGATCACCGTGCGCGTCATCCTCGACGGCGATCGCGTGCAGACGATCGCCTTCGAGGGCCACGGCTGCGCCCTGTCGCGCGCGGCCGCGTCGATGATGAGCGAGCGCGCGGTCGGCGCGACGACCGCCGAGCTCACCGCGCTCGCCGCGCGCTTCGCGCAGTTCGTGCAGGCGCCGCCCGATGCGACCGAAGCCCCCGACGCGGCGAGCGACGCCGCGCTCGGCGACCTCGTGGCGTTCCGCGGCGTGCGGCGCGCGCGCTCGCGTCGCACCTGCGCGACGCTGCCGTTCCGCGCGCTGCTGGCCGCGCTCGCCCGCTGATCATCGCGCCGGCGGGACCCGGGCGATCGCCGCCTCGATCGCCGTGATCGCCGCGGCGCGCTCGGGGTTGCCGGGATCCGCGGCCGCCAGCGCGCGCCGCGCCTCGAGCGCGAGGCCATACGCCGCGAGCGCGCCCGCGCGATCGCCGCGCCGCAGGTAGACGTCGCCGAGCTGGCCCTGGGTCTCGGCGATGTCGCTCGCGAGGTCGGCGCTGTCGGGGCTGGCGGCCAGGAGCGCGTCGAGCAGCGCGGCGGCGTGGCGCAAGCCCGCGATCGCCGCGGGCAGATCGCCGAGCGCCGCCTGGGCGCGGGCCACCTGCTGGTGGCTGATGGCGACGTTGCGCTGCCAGAACGCGTTCTTCGGATCGAGGTCGGCCCAGTGCTGCGAGCGCGCGAGCAGCCGTTGATAGACCGCGGCCGCGCCGCGCGCGTCGTCCATCGCGAGCAGCGCCCGGCCGATCCGATCGTCGGCCATCGAGCCGTACAGGCCGAAGTCGCTGTTGCTCGGATCGACCTTGATCAGCTCCTCGGCGATCGCGAGCGACCGGCGCGCGGCGGCCAGCGCGTCGGCGTTGCGCGCGAGATCGAGCAGCGCATCGGCGACCTTGATGTGGCCGCTCGCGAGGTGCGACCGCCAGGTCGTGTTGGCCGGGTCGTCCGCGACCAGCGCCTCGCGGATCACCACCGCGCGCTGGTAACGATCGAGGGCGCCGGCCTTGTCGCCCATCGCGCGCACGGTGTCACCGAGGTACTCCTGCGACCACGACAGGTTGCTGCGGTAGTTGGCGTTGGTCGGGTCGTCCTTGACGAGCTGCTCGGCCAGCGGCAGCGCGGCCTGATACGCGGTCAGCGCGCCGGCGGTGTTGCCGAGGCTGGCGAGCCCGCCGCCGACGCTGACCTGGCAGAACCAGACGTCCGCGCGCAAGAGCGTGGCCCGCGGATCCTTGGCGACCAGCGCCTGGGCGATCGCGAGCCCGCGCTCGTACGCGGCGAGGCCGCCGGCGAAGTCGCCCTGCGCGAGCAGCGCCGAGCCGAGCTGGTTGTGCGCGATCTCGAGGTTGCGCTGCCAGTTGCCATTCGAGGGATCGCGATCGGCCAGCGCCTGGCGCGCCGTGATGCTGGCGCGGTACTCGGCGAGCTCGGCCTCGGTGTCGCCGCGCAGCCCGAGCACGTAACCGATCCGCCCATGGATGTCGGCGAGCCCGTCCTGGACGCTGGTCATGCCCGGCGTGCGCCGATCGATGGCCTCGCGCAGCGCGAGGCTCGTCCGGTACTCCGCGAGCGCGGCGGCGCTGTCGCCGAGCGCGGCCAGGGTCTCGCCGACGTTGGCGTGGCCTGCGGCGACGTTCTCCTGGCGCTCGGCGCTCGAGCCGTCGCGTGCCGCGAGCTCGGTCCAGATCGCGAGCGCTGCCTTGTGCTCGGCGAGCGCGCCGGCGGTGTCGCCGCTGGCGAGCAGGGTCGTGCCGACCTGCTGGTGGCCGACCGCCAGGTTGTTCGCCCAGTCGACGTTGGTCGGATCGCGCGCCGCGAGCCCGGCCATCGCGGTCAGGTTCGCGCGCAGATCCGCGAGCGCGCCCGCGCTGTCGCCCATCGCGCGCTTCGCCATGCCGATCCGATCGCGCGCGATGAAGCCATCGTTCTGGGCCTCGAGGTCCTCGGGCGCGGCCGCGATCAGCGCCTCGGCGGTCGCGAGCGCGATCCGGAACTCGGCGAGCGCGGCGGCGCCATCGCTCTGCAGCGACAGGCCATCGCCGAGCTGAAGGTGCGCGGTGAACCGCAGGTCCTGGAGCTGGCGATCCCCGGCGTGTTCGTGCTCGAGCCGGTCGGCGAGCTCGACCGCGGTGCGGAACCGCGCGACCGCGGCCGGGAGATCGCCGCGCGCCGCCTCGAGCTGGCCGACCTTGAGGAGCACCAGCGCGCGGCCGCGGCGCCAGCGCACCGACGCGGGATCGCGACCGAGCCCGGCCTGGAAGATCGCGAGCGCGGCGTCGAAGTGGACCTGCGCGCTCGCGAGATCGCCCTGCGCGCGGATCACGTTGCCGAGATCCTCGTGCGCGGCCGCAAGATCGGTCTGCCAGTCGTCGTTGCCGGGTGCGCGCGCGACCAGGCCCGTGCGGATCGCGACCGACCGCTCGTACTGTGCGCGCGCGCCAGCGAGGTCGCCCTGCGGATAGAGGACATCGCCGATGTTGGTGTGCGCGATGCTGCGGCGGTGCTCGCTGGCGTCGTCGCCGACGGGGCGGCGCGCGTAGTAGGCCAGCGCCTTGCGCGCGACCGCGTCGAGCAGCGGCAGCTTGCCGAGCGGCTTCAGCTTGTCGTGCAGGTCGACGAGCATGAAGCCGAGCAGCTCCTCGGCCTCGCCGCGGCTCTGCTCGGCGACCTGGCGCTGCGCCTCGGTCCGCGCCTGCTCGGCCAGGATCCGCTGCACGCTGATCACGCCGAGCACGATCAGCGCGGCGGTCGCGACGCTGGCGACCGCGACCACGCGCGCGTTGCGCCGGACCCAGCGCCGAACCAGCTGCCAGGACGAGTACCGGTGCGCGGCGACCAGCTGGCCGGTCTGGAACTTCTTGAGATCGTCGGCGAGCTCGCGCGCGGTCGGGTAGCGATCCGCGGCGTCGCGCGCCATCGCCTTCTCGACGATCGCGACCAGATCCGGCGGCGCCTCGGGCACCCGCGCGGCCAAGGATCGCGGCGGCCCCGCGATCACCGCGCGCAGGACCTCGTCGGCGCGCCGCCCGACGTACGGCGCCGCGCCCGCGACGAGGTGGTAGAGCAGGGCGCCGAGCGCGTAGACGTCGGCCCGCTCGTCGACCTCACCGCCGACCGCCTGCTCGAGCGGCATGTACGACGGCGTGCCCATGACCGCGCCGTCGAGCGTCGCGTTCGGTTCCGCCGAGATCTCGGGCGACGCGCCGTCGCGGACCTCGACCGCGGCCTGGCCGAGATCCTTGGCGAGGCCCCAGTCGATCACGACGGTCTCGCCGAACGCGCCGACCAGCACGTTGGCCGGCTTGAGATCGCGGTGGATCACCAGCTCGCTGTGCGCGTACGCCAGCGCGTCGACGACCGCCACCACGTGGGCGAGCAGGCCGAGGCGCTCCGCGAGCGTCGCGCGCGCCGCGATCGCCTTGTCGAGCGACTCGCCGCGCACCAGCTTCATGACGTAGAACGGCTCGCCGCTCGGCCACGCTCCGGCCTCGTGGATGTTGACGATCGCCGGATGCTGCAGCCGCGCCGTGATCCGCGCCTCGCGTTCGAAGCGCCCGCGCGCGTCGCCCGCGCCCGCGAGCAGCTCCTTGATCGCGACCGGGCGGCCGAGCCGGCGGTCGCGGGCCGCGAGGATGCGGCCCATGCCGCCCCGCGCGATCTCCTCGCCGACCGCGTAGTGCTGCGGATCGACCGGCACCAGCTCGTGGTAGTCCTCGCCGCGCCCGGCGCGCAGCGTGGCCCGGCCGGTCGACAGCGGCCCGCCGCTCGGCGCGGCGACGGTCTCGCCGACGGTGGCGTCGCTCGCTGCGCGGGCGCCGGCGGCGCTCGCGTCGACCGCGATCGTCTCGCTGCTCGCAACATCGACGGCGGTCGTCGCCACGGTCACGCCGCTGGCCTCTGGCGCGATCGTCTCGTCGTACGCGCCGTCGTCCTTGCTCCCCATGCCGCCGGCGATGGTAGCGCGGACGTTGGCCGATCTGCCGTACCGCGATGGCACCGAGATCGGATAAGCAGTCTCCAGCGGGGCTACGCGAGGATCCGGGCCATGCTGAGCTCCAGCTGGCTCTCGACCAGACTGGCGATGCCGCGCAGCTCCGAGCGGGAGACCCGCAGGCGCTCCACCATCAACCGGTGGGTCCGCGTCGTCAGCGCCTCGCGGGCCGCGACCAGCCAGCGCGCCGCAGTCGCGCGATGGATCCCGTAGAGCTCGCCGATGCGATCGACGCCGAGCCCGTCGATGTACTGGTACTTGAGCAGCAACCGGTCGCGTGAGGCCAGCGCCGCGATCGCGTCCGTGATCGCGGCCTTCACGTCCGCGCGATACCGCTGCTTCAGGTACGCGAGCGCCGGGTCGTCGACGAGCGCCTCGGTCGCGTCGAGCGCGTCGTCGTCGAGCGGCGCGTCGCGGCGGCGGCGGACGAGATCGAGCGCGGCGCGCACCGCGGTCGTGCGAACCCAGGTGCGCAGGTCGGCGCGCCCGGAGTACTCGGCGATCCGCGGCCGCTCGCCGTCGCCGAGCAGGAGCTTGGTCCGGACCTCCTGCTTGATCTCGTCGATCTGGTCGTCGCGCAGGCCCATCGGGCCGAGCACGGCGCCGAGCGCCGCGACGTAGCGCTCGTCGAACGCGGCGAGCGCGTGCGGATCCGCGGCGACGCACGCTGCGGTCAGCCACAGGTCGCTGGTGTGGACGAGCTCCACCGTCTCGGCGCTGGCGTCCTCGGGCAAGCGCGCCGCGACGTGCGCGGCGAACGCGTCGACGTCGACGGTCACCGTCGGCCACGCGGTCCGGGCGGCGGCGATCCATGCCGCGACCATCGCGTCGAGATCGCGCGTCGCGAGCCGCGCGAGCAACGCGGGCGCGGCGGCCGCCACGAACGCTGCCGTTGCCGTCATCGCGAAACCGCCTGCCCGCGAACGAATCGCTGCGACGCCCGGGCGCGCGGCGCGTCTTCGGGACAGCACGTGATCCGGTCCGCTGCCGTTCGTGCCCGAGG
>JAIOQA010000376.1 GCA_021413675.1 Deltaproteobacteria bacterium | reverse complement strand
GCCGGGCGAGGCGGTGCAGCTCGACGTGGACGTGGATGTCGCGGACTGCCACGTGCTGGGCGAGGCGCCGGGCGCCGATCCGCGAGCGCTCGCCGGCGTCGCGATGCACACGTTCCCCGACGGCAGCCGCGCGCTGGTCGGCCCGGGCGAAGGCGACTGGGTCGAGCTCGGTGACCTGCCCGCGCACGTCGATGGCGCGTTCCGCTCCGCCGAGGATGGCCGGTTCTACGATCACGGCGGCTTCGATCTGGCGCAGATCTCGCGCAGCCTCGAGGTCGATCTGCGCGAGGGCCGGTTCGCGCGCGGCGGCTCGACGATCAGCCAGCAGCTGGTGAAGAACGCATTCCTGAGCCAGGCCCGGACCGCGAGCCGCAAGCTCGACGAGGCCATCCTGACCTGGCGGCTCGAGGCGACCCTGTCGAAGCACGCGATCCTCGAGCGCTACCTGAGCGTGATCGAGCTCGGGCCCGGCGTGTTCGGCGTGGCCGCGGCGGCGCGCTACTGGTTCGACAAGCCCGCGACCGAGCTCGACGTGAAGGAGGCCGCGCTGCTCGCGGCGATGACGTCGGAGCCGCGGTCGATGAGCAAGCGGCTGTTCGCAGCCGGCGGGCTCGATGAGGAGAGCGCGGACCGCGTGGACACGGTGTTGCGCGCGATGAAGCGCGACGGCGTGATCGATCGGGCGGAGTACGATCGCGCGAGGGACGAGAAGCTGTCGCTGCGGCGGGATGCGGTGGCGGCGGCGATACGGTGATGCCGGAACCGGATCCGGATCCGGATCCGGATCTGGTTCCGGATCCGATTCCGGATCTGGGTCCGGAACCGGTGCCGGTCGTCGGTCCGGTCACGGGCGCGGTCTCGGACCCGGACCCGGACCCGGATACGGACCCAGACCCGGACCCGGATACGGTCCCGGTCCCGGACCCGGTTCTCGGTCCTGCGAGCGCTCGGCTCTCCGGGGTTGGGTTCCATGCCCACGGCGCAGGTCCCGCGCCGAGGGCAACCGCGCCCTGCCCTGGTCACAGGCGACCTCGCATCGCCCTCGTCGCGGGACCCGCGCCAGAACGGGCATGAACCCAACCCCGTCGACCCATCGCTTTCGCGCCTATGACCAGAGCCTCGAGGCGATCCGCCTCGCCCGCGCACCGCTCGCGCGCATCCGCCGCGCCGATCGGAGCCTCGCCGACCAGCTGCAGCGCGCCGCGGCCAGCGTCGCCTTGAACCTCGCCGAGGGCGCCCGGCGCCGCGGTCGCGATCGCGCGCACTTCTATCGCATCGCGGCGGGCAGCGCCGCGGAGGCGCGCGGATGCTTCGACATCGCGGTGGCGTTCGGCGCGGTCGAGACCGCGGAGGTCGCGGAGGCGTGGCGCGCGTTCGATGCAGTGGTCGCGATGCTCTATCCGCTCACGCGGTGATCGAGCCCGGTCCGGATCCGGATCCGAAACCGGGTCCGGATCCGAAACCGGGTCCGGATCCGGGTGGTGGAATCAGAGCGCGGCGAGGTTCGCGTGATCCTCGCCGATCGCGAACAGCGCGAGCTCGCGCACGTCGGGATCCGCGAGGGCGGCGATCGGATCGGCGAGCCCGAGCCGCGCGGCGAGCACCTTGAGGGGCGCGACCACGCTGCCCGCGGCGATCACGCCGGCGCGCCAGCCGGCGGCGGCGAGGCCGCGCGCGAGCACGCGGTGATCGAAGCCGACCAGGTTGAGGCCCAGCGCGTACGGCTTGAGCTCGGTCATCAGGCTCGACGGGATCAGCCGGCGCAGCTTCTGGCCCTGCACCGCGACCGCGTCGGCATCGACGGCGACGTACGGCATGTCGGTCACGAACAGCCGCAAGAGCGCGACCATCAGCACGCCGAGCTCGTCGGGCGCGAGCCGCGCCGGGATGGCGAGCTGGGCCTGCGCGAGCTTGAGCGCGGCGCCCGCGGCGAACCGCACCTGCTGCGGATCGGCGGCGAGCTGCTGGCCGAGCACCAGCGACACCGGGCTGGTCGGCTCGGCGACCATGACCAGCGGCTGGCGCGCCGACAGGTAGACGTCGATCTCGCCGAGGCCGAGGCGCTCGGCGACATCCTGCGCCGCGGCCGCGACCGCGCTGTCCTTGGCGCGCAGCCGATCGCCGCGGGTCACGCCGTAGGGGCGCAGGTCGATGCCGACGTGCTTGGCGATGTGGCCCGAGAGCAGGCCGAGGATCTGGCGCAGCTCGCCGGGCACGGTGCGCGGGAAGAGGAACTCGTCGGCCTCGGGCCGGGCCAGGCCGGAGATCGCCGCGGTCGGCGCGGTCGCCAGCACCAGCGCGTCCTCGGCGGCCTCGCCGCCGCCGGTGAGCCGCGCCAGCTCGGCCGCGGCCCGCGCCACCGCGAGGCTGCCGCGGACGTTCGCGCCCTCGCGCGCCGCCATCGCCCGCGACACCACGCGATAGGCCACGCCGTCGCGCGGCTCGTTCGCGATGCGCGCGCGCATGCCGCCGGCGATCCGGTTGAGGTGCACGCGCACCGAGATGACGTCGCCGGCGTCCTGGTAGAAGCGCACCAGCTCGGTCAGCGCCGCGTCGCTCTCGGGCGAGGCGTCGAGCGCCATGATGTACGCGCGCTCGGCCTTCTTGCGATCGCCGAACCCGGCCTGGAAGATCCGGCCCACGCGGTGGAGGTGCGAGACCTTCTTCGCCGGATCGGTCTCGGTCTTGACCAGCCGCTCGCAGGCGCCGAGCGCCATGCGCCACTCGGCGGTCGCGATGCCGAGATCGGCGAGCCGCTCGAGCGCCTCGCGATCGTCCTGGTCGTAGGACAGCACCCGCTGGAACGCCTTGATGGCGTGCTGCGGATCGGGGATGCGGTCGGCGTAGATCGTGCCGAGGCGGCGGTAGATCGCGCGCAGCGTCTCGGGCTCGCGCTCGAGCCGCGCGCGGTTCATGAGCGCCTCGGCGCACTCGGCCCACGCGCCCTGCTCCCAGCAGATGTCGGACAGCGCGGCGATCGCGCGGATGTCCGCGGGGTCGATGCCGAGGATCGCGCGGAAGTGGCGCTTGGCGGTGTCGCGATCGCCGAGGAAGTTGCGGTGCAGCTCGGCGGACGCGCGGTGCAGCTCGATGCGCGCGCGCGGCTCCTGCTCCACGTCGACGCGGGCGTCGAGCAGCTGCGCCAGGTCCTCGTAGTCGCCCTGCTCGTCGAGCAGCATGCGCAGGCGCACGAACGCGTCGGTGTGGCGCGGGTCGGCGGCGATCGCCTTGCGCAGCGCCTGGCCGGCGCGATCGCCGACCAGCGCCTTGTCCATGTACGCGACGCCGGCGAGGTGGTGCAGCCCGGCCTTGCGGGTCGCGTCGTGGGTCGCGTCGGCCTCGCGGGTCGCGGCCTCGGCGAAGTCGACCCAGAGCTGGCCCTTGAGCGCGGCCCAGCGCCAGGTCTGCAGCGCGGGGATGCCGCCCGGGCGCGCCGCGTCGGCGAGGCGGAGCTTGGCGATCGCGAGCTCGAGCTGGCCGAGGTCGGTGAGGGTCTCGGCGGCGCGGGTCAGGAACGCGGCGTGGGCGCGCGGATCGTCGGCGTAGAGCTCGGCGACCGCGAGCTCGAGCCGCGCGAGCTCGGGGCTCGAGCCGCCGCGGCGGACCAGCGACTCGAGGTGGAACAGCGGCAGGCGCGCGCGCGGCTCGCGGCGGATCGTGTCCTCGAGCGCGGCGCGCAGCTCCTCGTCGGGGCGACCGTCGCGCTCGACGTCGAGGGCGCGCTCGAACGCGAGCGCGGTGGCATCCTTGCTCGTGGTCGGCTCGGCGGCGCCTGCGTCGCCCCCGTCCAGTGCCGCGAGCTCGCGGTCGCGGATCTTGAGCAGCTCGGCCCAGCGCCCCTCGGCGGCGTAGGCCCGCGCGAGCCGCGCGAGCACGACCTGGCGATCGGGCGCGGCGGCGGCCGCCGCCTCCCACGAGATCAGCGCGGAGCCCGGATCGCGGCGCAGGTCGGCGTCGACGCGCGCGAGCGCCTCGTAGGCATCGGCGCGGCCGCGGGCATCCTGCGCCTCCTCGGCGCGGCGCAGCTCGGCGAGCGCGAGCGCGGCGACCGGTCCGGCCTCGCCGGCCTGGGTCGCGACCCGCGCGAGCGGCTCGGCGGCGAGCGGATCGCCCGGGCGCAGCTCGAGCGCCTTGGTGTAGAGCAGCACCGCGGCGGGCGCGTCGCCGTGCGCGGCGGCGAGGTCGGCCTCGCGGACCATGCGCGCGAACGCGTCGTTGCCGCCGCTGTCGCCGACCGGGCGCGGCGCGATCGGCGCGGAGGCCGCGGCGTCGCCGAGGCGGCGGCGGGCGGCGCCGAGCAGCTCGGCTGCGGGCGCGAAGCCCGGGTGCGAGGCGGTCAGCTCGCCGAGGAGCTGGGCGGCGCGCGCCGGATCGTCGCCGCGCTCGAGGTGGATCTGCGCGGCGCGGAAGCGGAGGCTGTCGGCCTCGACCCGCGCGGCGACCTCGGCGCGATCCTCGAGCGCGAGGGCGGCGTCGCCCCAGCGCTTGCTCCTGCCGGCGAGCCCGACGAGCAACAGCGTGCGGCGCGGCTCGTCGGCGGGCAGGCCGGCGTCCTGCTCGCGCAGGACCTCGTCGGCGCGCGCGAGATCGGGCGCGTCCCCGCTGGCGAACGCGCGAGCGCGGGCCAGCGCGAGCGAGGTGGCCGCGGCCGGCGACCGGGTCGCGGCCTGGGCGCGCGCGAGCACGTCGGCGAGCACGTCGCGATCGCCGAGCCGCGCGGCCAGCGCCATCGCCGCGCCGTGGGCGCGACCGGCCTCGCCGTCGAAGTCGAGGACCTTGGTCCAGGCGTCGAGCGCGGCGGCGCGGGCGCGGGCCAGGT
>JAIOQA010000331.1 GCA_021413675.1 Deltaproteobacteria bacterium | reverse complement strand
CGCCGCCCGCCCCGCGCCGGTCGCGGCGCCCGCGCCGCGCGCCGCCAACCCGACGCCGGCCCCGTATGCTGCAGCCGCGATGGCCGCCACCGCGGCCTCGCCGGGCCGCCCGCCGATGATCGCGGCGGTCCCGACCAAGCGCTCGGCGCTGGTCGAGCGCACGCTGGCGAAGATGGCCGCGCGCCTCGCCGAGGCGACCGGCCTCGAGGCCGGCAGCCCGGAGCTGCTCGCGCTGCTCAAGCTCTCGACCGAGGTCGTCGAGCGCATCGTCTGGGAAATCGTGCCCGAGCTCGCGGAGTCGATCATCCGCGAGAACCTGCACGAGCTCGCCGCCAAGCGGAACTGAGCGGTCCGCGACCGGGGGACGCGCGTTTTTCGCGCGCGCCCTGTCGATCGCGCGGCAGGCTGTTCGTTCAGGGAGCACACGGCGACGATGCCGTGCGACTACCTGACGAGGAGCCAGCCATGACGCAGTACCTGCTCAGCATCCAGCAGCCCGATGGGCCGCCGCCGCCGCCCGAGCGGCTCGGCCCGATCATGACCGACGTCACCGCGATGATCGCCGATGCCAAGGCCGCGGGCGTCTGGGTCTTCAACGCCGGCCTCACGCCGCCGAGCTCGGCCACGGTCGTGCGGGTCAAGGACGGCGAGACCCTGCTCACCGACGGCCCGTACACCGAGGGCAAGGAGCACGTCGGTGGCTTCGTGATCATCCGCGCGCCGGATCTCGACGCGGCCATGGTGTGGGCCACGCGGCTCGCCCGCGCGATCACGCTGCCGATCGAGGTCCGCCCGATCGCCCATGGACCGTCCTGATCCGGTGATCGCCGCCGCGTTCCGCGAGCACCACGGCCGCGCGGTCGCGGTGCTCGTGCGCCGCTTCGGCAGCATCGATCTCGCCGAGGAGTGCGTCCACGACGCGTTCGTGCAGGCGCTCGAGCGCTGGCCGATCGACGGCGCGCCGCCCAGTCCCGCGGGCTGGATCATCACCACCGCGCGCAACCGCGCGATCGATCGCCTGCGTCGCGAGGCGACCCGCGACGAGCGCCACTCGCTGGCCGCGGCGCTGGCCGCGCCCGACGACGCCGACATCGACGACTCGCCCGTGTCCGACGATCGCCTCCGCCTCATGTTCACCTGCTGCCACCCCGCGCTCGCGCCGGCGGCGCAGGTCGCGCTCACGCTGCGCCTGCTCGGCGGCCTCACCACCGACGAGATCGCGCGCGCGTTCCTGGTGCCCGAGCCGACGATGGCGCAGCGCCTGGTCCGCGCGAAGGCCAAGATCCGCGACGCGAAGATCCCGTACCGCGTGCCCGCCCGCGAGGACCTTCCCGCGCGGGTCCGCGCGGTCTGCGCCGCCGTCTACCTCATCTTCAACGAGGGCTACACCGCGACCGCCGGCGATCAGCTCATCCGCCATGGCCTGTGCGCCGAGGCGCTGCGCCTCGGGCGGTTGCTGATGGAGCTCGTGCCCGACGATCCCGAGGTCCTCGGCCTGTTCGCGCTCATGCAGCTCATCGATGCCCGCCGCGACGCCCGCACCGCCGACGGCGAGCTGGTGCCGCTCGCCGCCCAGGACCGCGCGCGCTGGGACCGCGCCGCGATCGCGGAGGGCCACGGGCTGGTCCGCCGCTGCCTGGCGATCGGCCAGCCCGGTCCGTACCAGATTCAGGCCGCGATCCAGGCGGTCCACGCCGATGCGCCCACCGCCGCGGCCACCGACTGGCGACAGATCGTCGCGCTCTACGATCAGCTGCTCGCTCACGCCCCCAGCCCGGTGGTCGCGCTGCACCGCGCGGTCGCGGTCGCGGAGGTCGCCGGCCCCGGACCGGCGCTCGCGCTGGTCGATGCGCTCGCGCTCGACGGCCTCCACCTGTTCCACGCCATCCGGGCGGATCTCCTGCGCCGCCTCGGCCGTCTCGCCGAGGCCGCCCGCGCCTACGAGGCGGCCCTCGCCCGCACCGACAACGCCGCCGAGCGCGCCCACCTCGCGCGCCGCCTCGCGGATCTCGGGACCTGACGCCAGCGCGATCGCGCCCGATCGCCGGCGCCGCGCGGCGTGGTAGCGTCCGGCCCGCCATGTCCTCGTCCGCTCTCAGCAAGCAGTACGATCCGTCCGAGGTGGAGCCGCGCTGGCTCCGCTTCTGGCTGACCAACGGTTACTTCCACGCCGACGAGACCACGCCGACGGTCCCGTACTCGATCACCCTGCCGCCGCCGAACGTCACCGGCTCGCTGCACATGGGTCACGCGCTCGGCTCGACGCTCCAGGACATCCTGATCCGCTGGCGCCGCATGCAGGGCTCGAACGCGATGTGGATGCCGGGCACCGACCACGCGTCGATCGCGGTCCACACGCTGCTCGAGAAGGATCTGCAGACCCGCGAGCGCAAGACCCGCTTCGACCTCGGCCGCGACGAGTTCCTGCGTCGCGCGTGGATCTGGAAGGAGCGCTCGGGCAGCCGCATCAGCGAGCAGGAGAAGCTGATGGGCTTCTCGCTCGACTGGCAGCGCGAGCGCTTCACGATGGACGAGGGCTCGAACCGCGCGGTGCGCGAGGCGTTCGTGCGCCTGTACGAGCAGCAGCTCATCTATCGCGGCAAGAAGATGATCAACTGGGACCCGATCTCGGAGACCGTGGTCTCCGACCTCGAGGTCGACACTGTCGAGGAGGATGGCTCGCTCTGGGAGCTGCGCTATCCGATCGAGGGCACCGACGAGTTCCTCACGGTCGCGACCACGCGGCCCGAGACGATGCTCGGCGACACTGGCGTGGCGGTCCACCCGGAGGACGCGCGCTACATCCACCTGATCGGCAAGCGCGTGCGCCTGCCGCTCACCGATCGCACGATCCCGATCGTCGGCGACACGTTCGTCGAGAAGGACTTCGGCTCGGGCGCGGTCAAGGTCACGCCGGCGCACGACCCCAACGACTACGAGTGCTCCAAGCGCTGCGGCCTCGAGATCCTGCAGGTGATCGATCTCAAGGGCCGGATCCAGGCTCCCGCGCCCGCGGCCTACGTCGGCCTCACCGTCGACGAGGCCCGCAAGCAGGTCGTCGCCGACCTCGAGGCCCAGGGCCTGCTCGGCGCGGTCAAGCCGCACAAGGTGCCGCGCGGCCGCAGCCAGCGCTCGGGCGCGGTGATCGAGCCGATGCTGATGGTGCAGTGGTTCGTCAACGCCCAGCAGCTCGCCGGGCCGGCGATCGAGGCGGTCGAGAAGGGCCGCACCAAGTTCGTCCCCGAGGCCCAGACCAAGACCTACATGCACTGGATGACCAACATCAAGGACTGGTGCATCTCGCGCCAGCTCTGGTGGGGCCACCGCATCCCGGCCTGGTACTGCGATCCGTGCGAGGAGGTCGTGGTCGCGCGCCAGGATCCGACCGCGTGTCCCAAGTGCGGCGGGGCGCTGCGCCAGGACGAGGACATCCTCGACACCTGGTTCTCGTCGGCCTTGTGGCCGTTCTCGACGCTCGGCTGGCCCGACAAGACCCGCGAGCTGACGACCTTCTACCCGAACAACGTCCTCGTCACCGGGCCCGACATCATCTTCTTCTGGGTCGCCCGCATGATGATGATGGGCATCCACTTCATGGGGAAGGTGCCGTTTCGCACCGTCTACCTGACGTCGATCGTCACCGATGAGAACGGTGAGAAGATGTCGAAGACCAAGGGCAACGTCGTCGATCCGCTCGACGTGGTCCACGGCGCGACGCTCGACCAGATCCTCGAGCGGATGGACACCGACATCCCGGATCCCAAGAAGCGCGAGGCGGCGCAGAAGACCGCGCGCAAGCTGTTCGCCAAGGGCATCCCGGCGATGGGCGCGGATGCCCTGCGCTTCACGCTCGCCGCGCTCAACACCTCCGGCCGCTACATCCGGCTCTCGGTGGATCGCGTCGAGGGCTACCGCAACTTCATCAACAAGCTGTGGAACGCGTCGCGGTTCGCGCTGATGAACCTCGACGGCTACGATCCGGATCGCTTCGAGCAGCAGCTCGCGAACAGCAAGGCCGGCACCGCCGAGCTCTTCGGTCTACCCGAGCGCTGGATCCTGTCGCGCCTGCAGCGGGTGAGCGGCGAGGTCGATCAGGCGCTCGAGGGCTTCCGCTTCGCCGACGCCGCCAACGCGATCTACCAGTTCGTCTGGCACGAGCTCTGCGACTGGTACATCGAGATGGCCAAGCCGAGCCTGTACGTGAACAACGCGGATCCCGATCCGTCGCGCGAGCCGCGCCGCCACGCGGCCCAGGGCGTGCTCGCGACCTGCCTCGAGACCACGCTGCGGCTCCTGCACCCGTTCGCGCCGTACGTCACCGAGGAGATCTGGCAGAAGCTGCCCAAGCCGCAGGCGCTGCCCGCGTCGCTGATGGTGACGGTCTACCCGCGCGTCGAGGACGTGCGGCTCGACGCCGACGCCGAGCAGAAGATGGCGCTGCTCCAGGAGATCACCGTCGGCGTGCGCATGCTGCGCGGCACCTACAACGTGCCGCCGTCGTGGAGCGTGCCGGTCGAGATCCACGCGCCCGAGGCGACCCGCGCGATCCTCGAGCGTCACCGCGACATCGTCGAGAACGGCGCGAAGGTCACGCTCACGCTCGGCGGCGCCGGCACGTCGACCGCGGCGCAGTCGGCCAAGGCGGTCATCGGCGCCGATGTCGAGATCGTCATGCCGCTGTCGGGCCTGATCGATGTCGCGGCGGAGAAGACCCGCATCGGCAAGGAGATCGCGAAGGCCGAGAAGGAGATCGCCTACTACGAGCGCAAGCTCGCCGACGAGAAGTTCATGGCGCGCGCGCCGGCCGACGTCGTCCTCGAGCAGCGCACCCGCAAGGCCGAGGAGGAGGCCCGCAAGGCCCGCCTCGTCGAGGCGCTGGCGCAGCTGGGGTAGGGCCGGGCGCGCGCACGCGGCGTACAGCCTCCGCGCGCGCTACCAGTTCGCCTTCTGCGGGCGGCGGCGATCCGGCGCGGTGACGACCGTCGCGCGCGCCAGGAATGGCATCGGATCGACGTAGTGGACGTCCGAGGTGTCGCCGCGCTCGCCGCGCTGGTTCGGGATCGCGAGATCGAAGTGCAGGTGGGGCGCGGCCTTGTAGACCGCGGTCGCGCCGAGCAGGCCGATCTCCTGGCCCCCGACCACGCGGTCGCCGACCTCGAGCCCGTCCGCGATCTCGTCGAGGTGCATGTACGAGGTCAGCGTGCCGTCCTCGTGCTGCAGCCGCACGTAGCGGCCGCTGCGCTTGTCGCGGCCGAGCTCGCTGCGCTCGATGCGCACGACGATCGCGGACGCGACCGCGACCACCGGCCGGCCGCGCGGGCCATCGAGATCGACGCCGCAGTGGCCGAGGCCGCACTCCGGGCGCGGCACCAGGCCCACGCGCGCCGCGCCGAACCAGCGCGACGCCTGCGCCGGTGCCGGCTCGGGGCTATCGACGACCGGATGGGTCCAGTCGGCGAGCGAGGTGTAGACCTCGTCGAGCGGCGTGCCGTCGTCGTCGGCGGGCACCGGCCAGCGCGCGAGCGTGTCGTCGTCGACCTCCATCACGTGCGCGGGTCGCACCGGCGCGGGATCCTCGTGCGAGATCGCGATCGCGGGGGCGACCTCGTCGTCGACCGGCTCGTCGATCGCGATCGTCTCGTCGACGATCGCGGTCTCCGCCGCACCGCCGCGCGCGCCGAGGGCCAGCGCGATCGCGAGCGCACCGGCCGCGGAGCCTGCGACCAGTGGCCAGCGCCGTCGCTGCGGGAGCTTTGCCGGCGCCGAGATCGCGACCGCGATCGCGACCGGCGCGGCCTCGATCGGCGCCTCGATCAGCGGCCCCAGGTCGAAGCAGGTCGCACACCACAGCTCGATCACGCCGCCCGCGGTGATCTTCGGGCGCCCCGCGTGCAGCGAGACCGGACCGCGGCACCGCGGACAGGATGGAAGCCCCAGCATCGGGGTCGATGCTAGCACTCGCGAATCGCCATCGATCGCGATTCGTCGACGGTCCGGGTGTGCCGCCATCTGCCTCGGCGACCTACACGTCCGGCGGCGCGTACGCGTCGCTACGAACGATCGGTCACGGACAGCGCGGCGCGGGGAACGCCTTGATCGCGCCGGTCTTGCGATCGAGCAGGCCGACCACCGGGATGCCCGAGGCGGTGACGTAGACGATGTCGTTGCCGCGCAGGCCGAGCGCGCCGAGCTCGAACAGCTCGTAGTTGTCGGGCGACTTCGGCAGCTGCGAGAGCGGCCGCAGATCGTAGCGCTTCACCTGCTTGCCGGTCTTCACGTCGACGACGATCAGCGTCGGGCCGTCGAGCTGCTTGAAGGCCCACTGCGTGCCGTCGAGGTGGTACGCGCCGTCGGGGTTGAGCGTGAAGTTCTTGTCGCCGACGCTGGCCAGCCGCTTGCCCTTGAGCGTGTAGATGCGCGCCGCCGACGACACCGGCGAGGCGTGGGCCCACATGATCAGGCGATCGCCGGCGAAGGTCGGCGCGTCGAGCGGCGCCGGGTTGCCCATCTCGGTCTTCCACGACTTGATCGTCACGCGCTTCTTGCCGGTCGCGACGTCGTAGATGTCGATCGAGGTCTGGCTCGCGTTGCCGACCGCGACCGTCGAGAGATCGGCGGAGACGCTGGCGCCGCCATTGATGTCGGCCTTGCGCTTCGGCGTGAAGATCGTGCACGAGGTCGGATCCGGAGAGGCGCACAGCTTGACCGTGCCGTCGTCGTTGACCGACGCGGTCGGCGGCACCACCGGCACGGGGCCACCGGAAGCGACGTTCTTGCGCGGGGTGTACGCGCCGCTGGCGAGATCGACCGACCAGCACGCGCGCCCGGCGTCGGCGCCGTGGCAGAGCGTCACCGTGTCCCCGGTGATGTGCGCGTCGTCGACGGTCGAGCCGTCGCCGACGGGCGTGGCGCAGGCGGGCTGTGGGCGCGGCGGCGGGGGACGCTTGCCGGGCAGGGGCGCGGGATCGCGCGTCGCCTCGGGTTCGGCCCGCGCGCACGCCATCACACTCAGGACCAGGAGCGAGCCGAGGACCAGGCGCATCCAGCGATGATACGCGTTCGGCCACCGCGCCGCGGCCACCGGCGCTTCCGCGTGGGGGAGCGCTCGGGTAACGTCGGCGGCCCGATGGACGACCTCGCGCTCTCGCCGCGCCGCGCCGCGCTGCTCGTGATCGATCTCCAGGAGCGGCTCGTACCCGCGATGCCGCCGGCGATCGCCGAGCGCGTGATCGCCAACACCCGGATCGCGATCGCCGCCGCGGCGCGCCTCGACATGCCGATCGTCGTCACCGAGCAGTACCCGAAGGGCCTGGGCCCGACGGTCGCGCCGATCGAGGAGGCGCTCGCCGCCGCGCCGGTCGTGCACCGCTTCGACAAGCTGGCGTTCAGCGCCTGCAGCACCGACGCGTTCGCGGCGCTGTGGCCGGCCCTGCGCCGCGATCAGTGGCTGGTCGCCGGCATGGAGGCCCACGTGTGCGTGTGGCAGTCGGTCCGCGATCTGCGCGGCAAGGCGGCGCACGTCCACGTCCTCACCGACGCGGTGTCGTCGCGGACAAAGGCCAACTGGCGCATCGGCACCGGCCTCTCCGCCGCCGCCGGCGCGCACCTGTCGTCGACCGAGGTCGCGCTGTTCGATCTGCTCGGACGCGCCGGCACCGATGCGTTCAAGGCCCTGTCGAAGCTGATCAAGTAGCGGAGTCCTCGATGTCTAGTGAGAACCCCACCGGCCACATCATCCAGTCGCTCGCGGTCAACGCCGCGATCGCCGCCGCCAAGACTGTCGCCGCGGTCATCACCGGCTCGGGCGCGATGCTCGCCGAGTCGCTGCACTCGTTCGCCGACTGCGGCAACCAGCTGCTCCTGCTCATGGGCGTGCACAAGGCGCGCAAGCCGGCCGACGCGCAGCACCCGCTGGGCTACGGCCGCGACCTGTACTTCTGGTCGTTCATGGTCGCGCTCCTGCTCTTCACCGGCGGCGGTGTGTTCTCGATCTACGAGGGCATCCACAAGTTCCGCGAGCCCGAGCCGGTGGGCCCGATCCTCGTCGCGGTGATCATCCTCGCCCTGTCGATCGCGCTCGAGGGCTGGTCGTGCTGGTCGAACATCGTCGAGCTGAACAAGCGGCGCGGCGCGATCCCGTTCTTCCAGTACCTGCGCGAGACCAAGGACTCGGACCTGGTCGTGATCTTCGGCGAGAACGCCGCGGCGGTGCTCGGCCTGGCGCTCGCGATGGGCGCCGTGCTCATGGCCAAGGAGACCGGCGACGGCCGCTGGGACGCGGTCGGCTCGCTCGCGATCGGCGTCGTGCTGGTCGGCGTGGCGCTGTTCCTGGCCAAGGAGATCAAGTCGCTGCTCCTGGGCGAGGCCGCGGACCCGGTCACCGAGAAGAGCGTGCGCGAGATCGTCGCGGCCGACCCGAACGTCGAGCGCTTGCTGCGCATGATGTCGATCCAGCAGGGCCCGGGCGAGGTCGTGGTCGCGCTCAAGCTGAAGTTCAAGTCCGGCCTCACGACTGGCGGCGAGCTCTGCAAGGTCATCAACGACCTCGAGGCCCGGATCGAGGCCCAGCACCCCGAGGTCAAGTGGACCTTCGTCGAGCCCGACGTCACGGATTGACGCACCCGATCCGGAGCGGCGCCTGATTAACAGTCACGCGCCTCACGCGCTGCGTTAGCGGTTGCGCGCCGGCTAAGACTTTGATACCGATGGATTCACCGCTTCACAACGCGCCACGTCAAAGGGCGTCAACGGCGGCGGATTCGGTAAATGGACTCGTCCACCATCGGCCAGCGCCTCCGTGAGCTCCGCCTCGGCAAGGAGCTCTCCCAGGCCGATCTCGCACGCCAGCTCGAGATCTCGCCGGCGTACCTGAACCTGCTCGAGAAGGGCCGGCGGACGATGCAGTTCCCGCTCTTGCTCCGCGCGCTCGAGGTGCTCGGCGTGGAGCTCGAGCGGTTCATGGCGCAGGCCTCGGCGCGCGCGCCCGAGGACGTCCTCGCGCACCTGCTCGATGATCCGCTGGCGCAGACCCTCGCGCTCGACGAGGGCGATCTCGCGCGCATGCGCGCCGAGCCGCGGGTCGCGACCACGATCGCCGCGCTCTTCCACCTCTACAAGAACACCCGCGCGCAGCTGGATGTGGCGCTGTCCAAGCTGTCGTCCGGCGCGCCGCCGCCGATCGGGTACGCGCCCGGCGACGAGGTCTCGGACTTCCTGCAGAACCACAAGAACTGGTTCCCGGAGCTCGAGGCCGCCGCCGATCGGATCCGCGCCGAGGCCGGGCTGCCGCGGCGGTTCCCGTCGGAGCGTCTGGCCCAGGCGGTCCGCGATCGCTTCGGCTTCGACGTCGCGATCGCGCCGCCGTCGGGACCGTCGACGGTCGTGCGCGCGTTCGATCCGGTCGCGCGCACGCTGCGGCTGTCGTCGGATCTCAGCGAGCACGCGCTCAAGTTCCAGCTCGCGCACGTCGTGGGCCTGGTCCTGCTCGACGAGAGCCGGCTGCACGAGCGGCTGATCGCGCAGGCTCCGCCGCGCCACGCCGAGACCGGGCGGCTCATCAAGATCCACCTCGCGAACTACTTCGCGGGCGCGCTGCTCCTGCCGTACGGCGACTTCTTCGCCGAGGTGAAGCGCACCCGCTACGACCTGGCCAAGCTGGTCACGCTGTTCGACTCGTCGTGGGAGATGGTCGCGCACCGGATCTGCAACCTCGCCGATCCCGAGCGGCCGGGCGTGCCGCTCCACTTCCTGCGCGTCGACGTCGCCGGCAACATGTCGAAGCGCTACTCGGCCTCGGGGCTGCGCTTCCCGCACGGCCACGGCTCGTGTCCGAAGTGGGCGGTGCACGCGGCGTTCATGTCGCCGCAGGGCATCACCAAGCAGTACTCGGTGATGCCCGACGGGCACACGTACTTCTGCTTCGCGCGGGTGATCAGCGAGCCGGCGCAGGGCTCGCTGGTCCGCGGCGTGAGCTACTCGATCGGCATCGGCACCGCCGCCGAGCACGCCCACGAGTTCGTGTACGCCGACGAGCTGCCGCGCCGCGATCTGCCCCGGAGCGCGATCCCGGTCGGCATCACGTGCCGGTTCTGCGAGCGCGCCGACTGCAACCAGCGGGCGGCGCCCAGCTACAAGTTTGCGTTCGCGGTCGACGAGCATCTGAAGAAGGACAACTTCTTCTCGCCGATCACGGATGCGGACGCGCGACGGAACGGCGACCACGCCGACGGTCGACGCGGGGACACAGACACGCACAAGAAGTCCGGAGGAAGCCCATGACCAAGGATCTGTACGAGCTGGGTGAGGTCCCCGACCTCGGCCACGTCCCGCCCACGATGCTGGCCCAGGTGATCCGCCAGGCTCGCTTCGGCGAGCCGAAGGATGCCTTCCAGCGCGAGGTAGTGCCGACGCCGACGCTCGGCGCGCGCGACGTGCTGGTCTACGTGATGGCCGCAGGCGTCAACTACAACAACGTCTGGGCGGCGATGGGCATCCCGATCGACGTCATCAAGACGCGCCAGAAGAAGGGCGAGAAGGAGGACTTCCACATCGGCGGCTCCGACGCGTCCGGCATCGTCTGGCAGGTCGGCAAGGACGTCACCAACGTCAAGGTCGGCGACGAGGTCGTCGTCCACTGCGGCATGTGGGATCACGACGACCCGCACGTGCTCGCCGGCAAGGATCCGGCGATCGCGCCGAGCCAGCACATCTGGGGCTACGAGTCGAACTGGGGCTCGTTCGCGCAGTTCGCGAAGGTCGAGGATCACCAGTGCCTGCCCAAGCCGCCGGCGCTGACCTGGGAGGCTGCGGCGGCGTACATGCTCGTCGGCGCCACCGCCTATCGGATGCTCCACGGCTGGCAGGGCAACACCGTCCAGCCCGGCGATCCGGTGCTGGTCTGGGGCGGCGCGGGCGGCCTCGGCTCGATGGCGATCCAGATCGTGAAGGCCGCCGGCGGCCGCGCGGTCGCGGTCGTGTCGGGCGACGAGAAGATCGACTACTGCAAGCAGCTCGGCGCGGTCGGCGTGATCGATCGCCGGCGCTTCAACCACTGGGGCAAGCTGCCGCGCTGGAGCGATGATCTCGAGTACGGCGTGTGGCTCAAGGGCGCGCGCGCGTTCGGCGCGGCGTTCTGGGAGGCGCTGGGCGAGAAGAAGAGCCCGGCGATCGTCTTCGAGCACCCGGGCGAGACCACGCTGCCGACCTCGTGCTTCATGTGCGACACCGGCGGCATGATCGTGATCTGCGCCGGCACGACCGGCTTCAACGCCACGCTCGACCTGCGCTACCACTGGATGCGGCAGAAGCGCTTCCAGGGCTCGCACTTCGCCAACGACGCCGAGTCGAAGGGCGTGAACGATCTCGTGATCGCCGGCAAGGTCGATCCGTGCCTGTCGCGGACCTTCGCGTTCGACGAGACCGGCGCGTGCCACCAGCTGATGCGCGAGAACCTGCACCCGTCGGGCAACATGGCGATCCTGGTGAACAGCCCCAGGCCCGGCCTGGTCAGCGTGGACGACGTGCGGAGGGCGCGATGAGCGCAGCGGGTGAGCGACCGTTCCGCGTGCTGGGCGTGCAGCAGATCGCGATCGGCGGCCCCTCGAAGGCGGCCCTCCGCGGCCTGTGGGTCGATCTGTTCGGCCTCGCGGTCGAGGGCACGTTCCGCAGCGAGAAGGAGAACGTCGACGAGGACATCCTCGCGGTCGGCGTGGGCGTGGCCCGGGTCGAGATCGATGTCATGGAGCCGATCGATCCCGAGAAGTCGCCGAAGGTGCACGTGCCGCCGCTGAACCACATCGGCCTGTGGATCGACGATCTCGCGGCCGCGGTGCCCTGGCTCGAGGGCAAGGGCGTGCGCTTCACGCCCGGCGGCATCCGGCGCGGCGCGAGCGGCTTCGACGTGTGCTTCATCCATCCGCGCGGCGACGCTGCCCACCCGCAGGGCGGGGAGGGCGTGCTGATCGAGCTCGTGCAGGCGCCGCCGGCAGTGATCAACGCGATGACCATGCTCTCCATGAGCGACGGCCCCGCGCGCTACGACGTCGAGTGAGCCGCGAGGGTCCCTGACCCTCACCCTCTCCCTCGCTCTTACTCTCACTCTCGCTCTCACTCTCACTCTCACTCTTACCCTCACTCGCCGGCCTCGCTCCCCCGAAGGGGCGCACCGGCTCACCGGGTGATCGCGCGGAGCATCGCGACCACCGCGCCGAAGCGGTCCCACGCCGCCGCGCCATCGCGGCCATCGATGAAGCCGAGCGCCTCGGCAGCATCGAGCGCACACCGCACCTCGGCGGCGCTCCCCGCGGCGATGCGATAGAAGTGCATCCGATCGGCGCCCCGGCGCTGCGAGCCCTCCCCGAGGTTGAGCAGCACACTCGACGCGGCGCGGACGATCTGGTCGGCGATGCTGCGATTGCCGCAGCGGATCCGCTCGATCAGCGGGCACCAGGCGCACCGCCTCGAGCGCGCGGTCATAGGCGAGAAAGCGAGGTCCGGTCGTCGTGGGGTTCATGCCCGAAACGGCGCGGGTCCCGTGACGAGGGCGATGCGAGGCGGCGTGCAACCGCGGCAGGTGGCGTAGGCCCTCGGCGCGGGACGTGCGCCACGGGCATGCGAACCCCACGACGAACGGCCGAGCGGCTCGGTGGTGGCGCGGGGAGGCGCGATGGGGAGCAGGAGCAGGAGCAGGAGCAGGAGCAGGAGCAGCGCGACGGCGAGCAGTGAGGGTGAGGGTGAGGGCGAGGGTGAGGGCGAGGGTGAGGACGAGAGTCCGGGCGAGGGCGAGGGGAGGGCCAGGGCGAGGGTCAGAGCGAGATGCGGGCCCCGCGCCCATTCACTGCGGCGGCGGCTGGAAGCTCATCGACTGGAAGCTGTTGTTGTCGTCGAGGAGCGGCACGTTGTAGCCGACGTTGACGACCTGCGCGTTGGCGCCGCCGGTGGTCTGCAAGCCGAACGTCGCCTCGCTGCCGCGGATCTGCGCGCAGCCCGAGAAGCCGCTGTAGCTGGCCTTCACCAGGTTCGAGCCCTCGTGGATCGTCAGCATGATGTTCTGCGGATCCGAGCCGCACACGCCGCGGACGCGCATGCGCATGTAGATGTGAAACACCCGGGCCGGGGCGGTGCCCAGGGTCGTGTACTCGAGGTACTCGCCATTGCCGAAGTCGGACAGGTCATCCCAGAAGAACGCGAACAGCGCGTCGTTCGAGATCGTCGTCGGGAGCCCGGTGTTGAAGAAGTTGGTGGCGCAGCCCTGGCCGAAGAACAGGATGCCGTTGCTCGACACGCTCACCGAGCTCGTCGACGCGCCGAAGCCGTTGAACGTGAAGCCGAGCGGGATGTTGTACTGGCAGGTGTCGTCGCCCAGCTGCTCGATGTGCGTCCAGCCCGAGCGATCATCGATGCTGAACTGCGTGTTGATCGACGCGATGATCGCGTTCGACAGGCCGCGCGGTCCCTGCGGCCCGACCGGCCCCTGCGCGCCCACCGGGCCCTGTGCGCCGGTGTTGCCGATCGGCCCCTGCGGCCCGGTGTTGCCGACGGGGCCTTGCGGCCCGGTGCTGCCGATCGGGCCCTGCGGCCCGGTGTTGCCGATCGGGCCCTGCGCGCCGGTGTTGCCGATCGGTCCCTGCGGGCCCTGCGGCCCGGTATCACCGGTGAGGCCGCGCAGACCCTGAGGTCCCTGCGGCCCGGTGTTGCCAATCGGCCCCTGCGGCCCGACGGGACCGAGGTCGCCCTGCGGACCCTGCGGACCGATCGCGCCATCGACGCCCGCGAGGCCCTGCGGGCCCATCGGGCCGATGGCACCGGTCTCGCCTTGTGGCCCCACCGGGCCGATCGGCCCGACATCACCCATCGGGCCGATCGGTCCCATCGGGCCGATGTCCCCTTGCGGTCCCGTCAGCCCGACGTCGCCCCGCGGTCCCTGCGGCCCGATCGGCCCGACGTCGCCCTGCGGTCCCACGGGCCCGACATCACCGATCGGTCCCATCGGTCCGATCGGTCCCATCATGCCCATCGGACCGATCTCGCCCTGCGGTCCCATCGGTCCGACATCACCCATCGGCCCTTGCGGACCGATCGGCCCCATCGGGCCGACGTCGCCCTGCATTCCCATCGGGCCCATCGGGCCCGTCTCGCCCTGCGGTCCGATCGGTCCCATCGGGCCGGTCGCGCCCTGCGGGCCGGCAGGCCCGATATCGCCTTTCTCACCCGGAGGTCCGCTATCGCCCTTCGCGCCCTGCGGCCCTTCGGGGCCAGGCAGTCCGGTCTCGCCCTTGGCGCCAGTCGGGCCCTGCGGGCCAGCGGGGCCGGCCGGTCCAGGATCGCCTTTCGGTCCCGCGGGCCCGACCGGTCCGGTCTTGCCCGAGGGTCCCTGTTCACCGAGGCAATCACCCGGATCGCACGCGCCCGAATGATCGATGTCCTCGGATCCATCGCAGGCGTGATCTTGGTTGAGGTCCCAGCAGCTGATGCCATCGGCGCCGTGCGCGCCGGGCTCGCCCATCGCGCCCATGTCGCCCATCGCGCCCATCTCGCCGGGGGGCCCCTCCGTACACCCGACGAACACCAGGCCAGCGAGCAACGAGAAGGTGGACGCGTAGCGATGCCCCATGCGGACCTCTCGCATGCGCTGCGTGTAGGCGTCAATCAATCCCTTCAGTCAGCATGGTAGTCGCGCGGCGCGCGCAATACCCATGCTCCGGCGGCTGTATGGCCGCGCACGCCTCGATGTTGTGGAGTTGCGTTGTCCGCGTGGGGGCGCGCCGCCGCCGCGCCGTGCGAGATCACGGCGGTCGACGCGCGGTCTCCGTCGAAGATCGCGCCGGCGGGCGACTGCCCGGTCGCGGGCGATCGCGCGCGGCCGGTCGACACGCACCCTCGGTCATGGCGGCCGCACTCGCCTGGTGACGGCCGCACCGACAGCGATCCTGGGCCCCGATAGTGACGCGACGCCACTTGTCGATGCACGGCGGCACAATGGCCGCGACCGGGTCGCTACGCGCGCGCTACTCGCTCGCCGCGCACAGGCTCGCGTCCACGCACTTGCCGTCCTCGGTCTTCCGCGTACAGGCGGTCTCGCCCATCATCGAGTGCGTGGACTCTTCCTGGTTGTCCTCGTTGACCATCGTCGCCTCGCAGCAGCACTGCTCATCGGGCTGCTCGTGATCCTCGGCAGCGGCGGGCGGCGCCGCGGGTGTGGACGTGGCGGCGGGCCTGGCGCCGCCGCAGGCGAGGACGAGCGCGAGGAACGGGGCGAGCTTGAGCATGCGCGCGAGTCTATCACCCGCGTTCCCGGCCCCGTCGCCGGGCGCCGATCACCAGAGCTTGTGCGGGCCGAGGAGGCCGGGGCGATCCGGCGCGGTGCCGGACTTCAGCGTGACGGTCGCGATCCCATCGGCGCCGAGCGCGATCGCGAGCTCGGTGCGGCCGTGGATGGGCAGGCCCGGGCTGTGGACGACGTCCGGATCGGCGTCCGCGTCGTCCAGCAGCACGTCGCGCGTGTAGTCCTCGACCACGGGCACGTCGAGGACGCAGCGGGTCGGCGTCTTGTCGTCGCCGATCGGGCAGACCAGCACCGAATCGGTGACCGCGGTCTCGGCCTCGTTGATGCCCGCGTCGCTGTCGTTGTGGACGTGGTGGGTCTCGATCCAGAGCACCTTGCGCGCGCCGACTGTGCGGATCTCGATCTTCGGGACCGCGAGCTCCTCGTTGATCCCGAACATGCCCGGGTTGTAGGTGCCCTCGAGCGCGCTGACGATCCGCCACGCGTCGCCGCTGCCGGCCGCGAGGAAGAGCGTGGCTTCGTGGTCGTCGGAGACATCGACCCAGAACAGCTCGTAGCCGGTCGGCACCTTCGCGGTGATCGAGAGCGTGTCGTCATCGGTCGGCAGGCTGTCGCCGTGCTCGCAGTACGGCGTCCGCGGCTCGCTCGGGTCATCCGGCACGGCGGCCGGGTCGGCCGCGGTCAGGCACGCGCACAGCTTGTCGAGCGCGACCGGCGTTGAACACGGCGGATCCTCGAAGGTCTCGCCGGGCGTGGGCGGGGTCTTGCCGAGCTTGGTGAGCGCCTTGATCACCGTCGCGTTGCCGGGGCGCAGCGCGAGCGAGGCGGCGTAGGCCGCGGCGGCGCCCGCCTGGTCGTGCTCGGCCTCCGCGATCAAGCCGAGGTTGTAGAAGCTGGCGGCCTTGACCTTGGGCTCCGCCGCGACGCGGACCGCGTCGTTGTTGGCGCGGCGCGCCTTCTTGTAGTCGCCCGCGGCGTAGGCCGCGAGCCCGAGCTCGGCGAGCGCGCGCCCGTCCTTGGGCACCGCGGCCAGCGCGGCCTCGAACTCGGTGGTCGCCTCGCCCCAGCGCTTGGCGGCGCCGAGCTTGCGGCCCGCCGAGAGGTGCTTGCGATAGGCCGCGCGCGCCGCCTTGGTCGGCGCAGGCGCGGCGGGCTTCGCGCCCTTCGCGCCTTTGGTCGCCGGCTTCGCCGTCGGCGCGGTGGCGGTCGCGGGGGCCGCCGAGCCCGCGGGCGTCGGTGGCGCCGCCGATCCGGCGGGCGGGGCGTCGTGCTTCGCGCCGCACGCGGCGCAGAGCGAGATCAGGGTCGCGAGGAGAGGCGAACGAGGCATGGCGGCGAGCCTGCCACAGGCCGCCAGCGGTTCCGCGTCAGAAGCAAGTGCCGTACTCGCGGGTGCCAATCTGTGCCGATGGCGTGAACGCGTGGCAGCTGCCCGTGCCGGACGGGCACGTGCCCGCCGCGCAGTTGCCGCTGGGGCAGAGGCACGTCGGGTGACACGACATCGTGCCGTTGGTGAAGGAGATGCAATCCATCGTCGCCTGGCAGTCGCCGTTGGTCGTGCAGGTCGCACCGGCGCCGCCAGCGCCGGCCTTGACCGCATCGCAGTCGGTGAAGTTCTTGTCGTCGGCGTTGCCGACCACGCCATCGGGGTTCGAGTAGTAGACGTTGCAGCCCCAGGTCGCCGGGCAGCCGACCGGCGTCGCCGAGGTCGGATCGCAATCGGTCGAGCACGTGGTCGCGCCCGGCACGTTCATCGGCGGGTTGCCGAAGACGACCTGGATGACGCAGATCGCGCCGGACCCGCCCGTGCACGTCGTGTCATCGGTGCACCACTTGCGGCAGTGGCCGCCGATGCAGCCGTACCCCGCCGTGCAGGTCGCCGCCGCCACGCACGTGGTCTCCTCGGTGCCGATGCCGGCGTTGCGGCACGCGGTGGCGCCGGTCGCGAGCATGCTGGTGTCGAGATCGCAGGCCATGTTGGCGCCGCAGCCGCACTGCGGGACCATCGAGCACGGCGTCTTCGCGCAGACCAGCGCATCCGGCGAGCCATCGGGCGTGTTCGGCGGCGCGTCCGCGGTGGTGTCGCCGTCGGCGCCGGGCGCACCATCGCTGGTCGCGTTGGTCTTGGCGGAGGCGCAGCCGACCATGGCGGCGACGCACGCGAACAGGAACAGGCGCTGCAACATGGATCCCTCGGGCGCGGCCGGCGAGACCGCGCGTGCCCTCGATCCTACACGACCGTGTCAGTCCTGGAACAAGTTCTCGGACGTGGTGTCGAGGCCGTGGCGGTCGCCGTGCAGAGCGTCACTGAGGTCGCTGGTGGTCTTGCGCAGGCGCGCCCCCAGGACCTGGACGAAGCTCCAGAGGAGCTTCACCGCGAGCGCGGGCTCCTTCTTGATGATGTCGTAGAAGTCCTTGCGCTTGATCACCGCGAGGCGCGCGGTCTCGGCCGCGGTCGCGGTGAGCGATCGCACGCTGCGATCGACCAGGCTCATCTCGCCGAAGTGCTGGCCCTTGCCGAGCTCGGCGACCGGGATGCCGGCCTTGGACAGGCGGACCATGCCCGACATGACGACGTACATCGCGTCGCCCTGGGCGCCCTCGTGGAAGATCGCGTCGTCGGCGCCGAAGTCGGCGGTCTCGGTGATGTTCATGACCCGCACCAGCTCCTTGTAGGAGAGGTAGCGGAACATCTGCATCGCCTTGAGCACCTCGAGCTTGAGCGAGACCTCGCCGGCCTTGCCCGGCGGCACCGCCGGCTGCGCGTCGTCGCCGACGCGGATCACGATGCCGGTGATGTTGTCGTGGCCGCCGCCGCCGTTGGCGAGCGTGACCAGCGCCGGCGGCACCTCCTTGACGTCCCCGGTCGACAGCAGGTCGGGCAGGGTGGTGTCGTCGAGGTAGGCGTAGAGCCCATCCGTGCAGAGCAGGAAGCGATCGCCGGGCAGGATGTCGAAGTCGAACGTGTCGACCTCGACCGACGCGTACACGCCGACCGCGCGGGTGACCGCGTTCTTGAACTGCTTGTAGGGCGAGTTGTCGATCTGATCGCGCTTGAGCTTGCCGCGCCGGACCAGCTCGTTCATGAGCGAGTGGTCCTCGGTGAGCTGGTGGCACTGCGCCTGGCGCGCGAGGTACACGCGGCTGTCGCCGACGTGGGCGATGAACCCGCGCAGGTGATCGGGCGCGCCGCCGATCAGCAGCACCGACGCGGTCGTGCCCATGCCGCGCTTGTCCTGCTCGGCCTGGGCGCGGTTGAAGACCGTGGTGCACGCCGCCTGGATCGCGTGCTCGAGGATCTGCAGGATCTCGATCGGCTGGACCGTCGGCTCGTCGACGCGGTAGCGCTCGATGAGATCGCGGTTGTTGTAGATCGCGTCGCGGATCTCGTGGACCGCGATGGAGGAGGCGACCTCGCCCGCTGCGTGGCCGCCCATGCCGTCGGCGACCATGAACAGACGGAGCTTCTTGTCGATGAGGAAGTTGTCCTCGTTGTGCGTGCGCTGCCGACCGACGTCGGTGGCCGCCGCGAAGGTCAGCTCCATCCTCCCTCGGAGGTATCACGCGCCGGTGTCCGCGGTCAATCAAGTCCGCGAAATCACGCGACTGGTTTCCGCGGGTTTGTCGCCGCTGGCGCCGGCGATTGTTTCAGACTCTTTCAGCCCCGCGGTCCGGTCAGCGCGTCGGAGCGCGGTAGTCGGGCGCGGCCCGCTCGAGCAGGCCGGGCTCGAGCTCGTCCTCGATGAGGCTCTGCAGCACGCGGGGCTCGGCGACCCCGCCGACGTAGATGCGGCCGCCCACGACCACCGTCGGGCCGTGGATGATCCCGGCCTGCGCGGCGCGCGCGATCCGGACCCGCCCGGCGCCCGGCGCGAGCCGCTCCATGCACGCGTCCAGCCGGCCGCGATCGAGCTGGAGATCGTCGACGAGGTCGCCGATCGAGCGCGCGTCGAGCGACCGGCGCTGGCCCCGGCTGACCGCGGCGGTGACCCACTCCCAGCCGACCTCGAGCGCCGTGGCGCACAGCGCGGCGCGCGCGACCTGATCGCTGTCCGAGGAGACGTCCTGGGCGATCGAGTACCAGGGCGACCACACCACCCGCGCCTCGGTCGGGAACAGCTCGATGACCCGGGCGGCGCTGGCCAGCTGGCGGTGGCAGCCGCGCTGGGTCAGATCGCAGAACACCAGGACCTCGACCGGGGCGGCGGCCGGCCCGAGGCTGGGCAGCCCGGTGGTGTCGATCGCGCCGGCCATCAACGCGGGCTCGCCATCGGGGAGATCGTCGTCGTCGTCCTCGACGGCGCCGGGCACGAACATCGTGGTCGGTCGATCGAGGTCGCGCTCGAACGCCGCGGCCAGCGCCGCGCGCGGCACGCCGTCGGCGAGGAAGCCCTGCGCGCGGGCGTACGCGTCGCGGTACGCCTCCTCGAGATCGTCGTCGGACAGGCTGGGCAGCGGCCGCCGCACCGAGCGGCCGTTGAACAGCGCGTCGGGCACGCCCTGGGCGTAGCGCCGGACCCGGCGGCGCTCGTTGGCGTCGAGCGCGGGCTTGTGGCGCTCGTCGTCCCACGCCGCGATCACGCGCTGCGGATCGACGCCGATCGCCGCGATCCGCGCGAGCAGGTCGTCGCGCGAGATCGGGCCCTGGCCATCGTCGAGCGCGTCGAGCAGCTCCCAGGCCTTGCCGTGGGCCGCGGCCTCGAGCAGCGCCTCGGGCACGAGGATCTGGCCCTGGCGCTCGAGCGGGCGCAGCACCAGCCGCACGCGCCGCGGGTGGCGCTCGGCGAGCGCGATCAGGCGGCCGAGCACGGCGCGTGACTGCGGCGCGCCCGCGATGAAGAACAGCTCGACGGTGACCAGCGCGTCGGCCGGGCCCATCGTCGGCGCGCCGCCGATCGCGGCGTGCTCGATGCGCACGATGTTCGGGCGCGGTTGCAGCACCGGCCCATCGTCCGCGCGCGCGCGCGCGACCGACGCGCACAGCGCGACCGCGGAGATCAGCGCTGCGCGCATCATCGAAGGGCGAGGATACCGCGGCGATCCGCGGCGCGCCCGTTCTCAGGAGGCCGTGTCGCCACCGGCGGCATCGCCCGGGGCGTCGGCCTTCGCCGCGTCGTCGGCGACGGTCGCGGGCGCGGCACCGACCTCGTCCTCCGCCTCGTCGTCGGGCGCCACGTCCGGCCACATGACCGTGAAATAGATGCCGGCCGAGACCAGCAAGCCGAAGACGATCGCCAGCGCGAACGGTGCCCAGCTCATCTCAGACCGTCAGCTTCGCCGCGCCGCTCTTCACCACGAAGTCCGGATCGATCGGCACGTTGATGCAGGTCACCGTCGGCTCGGCGAGCGCGCGCTTGATCGTCGCGGTGAGCTCGGCCGGATCCTCGACGTGGTAGCCCTTGCCGCCGAACGCCTCGACCACGCGGTCGTAGCGGGTCGGCGCGAGCTTGGTCGCCGGCGAGCGCGCGGCCCCGAAGATCATCACCTGCGGCCCGCGGATCTGCCCCCACGCCGCGTCGTTGCCGACGACGACGCAGACGTGCAGGCCGAACCGGACGCAGGTCTCGAAGTCGAAGCCGTTCAAGCCGAAGCTGCCGTCGCCCGAGAGCACGAGCACCTTGGCGCCCGGCCGCAGCTTCTTGGCGGCGATCGCGAACGGCGCGCCGATGCCGAGACAGCCGAGCGGCCCCGGATCCATCCACGTGCCCATCTTGCCGCGCGGGATGACCTTGGCCGCCAGCGCGACGCAGTCGCCGCCGTCGCCGATGACGATCGTGTCCTCGTCGATCGCATCCGCGATCGCCTTGCCGAGGCGGTAGTGGTTGATCGGCTGCGCATCCGAGGTCGCCCACTTGGCGAGCTTCGCGTCCTGCGCGCGCTCGGCTGTGCGCAGCTCCTCGATCCAGCCGGCGGTGCGCCCGCCGCCGTCGGCGACCGCGGCCGCGAGCTGGCCGAGCATGCTCTTCGCATCGCCGAGGATCGCCACCGCGGCGTCGCGGTTCTGCGCGATCTTGGTCGGGTCGCGATCGAGCTGGATGATCGTGGCGTCCTTGTTGATGCCGGCGCCGTAGCCGACCCGGAAGTCGAGCGGCGTGCCGACGACGATCGCGAGATCGGTGCCGCGGAAGCCGTTCTTGCGGGCGTGGCTGAGCGACAGCGGGTGCTCGCTGGGCAAGGCGCCGCGGCCCATCGCGTTCAGGAACACCGGGATGCCGGCGCGCTCGGCCAGCGCGCGCAGCTCGTCGGCGGCGTCGTCCCAGTAGACCTGCGAGCCGGCGAAGATCATCGGCTGCTTGGCCTGATCGATCAGCGCGGCGGCCGCGGCGATCGCCGCCGGATCGCCGGGCTGGCGCGGCCACGGCCGCGGCGCCGCCGGGAACAGCGGATCGGTCACCTGCTGGGTCAGGACATCGAACGGCACCTCGATGAACACCGGCCCGGGCACGCCCGAGGTCGCGATGCGGAACGCGGTCCGCACGTACTCGGCGAGGCGCTTCGGATCGCTGGCCGTGAACGACGCCTTGGTGATCGGCGCCAGCAGCGAGGTCTGCTCCATCTCCTGGAGCGCGCCCTTGCCCTTGAAGCGCAGCTCGGCGGCGCCGCCGAACACGACCAGCGGGATCGACGCCTGGTAGGCGTTGGCCACGCCGGTCACGCCGTCGGTGACGCCGGGGCCCGCGGTGATCACCGCGACGCCGCACTGCCGCGTCAGGCGGGCCCAGCCGTCGGCGGCGTGGACCGCGGCCTGCTCGTGGCGGGTATCGACGATGTCGATGCCCTCCCGCAGACAGCCGTCGTAGATCGGCGCGACGTGACCGCCGCACAGCGTGAAGATGCAGGACACGCCTTCGGCCTTGAGTTGCCGCGCGATGATGTGTCCACCGATCATGAGCTCAGCCATGGGTCACTCTCCCGAGGTCGGGGGTCCAGCCAATGGCGACGACCTTGACGGTCGCGCCGGAGAACGCGATGGCGGTGATCGATCCGGTCGCGACGTCGATCCGGTCGAAGGCCTCGAGCGGCGCGCCGAGGTAATCGAGGACCAGCGCGCGGATGACCGCGCCGTGGGTCACGACCGCGACCGCGTCGCCCGACGGGTTGTCGCCGACGATCTGATCGACGGCGTTGCGCGCGCGGGTCGCGAGCTCGCGCAGGCTCTCGCCGCCGGGGATGCGCTCGTCGGGGACCGCGAGCATGCGGCGGTACTCGGCGTGGGCGGCGAGCTCGGCCTGTGGCTTGCCCTCCCACGCGCCCATGCGCAGGTCGGTCAGGCGGGGATCGCGCGCGACCTCGATGCGGTGGCGCTTGCCGATCGCCTCGGCGGTGCGGACCGCGCGCATGAGCGGGCTGGCCACGACCTCGGCGATCCGGCGCTCGGCGAGCGCGGCGGTCAGCGCCTCGGCCTGGGCCACGCCGTCGGCGTCGAGCGGGATGTCGCGGTTGCCGAGGACGCGGCCGTCCTTGTGCCATGCGGTGGCACCGTGCCGGATCAAATACAGCCAGGTCGGCACGGGCAGGACCGTAACGCCCGGCACGCGCGAGGGTCAAGGCGCGGGCCCGCCTGCGTCTGATGGTGTAGGCTCCGCGCGATGCTCGCAGTGCTCCTCGGTGCCGTCGCTGTCATCACCGGTGCAGCGGCCGGTGGCCTCCCGTACTTCGATGTTCCGACCCTCAACCTCGGCCTCGAGATCCAGCCGTTCGGCATGCTCGTCGCGACCGGCGTGCTCCTCGGCGCGGAGGTCTGCCGGCGCTACGCCATCAAGTACGGTGTCGACGACGACGACCTCCGCAAGCTGACCGGCTGGGTGGTCGTGACCGGCTTCATCGGCGCCCACGTGTTCGACGTGCTGGCCTATCAGCGCGAGGAGTTCGCGGACGACCCGCTGCTCATCCTCAAGCTCTGGCACGGCATCTCGTCCTACGGCGGCTTCATCGGCGGCGCGATGGGCCTCACCGGCTACATCTGGTACCGCCGGTTCCGCACCGGCCTGATGTTCGACATCATCGGGTGCGGCCTGATCCTCGGCTTCACGATCGGCCGCATCGGCTGCACGATCGTCCACGATCACATCGGCGCGGCCACCGACTTCGCGATGGGCTTCGACTACCCGTGGAAGGCGCTCTACGACCGGCGCCTCCTGGCCGAGTTCCCGGGCGTGGTCCAGGGCATGGTGACGCGGGCCCACAACCTCGGCTTCTACGAGTTGCTGTACCTGATCCCGGTCAACGTCCTGGTGCTGAGCCTCGCGTTCAAGCGCAAGAAGCCGCTGCCCGCGGGCTTCCTCGCCGTGCTCATCGCCGGCCTGTACGCGCCGGTCCGGTTCTTCCTCGAGTACCTGCGCCTGTCGTCGTCGGATCCGCGCTACGTCGGCCTGACCTTCGCGCAGTGGATGTCGATCGTGGTGTTCGGCCTGTCGACCTACGCGGCGATCACGCTCATCCGCACGGGCAAGCCCGCGCCGCTCGCCGCCGAGCTCGGCGATCGGGTCGGCGGCTTTCGCGATGGCGTGGTCGCGCCCAAGCGCGTCGTGCTGGCGGCGGAGGGCGAGGCCGACGGCGACAAGGACGCGAAGGCGAAGCCCGGCGCCGCGAAGCCGGCCTCGAAGAAGAAGCGCTGACGCGCACCCCGCGGATCGGGCGTCAGACGACGCGCAGGCGGGTCGCGGGCGCCGGCGGCAGGCGCTCGGGATCGGTCCAGTCGGGGTTGCGCAGGTAGCGCCACAGCCCGGCCGCGAAGCCGATGCCATGGGCCGCGTGCAGCACCGGGAAGATCGCCCAGACCGTGGGGATCGCGGTGGCGCCGGCCTTTCGACCGACGCGCACGGCCTCGGCGCCGGTGACCAGCGCGTAGCTCGCGAACGCCAGCGGCGCGACCGGCCACAGCGGCGGCAGCGCCAGCAGCGCCGCGCCGCCGACGACGGTGAAGAACGGGATCATCGGCCGCAGGTTGAGGAAGCGGCCGTGCTTGAGCAGCGTGCGCGCGCGGCCCGAGCCGTACTTGAAGTACTGCTGCGCGAGCTTCTTGAAGGAGTCGCGCGGGTAGTAGTGGACCTCGATGTCCTTCGACAGGTAGACCTGCCCGCCGGAGTCGATGAGCCGCTGGTTGAGCTCGGCGTCCTCGTTGGTGATCGCGTTGGGATCCCAGAGCCCGACCTTCTCGAACACCCGCCGGCGGAACGCGCCCAGGAAGACCGTGTCGGCGGGGCCCTCGGCGTCGGCCGAGCGGTAGCGCGCGCCGCCCACGCCGGCCGGGCTGTCGAGCGCCGCGCACAGCGCCTTCTGGAAGGCGGTGCGGGCTCGCGCCCGCTGCGCGCCGCCGACGTTGTCGGCGCCGGTGCGCTCGAGCGTCTCGACGCACGCGCGCACGTAGGTCGGCGCGTACTCGCAGTGGACGTCCATGCGCACGATGATGTCGCCGCGCGCCTCGCGCACCAGGCGGTTCAGGCCGGGTGCCTGCAGCCGCTCGGGGTTGTCGACGACCTTGATGCGCGGATCGATCTTGGCGAGGTCGGCGAGGATCTCGCGCGTGCGATCGGTCGAGCGGCCATCGGCGATCAGGATCTCGATGCGATCGGCGGGGTAGTCCTGCGCCTGGACGCTGGCGATGCAGGCCTCGATGTAGCGCTCCTCGTTGAACGCCGGCATCGCGATCGTGACCAGGGGCTCGTGCGCCATGGCCCGAGCATACCCGAGTCGCGCGGCCGCTCGCGCGCCCCCGTGGCTCAAGCCGCGTGTGCGCGGCTGGTGCCGATGCCGGCGGCGAGGATGAGCACCGCGCCGACCCCGGCGATCGCGCCGAGCGGCTCGTCGAAGACCAGCCATCCGACCGCGACCGCGACCACCGGCTCGGCGAACGTGAGCACCGCGGCCCGGGCCGAGCCGATCCGATCGAGGCCGCGCAGGAACACGGCGCCGGCGATCGCGCCCAGCACCAGCGAGCCGATCGCGAGGCGCGCGAGGTCGGACGCGGTGACCTGGTGCAGGCCGGCGAGGCCGAACGGCGCGATCAGCGCGGCGCCGAGCAGCGAGTGGTACGAGACCGTGCGGGCGGCGCCGAGGCGCGGCACCAGCCGCCGCACGACGAAGACGTTGCCGGCGTAGCAGACCGCGCTGATCGCGCCGAGCGCGGCGCCCACCGCGACCGGCCCCTGGGTGTGCCAGGGCTCGAGCACCAGCGTCAGGCCGGCGGTGGCGAGCGCGGCCCACGCCAGAGCGCCGGGCACGCGCGTGCCCTCGATGCGGGGCGCGCCGACCGCGACCAGGATCGGCGCGAGGTAGTGGGTGAGCACGGCGACCGCGACGGTCGTGCGCTGCAGCGCCTCGAAGAACGTGACCACGTTGATCACGTCGAAGATCGCGTTGCCGACCAGGAGCGCGATCGTGCCGCGGTCCCAGCGCGCGCGCGGGCCGCGCAGCGCGAAGGGCAGGGTGAACAGGCCCATCGCCAGGAACATCACGGGGCCGGTGACGTTGCCGGGCAGGCCGGTCGGCCGCAGCACCGCGCTCCACGTGCCCCACGAGGCGGCGGCCAGCGCGACCGCGGCGACGCCAGCGCGATCGGAGCGGGGCCAGGACGACATCGCGCGGAACCTACGGCGTGGCGCGGAAATTATCGATGCTTCACGCGATCGATCGCGCGCACTTGCGTGCGGTCGCGGCGACGGGCGAGATGAACCCGATGACCGCCAGCGATGGGGCCGAGGACTTCCTGCGGGCGTTCCACCGCGATCGGCCCGGCTGCACGTCCGCGGCGATCGCCCGCGGGCGCGGCGAGCACGGTCATTCGAGCTACGCGTCGCTGGCGGCGCTGGTGCCGTCCGGCGTGCGCGTCCTCGACCTCGGCTGCGGCGATGGCTACCTGCTGGCGACGATCCGCGCGCGCGACCCGGGCGCGAGGCTGGTCGGGCTCGATCTCTCCGCCGACGAGCTGGCCGCGGCGCGGGCGCGCGCGATCCCGGGCGCGGCGCTGGTCCAGGGCCGCGCCGACGCGCTGCCCTTCGTCGATGGCGCGTTCGACGGCTGCGTCTCGCACCTCGCCTACATGCTGATGCCGGAGCCGGCGGCGCTCGCCACCGCGATCGCGCGGGTGCTCGCGCCCGGCGGCGTGTTCGCGATCGTCACCGGTGGCGGGCCGCTCGCCACCGAGGACGCCTTCAGCTGGTACCTCGATGCGCTGCGCGACACGCCGGGCCGCGCCGAGGTGCCGCGGCTGGGCGATCGCCGCACCCGCGATCCGGTGACCCTCGAGGCGATGTGGCGCGCCGCCGGCTTCGAGGCGTTCACCTGGCGCCGCGACGTGCTCGATCTCGGCGGCACGCCCGACGAGGTCTGGGCGAGCATGGCGACCAGCTACGAGATCGCCAGCGCGTCGGGGGCGCAGGTCGCCGAGATCCGCGCGCGGTTCGACGCCGCGGTGGCGGCGCGGGTCGCGCCTGGCGCACGGGTGCCGTGCGCGATGGTCGTGGGCATCGCGTCCGCGCGGCGCGCGGCGCTCACACGTTGAAGAGGAAGTGCACGATGTCGCAGTCCTGCATCACGTACTCCTTGCCCTCGATCCGCATCTTGCCGGCCGACTTGATGCCGGCCTCGCTCTTGTGCTGCTCGAGATCCTCGAGCGAGTAGACCTGGGCGCGGATGAAGCCCTTCTCGAAGTCGGTGTGGATCACGCCGGCCGCCTCGGGGCCCTGGGCGCCCTTGCGGATCGTCCACGCGCGGATCTCCTTCTCGCCCGCGGTGAAGTACGACTGCAGGCCGAGCAGGCGGTAGCACTCGCGCGCCAGGGTCGCGAGCGCCGGCTCCTTGAGGCCGTAGGACTTGAGCAGCTCGAGCTTGTCGGCGGCGTCGAGCTCCGACAGCTCGGCCTCGACCTTGCCGCACAGGATCACCACGCCGGCGCCCTCGCGGACCGCGCGCTCCTGCACCAGCTTCGACCAGGCGTTGCCGTCGGGCAGGTCCTCTTCGCCGACGTTGCAGCAGTAGAGGACCGGCTTGATCGTCATGAGCCCGAAGGTCGAGACCAGCTTGCGCTCGTCGTCGGTGAGATCGAGCGAGCGGGCCGCCTTGCCGGTGTTGAGGTGGGCGAGCACGCGCTCGGCGACCGCCAGCTCGAGCTTCGCGTCCTTGTTGCCGGTCTTGGCCGAGCCCGACGCCTTCTTGACCCGCTTCTCGACGCTGTCGGAGTCGGCGAGCACCAGCTCGAGCTCGATGATGTCGATGTCGCGCATCGGATCGACCGAGCCCGCCACGTGGATCACGTTGGGATCGTCGAAGCAGCGGACCATCATCAGGATCGCGTTGGTCTCGCGGATGTTGGCCAGGAACTTGTTGCCCAGGCCCTCGCCCTCGGACGCGCCCTTGACCAGGCCGGCGATGTCGACGATCTCGACGACCGCGGGGATGATCTTCTGGCAGGGGATGTACTTCTGGATGCGGTACAGCCGCTCGTCGGGCACCGGCACGATCCCGACGTTGGGATCGATCGTGCAGAACGGGTAGTTGGCGGCCTCGGCCTTGCCGGCGGTGAGGGCGTTGAAGACCGTGCTCTTGCCGACGTTGGGCAGTCCGACGATACCGACCGAGAGAGCCATAGGGGGCCCATCTACAAGGAATCTCGCGTCGGTGCAAGCCCGGCGCGCGCGGCCGCGCACTCGCATCGCCTCCGCGACGCACGTAGTATCGCCCCGTGCCCGAGCCCGACCCGCCGCGAACCGATGACGACACGCGCCAGATCCTCGCGATGGTCCGGTGGCTGCTCTACATCGTCTTCGCGGTCATCGGCTGGTGGGTGGTCAGCTACCTGGCGTCGGTGCTGGCGATCGTGCTGGTCGCGCTCGGCATCGCGTACCTGCTGACGCCGGTGCTCGACCGGCTGGTCGCGCGCGGGGTGCCGCGGGCGCTGGGCGCCACCGGCTTGCTGGTCGGGTTCCTCGGCGTGGTCGTCGCGGTGATCGTGATCCTCGCGCCGCGCATCGCCGACGAGGTATCGAACTTCGTCTCGGACCTGCCGCGCATGGTCGACAATGCGGTGCACTGGACCGGCGAACACCTCGGCCTCGAGGTGCCGGCCGACTGGCAGAAGTACCTCAAGGGCGAGGAGTTCAAGAAGCTCGCGCAGGAGGCCGCGGGGCCGCTGCAGCAGCTCATGGGGACCGTGCTCGGCAGCGCGGTGTCCTTGCTCGAGTTCATGGGCGAGGTGCTGCTCATCCCGATCTTCGCGTTCTACTTCCTGCTCGACTGGCACCACATCGCCGCGCGCGTGAAGAAGATCGTGCCGCCGCGCAATCGCGGCCACGTGCTCGAGATCCTCGCCGAGGTCGACGATGTCGTCGCGGGCTGGGTCCGCGGCCAGGCGACCGTCACGACGATCCTCGCGATCCTCTACGCGATCGGCTTCTCGATCGTCGGCATCCACCTCGCGATCCCGATCGGCATCCTGGTCGGCGTGCTGACGATCATCCCGTTCATCGGCACGTTCATCGGCGCGGCGATCGTCCTCCTGATCACGCTGCTCGACTGGCAGGGCTTCGGCCCGCTGATCGGCGTGGGCATCGTGATCCTCGCGCTGCACCTGCTCGAGGCCGCGGTGCTCACCCCCAAGATCACCGGCCAGAAGGTCGGGCTGTCGGAGTCGGCGGCGCTGCTCGCGGTGGTCGCCGGCGGCAAGCTGCTCGGGTTCGTCGGCGTGCTGCTGGCGGTGCCGATCGCGGCGACGGTCGCGGTGCTGTTGCGCCACGCGGTCCGCGCTTACGAGCACAGCACGTTCTTCGGCCAGGAGTCCGACGCCCACGTCGCGGTGACCGAGGCGATGAAGATGATCTTGCCGGACCCGGCGCACGCCGCGCGGGTCGAGGCCTCGGCTCCGGCGCCGGTCCCGCCGATCGAGGACGAGGTGGTGCCGTGAGCCACGCCGAGGTCCACGTCACCGATCGCGATGGCGTCCGCTGGATCGAGCTCGATCGCCCGGGCTCGAAGAACGCGCTGACGATCGAGGTCAACCAGGCGCTGATCGCGGCGATCGAGAGCGCGGGCGACGCGCGGGTGATCGTGCTCGGCGGCGCCGGCGGCGCGTTCTGCTCCGGCCTCGATCTCAAGGACGCGATGCGCAAGGGCCCGCGCCCGGCGGCCGACATGGAGCGCGACCTGCGCGCGTACTTCCACGGCCTCATCCTGGCGATCCGCAACGCGCCCCAGCCGACGATCGCCGCGGTCGACGGGGCCGCCGCCGGCTTCGGCTGCGATCTGGCGCTCGCGTGCGACCTGCGGCTCCTGTCGGAGCGCGCGCGGTTCGGCGAGATCTTCGTGCGCCGCGGCCTCATGCCCGACGGCGGCGGCACCTGGATGCTGCCGCGGATCATCGGCGTGGGCAGGGCGCTCGAGCTGCTCTACACCGGCGATCAGGTCGACGCCGCCACCGCCCTGTCCTACGGCCTGGGGAACCGGCTGTGGCCGGTGCACGAGTTCGCCGATCAGGCCTGGGCGTTCGCGACCCGGATCGCCGCCGGGCCACCGCGCGTGCTGCGCCTGGTCAAGCGCGCGGTCCACGATGGCCTCGAGAGCGGGTTCGAGGCCGGGCTCGATCGCGAGGCGCGCGGCCAGCTCGAGTGCCTGGGCTCGCGCGACTTCGTCGAGGGCGTGGCCGCGTTCCTCGGCAAGCGCGACCCGCGCTTCACCGGCGAGTAGATGGCCGGCGGGCGCTTTACCTGCCCCGCGCGGTCGGCGACACTGCTTCTCAGGAGACGGATCATGGTCAGACGCATCGCCATCCTCGGAGTCGTGCTCGCGGCCGCGCTCGCCGGCTGCAAAGACGACGGCAAGGCCAAGCTCAAGGAGATCCGCGACAAGGCCTGCGCCTGCAAGGACGCGACCTGCGTGGCCGCGCTCGACAAGGACCTGGCCGCGGTCGCGAAGATGACCACCGCCGATCCCGACGGCGCCGCGGTGATCCGCGACGAGCTCGTCGCGTGCGTCGCCAAGGTCGGGCAGTAGCGCGCCCATGACCGTGCACCTGCGCGACGTGGTGTCGTTCCTCGACACCACCCTCGAGGCCGACCGCTTCAAGGACTGGGGGCCCAACGGCCTGCAGATCGAGGGCGCGCCCGAGATCGACACGGTCGTCACCGGCGTCAGCGCCAACCTCGCGCTGCTCGAGCGCGCGGTCGAGCTCGGCGCCGATCTCGTGGTCGTGCACCACGGCCTCATCTGGGGCGGCGGCATCGAGCGCATCACCGGCCCGACCCGCCAGCGGCTCAAGCTCCTGCTCGCCAACGACGTCTCGCTCGCCGCGTATCACCTGCCGCTCGACAAGCACGCGCGGCTCGGCAACAACACCGGCCTCGCCGACGCGCTCGGCCTCGGGCTCGCGCGCGACAGCTTCGGTGACGTGCGCGGCGTGGCGCTGGGCCTGTCGGGCGCGTGGTCGGCGCCGGTCACCCGCGACGAGGCGATCGGTCGGATCGCGGCTGGCGTGTGCGCCGGCCAGCCGCCGCGGTTCGTGTTTCCGTACGGCCCCGAGGTGGTCCGCAAGGTCGGGCTGTGCTCGGGCGCGGCCTCGGACCTGCTCGAGGCCGCGGCCGGGGCCGGCTGCGATCTGTTCCTGACCGGCGAGCTGGCCGAACGCGCCGGGGATCTCGCGCGCGAGCTGCAGATCACCCTGGTCGCCGCCGGTCACTACGCGACCGAAGTTTTCGGCGCGCGCCGCGTGGCCGACGAGCTGCGCCAGCGGTTCCCCAGCCTGACCGTCCAGTTCGTGCCCGTCCCCAACCCGATCTGACCGATCCGACTTCAGACGGGATCCGATCGCTGTCCATTGTGACGTGCTGAGCGCCCATCGGCGCGCGCCGCTGCTACAGTCCGCGCCGTGTCAGCCGACCCCCGCGAAGCCATCCGCCTGCCTGCGGGGGTCCGCGATTTCCTGCCGCGGGCCGCGGCCCGTCGCCGTGCGATCGCCGAACGCCTGCTGAGCGGCTTCGAGTCCTGGGGCTACGCCCGCATCATCACGCCGGTCTTCGAGTGCGCGGATGTCCTCGAGCGCGGCCTCGGCGCCGACGCCCGCGCCGCCGCGATCCGCTTCGTCGAGCCCGGCTCGGGCGAGGTCGTCGCGCTGCGGCCCGACATCACGCCGCAGATCGCGCGCATCGTCGCGACCCGGCTGCGCGACGTCGATGGTCCGATCCGGCTGTGCTACGAGGGCTCGGTCAACCGCCTGCCTGCGCCGGGCGGCTCGCCGCTGGCGCAGCGCGAGATCCTGCAGGCCGGCATCGAGCTCATCGACGCCGGCTCACCCGATGGCGACGCCGAGGCGCTCGCGGTCGCGGCCGCCGCGCTGATCGGCTCGGGCATCGCCGACGTGCGGCTCGATGTCGGCCACGCCGCGCCGGCGCGCTGGCTGTTCGGCCTCGCGCCCGACGCCGACAGCCGCGCCGCGCTGGCCGCGGCGATCGCGCGCAAGGATCGCGCGGGCACCGCGCGCGCCGCGGAGGCGCTGCCGATTGCCGCGCGCCCGCTCGCGATCGCGTTGCCGAGCCTGTGGGGCCCGGTCGACGAGGTCCTGGCCCGGGCGCGCACGCTGCGCTGGCCGCGCGAGGTCGCCGACGCGCTCGACGAGCTCGCCCACGTGCTCGCGGCCGCCGCGCCGCTCATGGACGCCGGGCTGCACGCCGGCATCACCGCGGATCTCGGCGAGGTCCGCGGCTTCGAGTACTACACCGGCGCGCGCTTCGCGGGCTACGCCGCCGGCGCCGCCGACGCCGTGGTCCGCGGCGGCCGCTACGACGAGATCATCGGCCGCTACGGCCGGGCCGCGCGCGCGA